>JBILDU010000075.1:0-15468 GCA_044352465.1 Bdellovibrionota bacterium
GAGATCGATGGGGCAGAGCTTATCGGGTGTGGGATCTCCGCTCCCGGAACGATGTCGAGCAAACGGGGCTTGATCCTTGAGCCCCCGAACATGCCGCTCTGGCGAGATGTGCCGGTGCGTCGCTGGGTCGCTGACGCTTTCGCCGCTCCGGTGGGGATGGAGAACGACGCCAATGCGGCTGCGGTGGCGGAATGGTTGTGGGGGCACGCGAAGCGGGTCGATAATCTTATCTATCTGACGTGCGGCACGGGGATGGGCGCAGGACTTATCCTCGATGGCCGCTTGTATCGGGGCAAAGAGGACCTCGCGGGGGAGGTCGGACATATCCGGCTGATGCCTTTCGGCCCGGTTGGCTTTTTTAAGGCGGGGAGCCTCGAGGGTTTAACGAAGGGTGGGGCGTTAGCCGACATCGCGCGAATTCGTCTTCAAGAGCGTCATCCCCCGAGCGCGTTGGACGTGCTCCCACTTGAAACGCTCACCGGCCAAATCGTTGGGGAGGCTGCGCTTAACGGCGATGCGCTCGCCCGCGCGGTGGTTATTGAAAGCGCCAGCTATCTAGGGCAGGCATGCGCCATCTTCATCGATATTCTCAATCCAGAAAGGATCAGTCTTGGGAGTATCGCCCGCAGGCTCGGGAGCCTCTACGTTGATGCGGTTCGCGCGGCCGCTCAGCGGGAGGCGATTCCAGCGGCTTTTGCCCACTGTATCATCGATGTTGCAGCGCTCGGCGACCGCGTGCAAGATCTCGGCGCGCTTGCGGTCGCGCGTGAGGCTGTGGGTTAAAATCCAGGTGGTCATACCGAATGCTCCGCTCTTTAAGGAAGTGGAGGAATGTGCGGATAGAGCGCAGCCAGCAAGTTCTACGGTGAACGGGCTTGCAGCCACGGAGTGCGAGATGAAAGAACCTCATCAACGCGCGACGAGCAGTCTGAGGGCGATGACCTGTGCGACCAAGATGAGCGCTACGACGAATTGGAAGCTGGGCTTTTGAGTTTTGTGGCGAAAGAGCTTCATCGCGAGGATGAGGCCGAGTGCGCCGCCGAGAGCGGCAAAGAGAAAGAGGACCTTTTCCGGCACCCGATTCGAACTGAGTGCGGCGCTCGATTTGTCGAAGCCGAGAACGATAAACGTCGCTCCGTTCACAGCGCTCAGAAAGGCGTAAAGGCGGGGCAGTTCGGCGTACATCACGAAGACCGCGTAAAGAACTGCAGTGAGGAGAACGGTCGCGCTCGCGAAGAATTTGTATGGACTGACTGGGGCGGCCGCTCTGAGGTGGATCTGAACCGCTTTCGGTCCTTTGTCCCCCCGGGTAGTTTCAAAGGAAACGGTCGCTCCGGGGGCGATCGATTCCTGCCCCGAGACCACGGCGCTTGCGTGAAAAAAGATGTCGTCGCCTCCGGTGTTTGGTCGAATAAAGCCGAAGCGGCGCCCACTATCAAATTTAACTATCGTGCCTTGCATGCCTTTTTTGGGGGGCTCGATTATTCGATCGCTGGAGCATCGTCGCTCCCTTCGCCAGTGGGCAGAGGGCTAAACAGATCCTCGAGTTCATTCTTCGAGAGACTGAGAGTCGACAGCCCGTTTTCGTTGATGAGAGCATCGACGAGCTTCGCTTTGCGCGACTTCAGATCCATAATCTTCTGCTCGATCGAGTCTTCGGTCACGAGGCGGTAGACCGACACGGTTTTCGTCTGGCCGATCCGGTGAGCCCGATCGACCGCTTGATTCTCCACCGCCGGGTTCCACCACGGGTCGTAGATAATCACGGTATCTGCCCCGGTCAAGTTCAGACCAGTTCCACCCGCCTTGAGGCTGATGAGGAAGAGCTTCACCTCAGGATCGGTGTTGAATTGGTCGACGAGCGCTTGACGATCGCGGGTCGTGCCGTCGAGGTAGAGGTGATTAATCTGTGCCTCGTCGAGCCACCGCCGAATAATCGCCAACATCTCCCGAAATTGCCCGAAGAGGAGGATCTTCCGACCTGACTCGAGCGCCTCGAGAGTGAGGTCCTTCAAAAGCTGGAACTTGCCTGAGTCGTATCCGGGAAGCTCCTTGAGCGCGTCGATCGAGTTGGGGTGGTTACAAACCTGACGGAGGCGGAGGAGTGCTGCCAGAATTGAAACCGTTGCGCGGCGTACCCCCATTTTATTCACTGCATCGAACACCTTGGGGCGCACCTCCTCGAGGATCTGGCCGTAGAGCTCGCGCTGCGACTTCGTCATCCCGACATGCAAGGTCGACTCGATCTTCGGAGGCAGATCCTTCTCAACCTCGGCTTTCGTGCGGCGCAAAATGAACGGACGGGTCTTGGCGTTGAGAAATTTCCCCACCTGAACCGCCGGGCCCCCGTCGAGGATCGGACGTTCGATGTAGTTACGGAAGAACTCACCGGAGCCGAGGTACCCCGGCATCAAAAAGTCCATGATCGACCATAACTCCATGGGGCGGTTCTCGGTGGGGGTACCGGTGAGCGCCACTCGGCGTCCCGCTTTGAGCGCTTTGGCTGCCTTGGTCGTTGCCGCATCGGGGTTCTTGATGTTCTGCGCTTCGTCGAGGATGAGGTAACTGAAGGTATTCTTCTCAAGATGCGGACGATCGAGGCGCAACAAAGCATATGAGGTGATCACGACGTCGTGATCTTTAATGCTTTCGAATGCCGCGCGACGTTGAATTCCGTGGAGCAGGAGGGTCTTGAGCCCGGGGGTAAATCGCCGCGCTTCATAGAGCCAGTTGGTGATGACCGACGTTGGCGCGACGACGAGTGCGGGCGCCTTAAAAAGCTTACTCTTCGAGTCCTTGAGGTGCTGCAAGTACGCCAGCGTTTGCACGGTCTTACCGAGACCCATCTCGTCAGCCAAGATCCCACCCAGCTCGAATTCGCCCAGGAAGTTGAGCCAGCTGAGCCCTTCGAGTTGGTAGGAGCGGAGTTTGCCGTGAAACCGCTTGCTGACCGGCACGAGGTCGACGTTCTTAAAGTCTTTGAGCTTCCGCGAGAGCGTTTTAAGCCGTGTGTCGATCACGACGTTGAACTGGTCGTCCTGGAGTCGGCTGAACCCGATCGCCTGGGCTGTGCTGAGACGGGTCTTGAGGGTGTTCGTCAGTCGAAAACTGGGGTCGAGCATGCCGAGAGTTGTCTTCAGATTCGTCAGTCCACCACCCGGTATCTCAGCAAAGGATCCGTTGTCGAGCCGGACCCACCGGTCGCTTTCGGGGTGCCCGGTCTTGAAAAGGGTGCTCAAGGGGAGGTGGGCGTTGTTCTGCAGGAGAGTGACTTGGCAATCGAACCAGTCGATCGGCCCCCGTTTCGACCCCTCGGGCGAATTGATAGCGATATTGAGCGACAGATTACTAAAACGAATCCCTTTCGAGATCCCCTCAAGTCCGGCCAGCCGCCACGTGTCGGGAAAAAGGGCGGCTCCTTTAGCGATCAGATCGAGGGAGCGATCCCCGCCAATTGTGTAGCGATTATGTTCCGGTTGAAACTCAAAGCCGAGCGAACGGAGGAATTCGGTATGTTCCCTCTCTTTAACGCGGTCGGGGAGATAGACGATGTTTTCGTCCTCTCGCGGCGTCGGGTATTCAAACTCAAGAAGGGCGCGGATCTCAAACTTCTGGCGGGAGGCGAAGTGTTCCGAATGGTCCTCGCGTCGCTCAAGCTCGAGCACCGGAGTCGGTTGAGCCACCTCGCTTAACGGTTGGAGCTCCGGGTTGACGATGTGAATAAACGGCCCGAGTCCAGCGGCTCCTCCGATCGTCTCGAGGATCGGTCCCACTCGTGAGCGGGGCAAGGTTAAGGTGGAGGCGTGGGGGAAAATGGAGCCAATTCGCGATGCGTTCGGCGATATTCGATAGAGCGACTGGCCGAGTACGCTCCAGTGGGGGCCGGTGCCGAGCAGATCGCCTTCCCGAGGAACGGTCGAACCATCGGGAAGGATCCACTCCATGGAGAGCTCGGCCGCTCCAGCGAGCCAGTGAATCGCCAGGCGGGCCTCGAGAAGCTCCCGTTCGAAGCGGATCTGCCGACCGTTATCGGCGACGACGTCGGAGTATTCCTGTGCTATCCCCGAGATGATCTCGATGCCGCGGCTGGAGCTCACGAACCACAATCGGTTCTCTTCGTCCCACGATCCCTCATCCTCGAGAACTTGGAGTAGGATGTTGTCGAGCGCGCGATCTGACTTCTTTTCAAAGTCGTGAAAAAGGCCGGGGGTTTGATCAGCTCCATCGAAGAATACCTTCACGCCGAGCCTGTCGCCGTTGAGGTGTAAGATGAGTGAGACAGTTGGATGAAACGGTTTGATGATGGTCGCGTGGGCGCCTTTCATCTCGGTGATAACCGTTGCGATCTCCTCGGGGGAGCCGGGATTAACTCGAAAAGTCGATTCGCGCGCGACAAAACCGGATTCGGATTCCAGAAATCCGAGGTCGCTGGCGCGCCACAACAACGCCACCGCATGGTGGCACCACTGCTCGTGCATCTCCTCAAGGTCGGAACATGAGCACGTTGAATCGACCGACTCCCGTGAGGTCACCTGGAGGTTTACGGTGTGGGCATTGCCCTCACTTTCCTCAACGACCCCATGGATCGTGTTGCCTGAGCGGCTGCACTCGATCACACGCCCGGCGATCGCACAATCGATTCCGCGATCGAGCACTGAGTAGGGGGCTCGCCCTTTAAGATAATTGCTGAGTTTCGCTCGTTGGGCGCTTTGAGGATCGACCATTGGAGCATGGTAGCACAGCCGGCGAATTTAGCGGAACTGGGGGAGCTACATTTAGCTGTAGGTTAGACCGGTGTGAGTGGAAAGAAGTGCCGACTTAACGCTCGGCAGCGACCGCTTCGAAATCGGGCAGCAGGGCTGTTTCCAACATCGCCTGGCTCGCTATCCTTTGAATCCGTGAACTCGGTCCAGCCGATGCATCGGTGTCGAGGTCGAGAGGGTCGCGCCCAAGGCCAGGTAAGCCAAGCCCAGGTAAGCGGGTGCCCATCGGTGCCGATGCGGCGCTGCGGGTCATCGAATTACCAAGTGATAGGTCCAGAACTTGATTCATAACGCTTCCTATACTCTCGCCCACACGCTCTTCAGATGGCAACACACTGAAAACGTTCCGGGGTAAAGCAGTAACAATGTTTCAGATCCCGGCTTCCAAGTCTACAGTTTCTCGGTAAATCCCGCCGTGATCCGCCGCGGAATCTGCTCAAAGCTGCAAAAATGAGAGATATAGCGTGGTTATGAGGCAATCGCAGTTATATTCCACGACCAGCCGTGCCCGCCCGGTAGGGGGCTTTTAAAGCTGAACCAGGTGGATCTCTCCTTGAGTAAAACGCTCCCCATGTAACGGGTTGATTCTATGACTCCGTTTCGGACTATCTGAAGGTGGAGGTGCACGTGGCCGTTACCCTTGACGGTTCCGCGCCACCAGCCTTGATTTCCCGCTCTCTGGTACGATTTTTTTAACACCTGCGCGTACGTTCCCGGGGGGGCGAGCTCCGGCCGCACGGCACCACTTGAGCGCGTGCTCGAGGCGGTGCTCCCCTTTGCTCGGCCACTCGGAGAGCTCGGGCGCTTTTTAAAAAGCTCCTGGTCGCACGGATAAAATTGAACCATACCGTTGCAACGGTACATTCGCTGCGCCGCTGCGTCGCGCGATATGAGCCCGATCAGGCCGCAGATTATGAGCAAAGATCTCATCTGCTGGACCTTAAGACATAACGGCGCGCATCTCAAGATTCGGGCGCGTTCGACCGATTTCCACACTTGTGACACGCGAAATTGCGGGGTTACCCTACGTCGCATCGTTTATGGAACCCCGGCTTCTCGACATCTTCGTTGAATCGGTACGCACCGTGGTGGGGGCTTTTGGGCTCGCACCGCTTGCGATCGGTGAGGTGTCGCTTGTGTCGAGCCATCGGATTGAGGGCGCGGTCGTCAGTTGTATAAGCCTCGGGGGCGATACAACAACGGGGAACATGGTTGTCAGTTTTGAGAGCGAAACCGCGCTTGAACTCGCCGCTATGATGTTAGGTGAGCCCCAAACTGAGCTGAGCGAGGATGTTTTGAGTGTCGTGGGTGAGGTCACCAATATGGTGTGTGGTGATGCGAAACGGCGGCTCGGCGAGCTCGGTATCTCGGTGGGTATGGCGCGGCCAACGGTGCTACCGCGCGGTGCCTATGCTCCGGCTATTCAGGGGGACGGTGAAGTTGTCTTCTTTCCGTGTGCTAGCCCCGGTGGTCCTTTCTACGTCTCGATCGATTTCGGACTGACCTCGTCTCGCAAAGGATGACACTCATCTCGATTGGTGGGTGGTGGGTTGCGAATCGTCGCACGGCGCGCCGGGATTAATTCCCCAGTAATAAGACGCAGAGGCCCAGCACGAGCAGTGCAGAGGCGCTTAAGCGCTTCCGAAAGTCGTGCTCATTAAAGATAAGGTATCCCAGAACGACGATAAAGATAGTGTGGGTGCACTTCGCCGCCATCGCATATGCCACCATGGTATGGGAGAGGGACTCGAAAAAGAATCCCATGCCGAGTGCCCAGAAGAGCCCGGTAAGTACCGCGGTGCGCCGGTTCGCTCGAATAGGGGGCCACGGGTTGATTCGGCGCACCACCATCACCACCGTTAAGACGATCCAATCGATGATGAGCACGAGCCAGAGAAAATAAACACCGCTAGTTCGATCCCCTCCGTAGTTCATCAGGTTGACGAAGATTCCGTTAAGGACTGAGAAGAGGAGCATGGCGCGCGCGGCTCGGCTCGAGAGCATTCGCTGAACCGGTCGCAGCGCTTGGCGCAGATCTCCGGACTCCGCGAACATGAGCCATGAGGCGAGAACGATGATGCCGATGCCGACAAATGCGGCTTCTGAGGGGGCTTCCCCGGAGATAAACCATGCGATCACCCCGGATACGATCGGTACAAAGGCGGTTAACGGCATCACCAACGAGATCTCGCCGTCGCGGATCGACCAGAGAAAGGTGAGCTCGACAAAGAAGAAGAAAATGCCTCCACCGAGCGCGAGCCAAAACAGGTCATTGGTGGCGACTAGCGGGGGTGGGACCGTTGCGAAAAAGATCGCGCCAAGGATGACGCCGAACGACACGGGGATCCAGTTGACCACATAGGGGTGGATGCGCAAGCTGAGACTTTTTTTGCCGACGTCGCCGCAGGCGAAAAATAGGGCGGAGAGTATCGCAAGGAGGATTCCGAACATTCAGTGCTCGCTTTGAGTGGTAGTTGCCCTAGAGTTTCGGGCGTTCTTTCCCCATCGTTGCATGGCCCCATCGTTGCATGGCCCCATCGTTGCATGGCCCCATCGTTGCATGGGTGGACTCAGCTCCGACGGTTTCGGTAGCTCGACGAGGTCCCACCGATCAGCTCGAAGTTAATGTCTCACTGTACCATCGCGCGATGGAATCGCATACTCCTGAGCCCTCAATTTTACGGAGTCAGCTCCCGCTGCTGATACGGTCGTGCGGTGTCGGAAGACCGCGCAGGTCCTTGAGGTTGCTTGGTCGTCTCGGAAGCTCTCGCGCCTGAGCCCTCTAATTCAGGGGGTCTCGCGCCGGATTCAAAGATCGTTGAGACGGGCCCGCGCCACCTTTCCGGAAGCTTTCCCGTATCACGCAGATAAATTGCGAGGGGCTCGTTGGTTTTAAGAATGAGGAATCGTGCCCCAACTCGCTCAAGGTATCCATTGATATCCCCGCCGATCGTGGTGCTCGCGAGGTAGTCTTGGTACGGGGCTGCACCGAGGAGTGAATTCCGGTCGTCGAGCACCGGCTTCCATCGGCCGATTCCTGATAACGCCAGGAATCCCCCCCAGTCCGGTGTGGCGGCAACTGCGAGCGGTGCGCTGGGGTTCTCGCGATCGATCATTTCAACTAATGCGGTTGCGCCGTCGAAAGGAAAGCGGTCCCGACTTGGTCCAAACGGGCCGCGGTATGGAGACACAGTGCCGTTGCGCGCAGCATCGGCGAGCGGGAAAAGGGCGAGCAGGGCGAGGAGGCCGCTGTATGCTCGCAGGGTGATGCGCTGATTGTTATCGAGGGCGGCGATGTGGGTGCCGAGCCGTTGGAAGAGGGGCAGGCGACTGAGTGGCTCGAAGGCGAGCAGGTGTCGGAGTGCCACGGCGAGGAGTGGGGCTGCGGCGAGTGCGAAGTACGGCATGAAGCGGACCGACTTCAGGGTCGAAAGAGCGAGGAATCCGATCACGAGGAGCTCGGTGAAATATATCGAGTGGCTCCGACGGGGAGCGAGAAACGCACCGAGAGTCAGCGCAACGATGACGAAGAGGAAAAGCTGCCCCTCGCCGCTCCATGGATTCAGTGGTTTCCACTCGGAATTGAGACTCATAAAAAAGTCGTCGCTCACAAGTCCGAACACCTGCTGGAGGAGTTTGTAACCGTACGGGTTGAGGAGCGTCGCCACCGCCATCATGGTCAGTGTTCCGCCGAGCAGAGCGAAAAGCCTCCGATTAAAGGGACGCCGCGCGATGATGACGGTATCGTAGAGCAGCCCCACCGTCATAAGCCCAAAGACGATAACGCCGAGCCCGAATGAGGGATGGATATTAGCCCAGAGGGCGGTAAGCGGGAGGAGGATCGCAACATCCCGAATCGTGACCGGCGTGTCGCTTCGTACCTTGCGAACGATCTCCCAGATGATCGCGGTTACCAGGGCGAACAGAAAGAATCCGAGAATCACCGGGCGGAGGATAAAATGTATCGTACTTAATTTCAGAGCGACGAGCGCGGCTATGCCGCTCAGAAGGGGCGATCGCGAATGAGCGTAGGCCGCAGCGAAGGTGAGCCCCATAAAGGTAAGAAGAAAAACCGTCGTCAGAGCGGCGTAAAGAAAAGGCATCCCACGTTCGAGTCCCCCCAGGTTAAACACACCTGTGAGAAAAACATCGCTCAACCACTGATCGGCAACCCAGGGTCGGGGAGTGGGGGCCGCGAGGAACGGATCGACGCGGGGGATAACGCCGGTCTGTAAAATGGACCATCCGGTGAGGAGGTGCCACGAGACCCCCGGATCATCGGCGAAGTGATCCATCTGGAGAGTGGTCAGGGTCCAATACCCAAACACCGCAAAAATAATCGCGAACGGTAGACGCATCTTTGATCGACTTGCTGCAACGACCTGTTTCATTTGGAGCGTACCACTCAGTGAGCGCCGAAGCCCAGAGGTAAGTGGTGGAAAAGTCTGTGATTTGTTGCGTGCGAATCTGTAGGCAAAGAGCAGATGAGTTAGCTTTCGAGTTCCTCTATAATCGAGAGGCGCGTTGCCGTTTGGCGGGTGACCCTTGGCGGGGGCCACTGCGGGGCGACACTGCGGGGCCCAAATAAAGAGCCCCCGCCGGATGGGCGAGGGCTCGTCGCACTTGTTACTCTTGGAGGACGCCCGTTAACCGGACCTGAACCCTAGTATGCCACGAAATTGGGTCAGAGGTGTTAGCCAATCTTAAAAATTTTGTGAGTTTGTTTCTCGGAATAAAGCTAAGTATTGCAGGGAGTTAGTAGCTATGTCGGCCGATCGTTTTAGCGTCATTATTCACGGTGGGGCGGTTGATCGTGAGGTGGCGCTCGGCGACCACCGTGAGAAGCCGGTTCTTGGAGAGGCGCTCGATGCGGCGTGGGAGCGGCTCGTCGCGGGGCGTCCGGGCGAGGAGGCGGTGGCAGCCGCGCTCAAGGTGATGGAGGGGTGCGAGTTCTTCGATTCGGGGTACGGAAGCTTTCTGAACGAACACGGAAAGGTTCGGCTCGATGTCGCGCTGATGCGGGGTAACGGTGATTTTATCTCGCTGATGAACATTGCGCGGGTCAAATATCCCTCAGCGTTGGCGCTCGATAATCTTGTTCCGGGGAAATCGTTGATGGCGGTGTGGACCGAGGAGCGGATGAGGGCGCTCGATAAAGTTTCGCAGGAGCGCAAAACCCGGTACGGGTGGGTGGCAACCGAGGAGGAGATGATCGCGCCGTTTGCTCGGGAGAAAACTGAGTTTCTGCTCGCTGACGCGGATAGTCAGGGGATGGCGTGGAAGCCGGCGACGTTGGGGCACGACACGGTTGGATGTGTGGTCCGCGATGGAAGTGGAAAAATATTTGCCGGAACTTCGACCGGAGGTATCGCGCTGAAGCCGGATGGACGAGTTGGCGACTCGCCACTTGTCGGCGCTGGGGTGTATGCTGATAACGCGATCGGGGGGCTCTCGGCCACCGGGGCGGGTGAAACAATCATAAAATCGACGGTGAGTGCCTTCGTTGTCGCTGAGATGCGGCGGTTGATTCGGCGCGATCCTGAGATCTTTGTGCGAGAACCGGGCAAGCTGCGCGAGGTTATCGAGGCCGAAATCGGCGAGATGAGTCGCAAATACCCGGGTAACATGGCGGGTCTCATCGTGATGCCGCTGCAGGGACTTCCCGCCTACGGCTTTAATTCACCAGGCTTGTCGGTGGCAACTCGAACAGGGTCGGCGCACGTGATCGACCACGAGGACGTTCAGGTAGCGGTTCACCCCGCGTAGCCCGTCCGATAAGTTTTTTCACCGGTCAGAGGTTGGGCGAGCGGGATACGAGCGCGGCCACGCTGGCCGCACCGATACCGGAGCGAAACGCGGGGCTGCACCTGGCGGAATGTGGTTATTCTTATGATGGCCCATTTTTAGTGCGCGCTCGAAGCGTTTTTTTGAGTGTACAATGCGCGCGAGTGTTAGCTCGGTGAGGGGCGTCTTTGCCGAGCTGTATGGATTGAAGGGGGACTATGGGGGTGATCATCCTGGCGAGCGATGAGGGGGAGTTCGGTATGGCGGCCGCTGCGGCGACCTTTGCTCGCACCGGTTCCCGGTTCGAGGCTTTAGAGGCGGGCATTAAAGCGGTAGAGGATGACCTGCGGGCACGCACGGTCGGTTTCGGTGGTGCGCCGAACGCCGCGGGCGTTATGGAGCTCGATGCGTCCTTTATGGATGGCGAGACGCGGATGTGTGGTGCTGTCGGTGCCCTACGAGATACCCGTCATCCGATCGTTGTGGCGCGTCGGGTGATGGAGGAGCTCCCCCACGTCTTTCTCGTGGGCGCTGGAGCGGCACGGTTCGCGCGTGAGGTCAACGCGGAGTCGCGCGATATGCTCGCGCCGGTGTCCCGTGATGATTTCGCCGAGTGGATGAGCGCCCACCAAACGACCGCGGAGCGGCTCGCGGTGGAGCCCCTCAAGCCTTTGATGGATTACACCCCCAAGCGTGACCTCTCGTTCGGCACGGTGACCTTCGTCATGCGAGATGATGCTGGTCATTTTGCGGGCGGGGTCAGTACGTCCGGTTGGGCCTACAAATATCCTGGTCGACTGGGCGATTCTCCGGTGATCGGGGCGGGGCTCTATGTGGATGACCGTTACGGAGCGTGCGCTTGTACCCACACCGGTGAGATGACGATTCGAGCGACGACCGCCCATTCGGTGGTGATGCATATGCGTTACGGCCGGTCAGTCGAAGAGGCTTGTCGCCTCGCGGCGGAGGACCTCCTGACGCTCGCGGGGGGGTATCTCGGCCCGGTGATACTCCACGCTCTGGATCGTCACGGCACTCCTTTCGTCCTCCGGATCGGTGACACCGATGGTGATCGAGCTTGGCTCTGGCGCGGGGGGAGCACGGGGATTGAGCCGATACCGGTGACACCCTATAACGCGTGAGTGCCCATCGGCGGAGCGAGGCCCCCAATGCCCCGCTCAACAGGAGTCCCGCACCTTGGCCAAAGGCCGCCTTACCAGTCTGGCCTACCGAATCGGACGTTTCCGGCTGTTTGAATCTGGTTGATGAGTCTCTCCACCGCGGTGTTGGAAGCCCCGGTAATGACTACCTGACACCAGTTTGCTGGCCGGGTAATGAGATAGTTATCTCCAACTTTTGAGCAGATAGTTCCGAAATGAAGGGGCGTGACTCGCCCCGACTCCGGGTCGGCACGGGTGAGCGCGCGCCCCCCGATGGTAAGCATCTCCTCGAGTTGGTGCATCGATACGATAGGTTCGTTAGCGATGAGGTAGGGGGCTCGCCATGCCGGGGCACCGAGCTTCAGGCTGCCCAGGATGTACGCGGCGGAGGAGATGGGCGGACGGGCGTTCAGTTCGATAATGCGGACATCGATGTCGCCACTCGGGGTCTTGAGTAGGATAAAGTCGATCCCGCACACCCCCGCAAAATCGAGCCGTGAGTGCACGAGTTGGCCGATTTGCTTGGTTTGGGCTTCGAGCGTGGTGCGGACGCTCTGGCCGAACCTACCCTCGAGATCAAGGAGGCCACTGCCCAGGAACTCACCCCCTTCTCCGATAATCTGCTGAAAATAGGCGTGGGTAACGTGGCGTCCACCGCGGGATATCTCCACGACCGAGCTCCCCGTAAGGACCTTCTCTCCAAACATCGCTGCATCCACCTCGAGGGTGACGCCGAAGTGTCGGGGGCACGGTGCTCCGGGGGGCCATACCTCCGCGGCGCTTTTAGGAGAGAAGCCCCCGGACGCGACAAGACCGGTGATCACGTCCCCCCGCAAGTTCTCAAGGGCTCGCCCGAGCATCCCCTCATCAAATCCTGGGGGCAGGTGGTAGACCCCACACCCACCCATGGCGTGTGATAGCTTCAGCCACGCCCCATAAGCTTGGAAGAAGCGGGGAATCTGGGAGAAATGGAGCTCCTCGGTCACCTCGACGAAGGGGCACGTCGCGACGCCGAATTCGTGGGCGTGTCGATGGAGGGCTCTTTTGTCATCGGTAGAGATCGAGTCCCCCCTTTGAATCGGTTCAAAGCCGAGTTCACGGGCGCGGTCTCGGACCTCTGGGGTTGAAAAAGCGGAAACAAACGCCTCCCCGTGGAAGCGGGCTAGCTCGGTGGGGGGAAGGGTGCGGGCAAGGGAGAGGATATCGATATCGGTCATCCTACCCCCGGCGAGCGCCCCACGGGGGATATCGAGGGGCACCACCTGTTCCGGAGAATTAAGGCCCTCCCCGATAGCGTATTCAAGGGCACCGGGTATCGGTCGGGGCACGAGGGCGACCTCGCCGCGCTGCGCGGTATTAAGGGCTAGCTGAGATATCGCCCACGAATCAGCGGGGGACGGGTCGATGTAGAGCGGCATCGGGCTCTCGCTCGTTCCGCCTTCCGGCCGGGGTCGATGGAAGACCGAGTTGTCGTGAAAATTATGGGCGAGGAAGATCGGTCCGCCGATTACTCGCTGGTCCTCACACGAGGCCACTGAAAATCCGAGCGACAGGGAGGGGGGCGGCGGCATTGGGCGGGAGCCGAAGCGGTGCTCCTCGAGCCGTAAAGCCCCATCCGCCACGCGAGGGCCACCCATCCGATGTGGTTCCTCCCCCCTTGGTGATGGTGTCGGGTTGGTTGATAAGCGCTCGTCCGGTGGCACCGAAAAGTCTTCCCTTATTTCGCCCCTAAAATCCAACCTCGCAGACCGCGATAAGATTGGAATTCACTATATGAAGAACATGGGGCGACTAATCAAGTCTTCGAGTGGATTTTTCGAGGGGAGCGGAAGAAAAGTTTCGCGGGGTGCCGAGCGGATCATCGGCGGTGGAGGGCTTGTGGTGTTTTTAGCTTCGCTTCGGCGCGACCGCGGTGCTTGGAGGGGCTCCTTGATGAGGCTGCGGAGATATCGACGTGAGGAGCGTCGATCATCTATCCGCGTCGGCGCAGCCACCGGTGCGGCGCTCCGGTGGCTGGGCGGCTCGACAGGACATCGATTTGAAGCGATGCGGAGCTCCACAAGCGATTTCTCAGCGTTGGAGGAGCTCTTTCGCCACGAGAGTGGGGGAAGCGTGAGGGTGGGCATCTCAGCTCGGTGAGAATAATAGGTAAGTTGCTATTACAGCAGCGTTTTTTTTAGCCGTTAAGCCTTAAGGCAACTGATCCGATTACTTTTTGTAAGGACGTTGCGGTCCCCAAAGAAGCGCGAGTAGTTGCACGTAGGAGATTAGGTTAGGACGAAGGAGCCCCATGTACGGCAAGAATGCCCACAATGCCTATCAGACGGTTCAGGTGACGACCACGGATCGAGGTCGTCTCCTTCTCATGATGTACGAAGGTGCGATTAAATTCTTGAGACAGGCGAAAGCCGGCGTCGAGGAGAACGATATCGCCAAGTTCTGTCGCTTTCTCAGCAAGGGACAAGCGATCATCGCGGAGCTTATGAATACCCTTGATTTTGAGAAGGGGGGATCGATCGCCCGGGATCTCGACCGACTCTACGACTTCATGCTCTTTTACCTAACGGAGGCGAATCTCCACCGCGATACCAAGCGTGTGGCCAAGGTTATCGAGCTCCTGGATACGATTTATTCCGCCTACAAAGAGATCATCGAGGGCGAGAAGAAATCGGTCTCGCCGACGGAGCAGGCCGCCGAGGTCAACGAGGCGATACGCCGCGTACAGATCTCGCTCTAAGAGACCGGCCAAGCGGGGCATCGCTGCCTCGGCGTTAGGTTAGTCAGCGCCCATTCGTGCGGAAAATGGCACGAGTCAGCGCGGAATCCTCAGAGATGAATAAAGCCTCGCGGCGGTGTGTCAAAAAGTCGACACACCGCCGCGAGGCTTTTTTGCGCAAACATCGCTACCACCGGTGCATCCAAAACGAGACGACAAGCGACCTCCAGCAAAGGCACGGGTGCGCTTCGATGTCGCAAGACAGCTCTCGTAAGGCACGACAATAATGAAAGATCTCTCGAAGATAGCCCTCCAGATGAGGGAGGATTGGAATCGCCGGATCAAGCACGACTACCGCTTCTGGATGAGCGATGGTCACCGCGATGACGCCACGATGTGGCAGTCGGGTGAGCGCGATCTATCGATTATGCTGGCTGGGGTCGAGTCGACTGAATCGATGACGCTCCTCGATGTGGGGTGTGGGGTGGGACGACTCCTGAAGCCGGCGTTGGCCCGCTTTCGCAACGTTATCGGTGTTGATGTCTCGGACCAAGCGATCGCCAAAGCGCGCGCTCTTCTCGGAGAGAAGCCGACCCTTATCGTGGGTAACGGCACGGACCTGCATCCGATCTCAGATAACAGTATCGATGTCGCCATCAGCTTCGCAGCGATAACGAGTATGCCGACCGACGTAATGGCGGCTTACCTTCGGGAGTTCCATCGTGTTTTGAAACCGAATGGGATTGCCCGGTTGCAGATCTACCTCGGCACTGAAAGTACGGTCGAGCAGAACGATACGCTACAGCTGCGGTGCTACAGCGAAGAGAAGTTCGCTCGAGCAGTTCAAGCCGCTGGATTCGAACTGGAATGGAGTCGCGATCTTGTTCTCCCGTTTAAGGTCTCTTTCGAGGAGCTGGGAATCATCGCGCGGGTAGTCTCTCTTCGACGCAGCGCCCACGCTCCGGCCGAGATCGATGCTATCGCCGCGCTGGTGAGCCCAGCAGCCGAGAGTGGCGGGGGCGAATATTCGAAGATCTCGAGTGTT
>JBILDU010000010.1:0-44631 GCA_044352465.1 Bdellovibrionota bacterium
GACCTATCCGCGCCGGAGCACCTCTACGTCTTCGGTATCGGTATTCCGGTTATGGTGCTGCTGATGGGCGTCAGCATGATTTACCAGCAGATGACGACCCCCTCGACGATGGATGCGTACCAAAAGAAGGTCATGTTGATGATTCCGGTGATATTCACCATCAGCTTCATCATCTTCCCTTTCCCTGCGGGGCTCGTGCTGTACTGGCTCGTGAACAACATTATCTCGATCACCCAACAGGTCTACCTTCGCAGCGATATTGCGGTCAGCCCAGTAAAAGCGACCGCGATCGCCAGCATTGCGATCTTTTGCTTCGGATACGTGTTGACGCTCCTGTAACTAAATGACCAACGCCGTTAAGAGATCGTTGGGCTACGCCGCACCAGTAGGGTAGTAAAGGTTTACTTTTTCGGGGGAGCTCCCCCTTCGAACGAGCTCCCCACCCACCGGTCGCACCATGGATACGACATCGACCATCGCCGCTATCGCCACCGCACCAGCGCCGGCAGGCGTTGCCATCGTGCGAATAAGCGGACCTCAGACCGCG
The DNA here is from genome assembly GCA_044352465.1 of Bdellovibrionota bacterium. Taxonomy (GTDB): domain Bacteria; phylum Bdellovibrionota_C; class UBA2361; order UBA2361; family UBA2361; genus JBILDU01. Next base: position 548 of record JBILDU010000010.1, read on the forward strand.
GCAGCCCTCCACGCGATATTCCGGGGGATAAGCGATCCGTGCGCCGATCCCCGTCGGCTCATTTTCGGAGAGTGTGTCGATATCCAGACCGGCGAAACTATCGACCGCGGACTGGCGGTCTTCATGAGGGCCCCCCACAGCTACACGGGCGAGGATGTTGCCGAGCTCCAACTCCACGGCAGCCCGCTCATCGCCCAACGGGTGCTGCGTTCCCTCTTCGCCTGGGGAGTCCGTCCGGCGGAGCCGGGGGAATTCACCAAAAGAGCTTTTCTCAACGGAAAGCTCGACCTCGTCCAGGCCGAGGCGGTCGCTGACGTCATCGCCGCAACAACCGACCGAGCACTGACGGTGGCACGCGAGCAGCTCAATGGACGGCTGAGCTCGGCGCTTCACGCCATCGGTGAACCGCTACGGCACGCCGTTGCCGAGCTCGAGGCCGGTATCGACTTTAGCGATGAAGACATCACTCCCGCCGCGCTCTCGACGGTCGGTGAAGTTTTACAGAAAGCGCAAAAGGAGATCGGGCGACTACTGGGAAGCTACGCCTTCGGCCAGGTCGTCAAAGATGGCTTCAAGGTCCTCCTGTGTGGTCGACCGAACGTCGGCAAGTCGAGCCTCCTGAACCGCCTCGTCGGACACGAACGCGCTATCGTGACCCCGATATCCGGAACGACCCGCGATCTCATCGAAGAGGAGGTAAACCTCAAAGGGTACCGCTTTGTCGTCTGCGATTCGGCGGGAATCACCGAGTCAACAGATACGGTCGAACGGATCGGCATCGAACTCGCCAAAGAGCGGATAACATGGGCCGACCTCGTTCTCTTCGTTATCGACAGCGACGATCGTTCGGAGGAGTGGCGAGCCGTGCTCGAGCAGCTACGTGGTCGGGCGAAAGCGGTATGGATGATCGTCAATAAGATCGACCTTAACCCCCAGGCATTCGCAACTCATTACTGTGACTCAACGGTGTGCGCTCGCAACTTCTACCTGTCAGCCTCAACACAAGCCGGGCTTGATGATCTTTTTGACGCACTCGTCGGCGAAGTCGAATCGCGCGCCCTCTCCCATGCAGAGACGAGCACGGTCGTCACCAATGAACGTCAACGGGCAGCGCTCGCCGATGCTGCGGCGGCACTTCAACGGGCAGTCGCCGGTATCACCACCCACCTTCCCGTCGAGATCGTCGTTGCTGAGACCCGCCTCGCCCTGACGGCGATAAAAGAGATCGTGGGCGAAACGTACACCGAGGACATCCTTGGGCGGATATTTAGTCGTTTTTGCATCGGCAAGTGACACCTCCCACTGAACGTGCGAGGATGAGAAAATCACTGTGGAGCCACCGCCCCGATGTCGGATCCCCTTCTCTACCCTAAACTACGTTGGCCGATCGATTTGCGCATCGAGACGATCGGCGACCAAGAGATCCTTTTGGTCTCGTGCCCTCTAGGAATTTCACCCCAACCTCTCGGGCTTGTCGCCGCCGTTGCACCGATCGTCGCTGAGTTTGAAGGGCGACTTTCCCTCGAGGAGATCACCACCAAATTCAGTCAGTTTGGTTTACAACAGAGGCTCATCGAGGAGCTCGTCCAGATGCTGGACCAGGGGCTCTTCTTAGAGAGCCCCCGCTTTTTCGAGGCAGAGCGACGCATTCGGGGCGACTTTGCACAGAGCCCTCTCCGGCCCGCCGCGCTCGCAGGTTTGAGTTATTCCAACGATGCCCAAAGGCTCACTCAAGAGATCGATGCATGGCTTGGCCACGGCAGTACGCCGCTTGCCCAACCGAGCCGCACGATGCTCGGCCTCGTCTCTCCTCACATCGACTACCGACGCGGGGGGATATGTTACGGCAAAACCTACGCTTACCTCCGCCCGGAGCGACACGATCTCTACATCCTCATCGGCACCGCCCACCAGTATAGCCGACACCTCTTTCACCTTACTTCGAAGGATTTTGCCTCACCGCTCGGGACTATCCCGTGCGATCACGATTTTGTGGAGCGACTCGCCGCGCTCTACGGTACCGAGAGAAGCTTCGCCGACGAGATCCTGCACCGACGTGAGCATTCACTCGAGCTGCAGGCACCGTTTCTTCGCCGTGTTACTACTCACGGTCACATTGTGCCGATCCTCGTCGGTGGATTTCATCAAATGGTTTCAGCTCAGCGCGCGCCTCACGAATTCGAGACGTACGAAAGCTTCGTGGGAGCTTTGGTTGAATGTCTGCGCGAGCGTATCGCTCAAGGACAGCGGATCTGCTTTCTCAGCGGGGTCGACATGGCCCACGTCGGGCGTCACTTTGGCGACTCAAGATCGCTCACTCCCGCGCTCATGGAGGATGTTGCGGAACGCGACCATCAGTACCTTGAGTGCATCAAGAACCAAGATCGACGCGCCCTGTTCGAACATATAGCGTTCGACGGGGATGCTCGCCGTATCTGCGGCTTCCCCACCATGTATACCGTTATCGATTGCCTCGATAGACTCGGGCTGTCTTACGAGACCGATCTCATCGACTATCGCCAAGCTGTTGATTACACCACCGATTGCGCTGTGACCTTCGCCGGAGTCGGGATGTACACCTCGCCGGTCATGCCCGTCCCGGCCCTTATATAAAGAACAATCAAGTAGTTACGAGTTGTATTTTTCACCTGGAGCAGATTCTCGCGGGCTCCAGATAGGTGTATAGAAGCTGCGCCGTCGCGGTTTCATAAAAGGCTTTTTTCTAGGTGGTTTGAGATGGAAAATCAGAACAAAGAGCAAAACTTCTTCGAGAAATTCGGACTCGAGGTCGCGACGGGCGAAGTTGAAATCGGGCAGACCTATCCCATTTACGGGATGATCACGAAGATGATCGACGAGACCCCGGGTCACGTCACCGTTGAGATAAACTTCTCTATCCGGGCGAGCATGACGATCCCCGACCAAGAGAAGGTAGAGATTTTAAAGCAACGGGCGTTTGAGCCCGGTATCTTCGTCTCGACGGTTACCTCCAAGGAAAACGGTATCGTGGTGGATTGTTCAACCGTCGTGTTCGGTCGCCGCCAAGAATACTCGGCTTAATCGTTTTAAAAGCACCCCTCTTCGGTCGAAAACTACCCCCGGTGGGCTAAGGGCAGCCCACCGGGGTTTTTTGCGCCGCCCCCCTCGCGCCATAACATCTCGGCGCAGTGCTTTGGGCAGATGATTCTATGAGGGCCTCGTAGCCCGCCCTTTAAAAGCTATCACCCGCTGGAACTTTCCTGGGTGGGCGTTTGCCAGCGCTATCTTTGGCGCTTCCATACGCCATGACAGAGTGTCCTGTAGCATCCTGGATGAATTCAGTTTTTACCCCCCTCCGACAGTGTTCCCATCCATCATAGTTGAGGTATGATAGTTCGATTACTATCTGAGCGTTTAGGAGCTTCGGTCATGACTACGAACCTCGAACAGGTGCCGCCAGCGGCGAAAGCGACACCGCCAGCACCGAAATCGAACATCGGGGAGATCGTCTCTTTCGTGAAGACGCTCGCGATCTTCCTCCTCGCCGCCCTCGTTTTGCGTGCATCGGTAGTCGAAGCTTTCAAGATCCCCTCGGGCTCGATGATCCCCACTCTCCGGATCCACGATCACATCTTGGTGAGCAAGCTCTCCTACGGAGTCCGCGTCCCTTTTATGGCGAATTCAGCGTACGTCTTTGCGCAGCCCCAACGGGGCGACATCGTCGTCTTCACCCGCCCCGATGAAACCGACACCCCCCTAGAAGACGAGAGCGACATCAACATCATCAAGCGCGTCGTCGGCCTGCCTGGTGATACGGTCGAAGTGCGCGACACGAAGCTCTACATCAACAACCAACCGCTCGAGGAGAGCTACGCGCGCTGGGAAGAGGGGGGCATTCGCGAAGGTAATTTTGGTCCCGAAAAAATTCCTGCCGGACACATTTTTCTGCTCGGAGACAACCGTGATCACTCCCGCGATTCACGTTTCTGGCAGGACCCGTTCCTCCCGATCGAGCGGGTGAAAGGTCGCGCGATGATCATTTACTGGTCGTGGGATAATCTCGGTCGAATCGGCACTGTTTTGCGCTAAGTCAAATCGTTGCGGACAACGCTCGATGGGGTACTTCTCTCTATCTCCGGTGATCCTCTCGATCGGTGGTCGACACGCGGAGCGTTACCTTCAAGCTCGGCTTACCAACGATGTACGGCTCTCTTCGCCAACGAAGGCGCTCGCGATCGCAGCGCTCACCCCTCAAGGGAAGACCGAAGCTTTCGGCCGACTGCTGCGGTCCCCGTCCGGAGGGTTTCTACTTATCATCGACGGAGGAGCTCCTGTCACGATCGCGCAGGCCGTGAGTCGATTTAAGGTAGCTGAACAGGTTGAGATAAAGGTAGAGGAAGATCTTGCGGCCCTGCACCTCTTCGGTGCCGACGCGGAATCTATCGTCACAGCTTTTTTAGGGTCAGCCCCGCTGAGCCCTGAAGACGGGAACACGCTCGCATTGAGCGAAGCTCCCCTCACAGCTCTGACCCGTCGTCGCCGCACCACCAGCCAAGGCCTCGACCTTATCGCCCCCACGGAGAAGGTGGCGCAGATTCGGGAAAAGCTACAATGCGGGAGCATCCCTCTCCTTTCGCCGGAGGAACAAGAAGCCCTCCGCCTTGAAGCAGGCATCCCGGCATTTCCGAACGATCTCAACGAGGCCGTGATCCTTTCAGAGGTGGGGGCTGAGGACGCCATCTCGTTCACGAAGGGGTGCTACACCGGTCAGGAGGTGATTGCGAAAATAGATGCACTCGGGAAGCCCCCGCGTCGACTTACCCGACTCACCGCATCGGGATCGCACCAGATTCTCAGCGGCACCGCAGTAACCGCGGCTGGAAAAGTAGTCGGCAAAGTCACCTCCGCCGCATTTCATCGCGGGCTCGGGCAAACATTGCTATTTGCCCTCCTCAAGAATGACGGCGCAGACTATCCGGAGGGCCTCAACGTTGGCGACATACCTTGTTCACTCGCTGAGCGTTAAAACCATCACACCTGCTCGAATTACTTGAAAATAGCCGCTACCTATAAGATTATTCCTACAACGCATCCGGGCTCAGCGTCCCGGAAAACGCGTGGCGAGGATGGCCGCGCGAGGCCTGAGCGACGCTTTGAAAAGGCCGGTTATCTGCCTTTTCAAAGCTTGGAGCGTACTCGCCGTAAGGCAGGCTTCAGCCGTGAGACTTCGGCGTGAGCTCAGTCGAACGGAGCCCGTCGGCACACCAGGGGAATCGAGCCCCCCGACCTTTAAACTAGTCCTTCGACCAATAAGTTTTTTCACTCCCGCGGAGTGAAAAACTAACTCAGGACTAGTGGTGAGCATAAATTCTGTTACCTTGCAGGTGAAAGAATTTAATGGTCGAACCACTAGGTGAAAGAAATTATTGAAAGGGGCATGAGTTGTCCCCCGTAAAGGCAGGTATGAGATCACTCCCCTCGTCGCTTCCCCTTGAGCAATATCAACGCGAGTTCGTTGATTTCCTTCTTGCCTCAGGTGCGTTGACCTTCGGCGACTTTACGACGAAATCTGGGCGTCGAACTCCCTACTTCATCAATACCGGCCGCTTCGATGACGGCCTTAAGATCGCGCAGCTCGGTCGATTCTACGCGGCTCACATCGCCGCACTTGGCCTCGGTAAGATCGACCTCGTCTTTGGGCCAGCCTACAAAGGCATTCCTCTCGCGGTGACTACGGCTATCGCTCTCAACGACTCCCACCGAATGAATGTGGGGTTCTCCTTCGATCGAAAAGAGGTGAAGGACCACGGAGACGGTGGCTTAATCGTAGGACATCCGCTCCGCGATAACGACCGGATCGTTATTGTCGAGGATGTTATTACCGCGGGCACGACCGTGCGTCATATCGTCCCCCTGCTACGAAAGATCGCCGCCGTCGATATCGTTGGATTCGTTCTCGCCGTCGATCGGTGTGAGAAGGGGACAGGCGAGCTCTCTGCCGTCCAAGAAGCTGAACGTGACTCGGCCATCCGCGTCTACCCGATCATCACCATCGATCATATCGTCAGCTACCTGCGCGATCATCCCGATTCGGAGCGCCGGCTCACCGATGCTCAACTCAGCACGATCGCTGATTACCTTCACCAATACGGAGCCCCCCGATGAGACCCTCTTATTTTCTCGCGCTATCCTTGGCCCTCCTGTTGGCGCTGCTGCCGTGCCAAGCCCAGGCGGTAGAGCTCGACCCCGCTCAAGAGCTCGAAGCAGCCGAGATATTTCAAAGCGTCTTGAGCCCGTTTTGCCCCGGCCGACTCCTGCGTGACTGCCCGAGCGGCGCCGCCCAAGAGTTAAAGGATAAGATCCGTGCGATGATCGTCGAGGGCAAACCCCGCGCGGAGATCGAGAGCTACCTTTTTGCCCTGTATGGCGACACGATCCGCTCAGTACCTCCCCGCCACGGCTTTGGAAACGTCGCCTGGTGGGGCCCGGCCGTATTCGTCCTCATTGGCCTCGGTATCCTCGGGGTTTGGCTACGCTCGAAGCGAACGACCGAGGAACCTCCAGCTCAAGAGCTGACCCCGGAGATGAAGGCCCGTCTCGATCGGCATGTGTAGGGACGCAGCATGAGTGGGTTCCCCCACATGCCCTGAAGGGGTGCGGGGACACGGGCCACTCCGACTGAAGGATGCGCAAAGGTCGGCGATACAAGGCCTCGCCTTAAAGCGCGCCCCGATAGACCTCCAGAATTCCTTTGAGACGGCTCATATCCTCAGCATCGGTGGAATTAAAATAACCCCGGATAGAACCGCTTTGGTCAACCAAGACAAGGCGAAGACTATGAGTATCGAGCTCCGCTTTGGACTCGGGAAAAGAGACTTGGAAGCCCCCCTGCACCACCTGACGGAGTTGATCCTGAGACCCGGTTAAGAAGTGCCACCGTCGGGTGTCCGCATCGAAACGCTCCGCGTATTTCTTTAAGGCTGCCGGGGTATCGTTCGTCGGATCGACGGAGAACGAGACGAAATGGATCTGGGGCGGGGCCGATTCAAAAAGGGAGTTCATCTTCCCAATGACCATCGGACAGACCGACTCACATGAGGTAAAGAAGAAACTAGCGAGCCACACCTTCCCTTGGAGCGTTGTACTCGAAAAAGTTTCCCCGTTTGAATTGATAAGCTCAAATGCTGGTGCCGACTTAAGTTCACTCGGCGAGGTATGCCGCCCCGCCATCCATATGCCAGCACCGATCACCGCCACCACGACTGCGGCGAGCGCTGCGAGCGCCAACACGCGCCCTCCACCAACGTTTGGCCTACCTGGATGTGCAGCAAGGGTATCCATCGAGAGATTCTCCTTAAAACCCCTTATCGGTGACGATAAGAACGAGAAGTATCGGAAGATAGATCACCGAGGCGCGCAGAAGCCGACGGGCATCCGTCACCGAGCGGGTAATCCCGAGATACGCTCCGATAAGAAGCATTCCCAGTCCCAAGAAAAGGGCGCCCCAGAAATAGATCGGACCGGACATCCCGATGACGGTCGGGAGCAGGGATATCGGGATCAAAAGCGCCGAATAAACGATGATCTGACGAAACGTGCTTAATCCATCCGGCTCAACCACCGGCAGCATCTTAAATCCACCCCGTTCGTAATCCTCCCGGTACATCCAGGCGATCGCATAAAAATGGGGGTGTTGCCAAAGAAAGAGAATGAGAAAGAGAACCCACGCCCCGTACGAAACCTCATCGGTTGCAGCCGCCCATCCACCGAGCGGAGGTAACGCCCCCGGGATCGCACCAACGAACGTGTTGAGCCACGTAATCTTCTTTAAAGGTGTATACACCAGAACGTAAAGAAACGCCGTCATGAGGGCGATAAAAGCGGTTAAGAGATTGACGGTTACGGCGAGCTGCAACGTACTCACCACTACCAGAGCGATGCCGAAGTAGAGCGCTGCGTTCGGAGAGATAAGCCCACTTGGAATCGGTCGTCGCCGGGTACGCTTCATCAACAGATCGGCGTCACGCTCCAGATAGTTGTTCAGCGCAGCCGCACCCGCACAACTAACCGCCGTTCCGACCATCGCCAGGGTAAAATGCCACCAGTCATCGATTCCCTGGCGTCCCAGGAAATATCCGATCGCTGCCGTGATGACGATAAGCGTGACGATACGGGGCTTCGAAAGCTCCACGTAGGCCCGCACGATTTCCTTGTTTAAACGCATAGAGAACCCAATGATGGCGGGCCCTCCCGGGGTTGTCAATTTAACCCGCCGCCGTTCTTTTCTCGTTTAATAACAAGCCCTTAGGTCGCAGTACCGCGAACGAGGCCGCGCACGGTTCAGCCCCACGGGGACCGGGGCGGGCGCGGGACTGGCCCGAACTTGTTCCCCGTTTTCCTAAATGCCAGATTATGATCCTCATGCTTCCCCCAAACGAAAGCTACCCAACTGCGGCGCGCACACTCCTCGCGACCGCGCGCCACGGAGTTTTGTCGACTCTTTCGGTTTCCGCGGACGGTTATCCCTTCGGCTCCCTCACGCCTTATCTCATCGACGACGCCGGGCGAATCACGATCTACATCTCTTTTATCGCCGAACATTACCGCAACCTCGCTCAAGATCCCCGCGCTAGCCTACTCGTGGCCGATCCTTTCGGTGACTTCGACCCTCAAGCGCACGCACGGGCGACGGTGCTCCTGCGGTTTGCCCCGATACCGGAGAGCGAGGTGCCGGCGATCACTCAAGCATACGAGGCACGCTTCCCCGCTTCGATTAATTATGCGATCGCTCACAACTTCACCTTCATGCGAGGAGAGGTAACACAGGTTCGCTGGATCGGAGGATTCGGCGCTATCGCCTGGATCGACAAGGAGAGCTTCGGGCAAGCCTGTCCCGATCCGCTCGCCGCGACAGCTCTCGAGATCGTGAACCACATGAACGCGGATCATCGCGACGCACTCGTCGATATCGTGCGAGGATTGAGCTCGCACGACCCAGAGGGAAAGCAAGTCACGCTGGTCGGCATCTCCTCCGCGGGCCTCTCTCTTCGGCTCAAGGATCATACCGAGAGCTATGCGGTCACGATCCCCTTCCCTGCGCCGATCGCCCCCGCCGACGCCCGGGGCGCGGTGATACGACTTCTTCGGGAGGCACGAAATCATCTTGCGAGGGCGTAGGTAGGATCTTTTGTTGCGCTGGCGATGGAGCGTTGGCAAGATGACTCCAGTACCATTTCGAGATTTCACTATGCATCATCCTTCGCGTCTCAAAGCTCGCTCAGGTGCTGTTGCGGTGAGCCTCCTCCTCGCGACACTCGCGGTTCTGGCGGCTCCCCCAGCGGTCGACTCTCAGGTCTACAAGACGATCGATAAAGATGGGCAGGTCCACTATTCGAGCGTTCCGCCCCAAAAAGGTGCTAAACCGGCTGAACTTCCAAAGATTATGCGGGCCGAGGTGAAACTCACCGAGAAGCGCATTGAGACGTGTGAAAGACACGGTGGCGTTAATTGCCAAGCCGGCGCGGACCAAGATGGTTCGGTCATCTGCTATGACGGCTTTACCGATGCGACCGCTCGATTTCGCTTTTCATGTAGTACCGCGAAGCTTGAGATCACCGAGGTCTCAAATCTCTCGGAGTCGGGTGGATTCACAGTCTTCGTACGGAATTCGAAGTCCGTTAAAGCCGCTGAATCCGCCTTGATCTTCAAGCCACAGGGAAAGAAAGAGGTAAAACTTCTGGGCCCAACCGAGATCGAACCGTTCGGAGTAGCTGAGTTTGTCTACGAGCCACCAAAGGGCAAAGAGGAAAGCCTCGCACTCTCGAAACCAAGTCTCGCCGAGCTCGATGTTGTCTGCGCAAACTGCTCGTAGAGTTCGAAGCTAAGAGGTGCCATCTGCACTCACCGCACGCGCCTGAGGTTTCATCCTCTCAGCTTAATCCGACGAGCCTCCTCTCACCGGGGGCGCTTACGAGTCACTGGGCACCTCACGCTGCTCACGTACAAGCGCCGCAATCCACTTGTCAGCGCGCGTGAACATATCGCGCCGCAGCACCTCGGCGGACCCGCCGATATCAAGAAGGTGACGTGCCCCACTGACGACGGCGAGATGCCCCAAGGGGAACTCCCCACTCGCGATACCCGCACGAAGCTTCTGATCGCGGATGTCCGCCCACTCCTTATCTGACCGCCCAACGGAAAGCTCAATCGTGCTCCGTTCGAATGTAAGGTTAAGCGCCGGATTTTTTTCGAGGGTGTCGAGGACAAGGCCAACGACGAGATCACGTTGGCGAATCTCAGGTACCGCTTGCTCAACCTGGCGCAGGAAATCGAGCACCGATTTACCGTCGATATAAAGCTTGAGAGTCGGCCCCGCGGCCCCACGGCTGAGCTCGATCCGATGCTCGAGCACAAGCTCTTGACGCCTCTCGTTGCTCACAAGCTCGCGGGTCATCCCCCGAAGCCCCACCTCGTTTCCAAGAGGTGAGGTGTCAGGGCTCACAGCGGCTTTTTTTTCGGGCGAAGTCATAACAATTGCTCTCCTTAGATCGCCCGACCTCTCTTACTGGAACAGCGGCCAAAGGAACGACCGGCGTTCGACGTCTGGAGAACCGGGCAGGTCGCACCATCCTCCGGCGAAGGAGATACTCGTTCGCCGCACAGGCCGGCAGAACCACCCAGAACCTCCCCTCCCCCTAAAACCGGTTATGAGGCGCCACCTCAGCCGTGTGTCGCGAAAAAAAGAGCCGCAACAAGCCGGGCTTTGCGCCGATGACTATGACTCCGGCCGCAGCGGCGGGAGACTCGTCTCCCACGACTAAGGCACTGAAATGAGACTCTTTTTCCGATTCTGCTAGTATGGAAAGGAGGGCCTTAATTGCCCTCCTCGTTCACGTACCGTAACCTAAAGGATCTATGCTACCCCGCTCGACGATCGAACGGCTCGTTCCGATCCTAAAGAAGGACGCCCGCCGTGCGCTCCGTATGCGGGTGGCCGGCTTTCCACGCCCCTACTTCTGTTCGTTTCTCCTCCGCGACATCGAGTGGTTTAATACCTGGTCGAGTAGCGGGTCGATGTATCGACGCCGCGCCGACCATACCCGGAACGTCTACGGTGATATCCGCGTAGGGAGCTATCGGTACGATCAAACGACCGATGGCGGGCTCTCCGACAACGACGAGGAGCGCGAGTCGGTCCATCACGTGACCCTTCCGATCGACGATCGAGTCTACGATGGCCTACGACTCGCCTTATGGCGTCTGACTGAAGCGAAGTTTCGGGAAGCGCTGGCGGACTATAACCACAAGGAATCAAACCGTCTCTCCACTTTTGATCCCTCCGGTGCACTCCGCTCGTTTGTACCGAACAAACGGGTCCGCGCGGTACGATACGAGTCCGCTGAGCACGTGGATCAAGAGAAGTGGGTTACCTTTTGCCGCAACGCCTCAAGGTGGCTCTCCGAGCTCCCCCATGTCTCGAGTAGCTGGGTTGAGTTTGATGCCTCGCAGGAGTCGCGCCTACTCGTCAACACCGAGGGCTCCGTAGTCGTTCAACACCAACGAGTTTTTTCGATCGCTGCGACCCTGCGTAAGCTCTCGAAGGATGGCTCTACCCTCGAGCAAGAGCTCGTCGTGAACGCGGCAACACAAGCTGAACTCCCCACCATGCGCGACTTTAAGAAGCTCGTACTCAAAAAACATCAACAACTTTTAAAGCTCATCCGCGCGAAAAAGATCCACTCGTTCTCCGGCCCCGTACTGCTTTATCCGGGTCCCTCCGGCCTACTTTTCCACGAAGCGATCGGGCACCGCCTTGAAGGGAGTCGCCTCCTTTCGAGCGGCGAAGGTCAGACCTTTAAAGGTCAGGTAGGGAAGCGTATCCTGAACATCGATCTGACCATCAGAGATAATCCGCTCCTGCGCGCCTATCGAGGGATACGGTGCATCGGCTCGTATCGTTATGACGACGAGGGCACCCCCGCAAGAAACACCGTCCTCGTCCAGGATGGTATCTTAAAAGATTTTCTGAATACCCGTGCAGCTATCACCCGCCGCGGGCATATCCCGAACGGCCATGCACGGAGTAAGAAATTTCAACGGCCGATTAGCCGCATGGGTGTCACCATCGTTGAGGGGAAGAAGACGAAGACTCTTCACGAGCTCAAAGAGCTTTTGATAGCGGAGATCAGGAAGCAAAATAAGCCCTTTGGGATGATCGTCTATGAGACCTCCGGCGGTGAGACCGATACAACCTCGTATGACTTTCAGGCTTTTTCAGGTGAGATATCATACGCCACCCTCGTTTATCCAAATGGGAGGGAGGTGTGTGTTCGCGGCGTCAACTTCGTTGGCACTCCCTTACAGGCCCTCAATAATATAATCGCGGTGGGCAAAGAGCAGGAAATTGATAACGGCTACTGTGGGGCCGAATCCGGTTTTATCCCGATTACGACGATCGCTCCAGGAGTACTCCTGAGCAACCTCGAACTTCAAGCGAAGGAAGAGGAGCTCGTTACCCAGTACATTTTGCCCCGGCCGAAATTGTAGGGCGGGGAGACTCTGTGCTTGCCACGCTTATGCGACTTTTTCGCAGAATCTCCCATAACCTGTCTATAGGTTGTTAGGGGGTTCTCTATGTCTAGTCTTGCTCGAGCTGTACATGCTCTTTCGGCCGCAGCGCTGCTCTTCTTTGCTCAGCTACCGCTCGTCTCTTTTGACGCAGCCGCTCAGTTTGAATCGGCACGCAGCGATGACCCCCTCACGGACGGAGAGATAGCTCCCCCTGGAGGTGAGCTATCGTGTGTTGCCCCCCCGACGCGGGAGGAGATCGAGGCAACTATTGAGGCCGTTCGCAAAGAGCTCCGGAGACTCGGCAATTGGGGGCTCCGGCCTTTATGGAACGATGTCATAAAGGAGTGGCTTGAGGGTATCGGGGCCCAGGACCTACCGGGGGCAGCAGGGCTCCTCTGCTCAAGCGAGAAGACGCTTGAGGAGCTCGTCAGAGATTTGAATGGTGGGGGTAATCCTTATAAACCCGGCGTCATCGACAATTACTTCGGCTTCGACATGCCACACTCTCCACTGTACGATCCAAGCCGGTTGCCGAAATTAAAAGAGTTGATAGACCGTATTCACGACAAAACGGACTCTCCGGCATTGAAAGACGCCCTCGAGAGGGCCGCGCAACTGATCGATAGGCTCCGGGCGCTCTTCGATATCTGTGGACCACCAAGCCCCGCAGAGCTGGAGCTGCTTAGTGACTTGTTTGGAAATTTTAAGAATTTGATCGACAACGTGATCAAACGACCGAAGGAAAAGCTTAGCTATGTGGGCGACGGAGCGCGCCCCCTCCTCTGCGCGACGCTCGTGACGGCCGAGGGAAAACTTTTGTAAAGCTCGTTAAAGCGGAAATCGGCATAGCACCTCCGAAAAACCAAAGGATCTCTATACCGAGGAATAGCGCGTGGCCTACATCAAAGCCGTTCATCCCTACCGTCGGGTGAATTTCCACCAAAGCTCATAGCCTCTCCCCATTCAATCGTATCAAAAAAAATAACGGGATTGAGGAAACGAGTCGTTGTGGCTGCAGAAACAGAGCACTGCCCCCCTCAGGAAACACCTCACGGTACCAGTACGATCTTCCCATACGCCCCCGCCGCAAGCACCGCTTCGTGAGCCGTCGCTGCTTGCCCTAAGGGGAACGACTGCCCCACGACGGGGCGAATCACTCCCGCGGTAAGCCGTGCATGGATGGCAGCGTAGATCTCGTGACGCTCGACCTCCTGGGCGTTAAAGAGAGAGAGACCTTGAATGGTAGCCTCACGCATCATCGCCTCGCGAGGATCGATCTCGATCGTGCCCCGATTCCCTACGATAACGATTCGTCCACGGAGAGCGATGAGCTTCAGGTCGTGGGTAAGATTCTTGTTTGCGAGCATCTCGATAATGACCGCGGGACCGGCGCCACCGGTAAAATGCAAAACCGTCTCTCGATAGAACGGATCGGTGTGATCGACGGTGAAGATAGCACCGTTCGAGCGAATGAGCTCGAGCCCACGCGCGGTGCCTGCGGAGGCGATTACTTTACATCCGTGAGCAGCGGCAAGTTGAATCGCGGCGATCCCAACTCCACCGCTACCGCCGTGAACAAAGACGAACTCCCCGGGGCGCACTTTGGCGTGCTGAAAAAGGGCCCGGTATGCCGTGGCGTAGGGGATGTTAATCGCGGCTCCCTGCGCATAGGTGATCGTATCGGGCAACGGGTGTACCTGGCTGGGGGTGCAGACGGTATACTCAGCGTACGAACCGGTGAGGGTTGAAGAGGTAAAGACCCGCTGACCAACCTCGAACCTTGCGACGCCGCTGCCAATCGCCTCGATAGTTCCCGCGCCGTCGGCACCGGGAGTATACGGCAACGGGCGGGGTCCCCGTGCCCCTGAGCGAATGTAGGTATCAACAGGGTTTACTCCCACCGCGTGAAGCCTGACGAGGAGCTCCCCGGGGCCTGGAGAAGGGGTAGGCACCTCCTCAAGTTTTAAGACCTCTGCTCCCCCGAACTCATGCACCCGAATAGCTTTCATAGGCTTGAAGTTATTCCGAAATAGTTCGCATCCTTTCCAACCGTTAAACATCCCAACGGTAGAAGTTGAGGTTTTAACCTATGTCTCCCAGCCGGTTACCGAACACGGGCTCGCCCTTCAAACGCCGTTCGATACACCTCGGGTTCGCCCCCGAACAACCCCAACAGCCGTCCCCACCGTACCAGGTTCCGAACGAGGAATGCACCGTATTAGTGGTGAACGCGAGCCACGAAATGGCGAAAGAGATTACGATAGAACTCGCCCTCCAGATCCCGGGATGTTCGATCATGTACTCGCCCTCGATCGAGATCGCGAAACTGATGCTCAGTCGACGGCGGATTAACCTCGTCGTTTCAAGCCCGATTCTTCCGGATGGAAGCGTTGAGAAACTACGGGGTGCTCTCGAGCGCCTTGAAAACGCCCCGGACGTCGTCGTTGTTGGAGCGGTCAGCGCCCGCAGCGCGGAGGCCTTAACCGCAGGTAGCTACGAATTTAACTCGATGCGCCGACTCGGACCGGAGAGTGAGCCAAGTTATCCGATTATTCATCGCCGCGGTCAGCCCCCGATCGATCGAACGATTAAAGATCTCGGTGCCGACATCCGGAACGATCTCAACAACCCCCTCCAAGAGATCGTTGCGATGGTATTCGTAGCTCAAGCAGGTCACACCGTCTCTCCTGCAACGGAGCAGGCGCTTCAAGCGATCGATCAAGCGGCGAAGAATATGGCGAAAGTCGTCAATCGACTTGAAGATAAAATCCGCGACGCCGTCGTCACCCGGTAGTTTAAAAAACTCGACCGTCTCACCGACTTCCCTCTTCGACCCACGTTTACCCCGGCAAGAGTCGATCTTCGCCGCTTCGAAACTGGGGTATTCCAACTGATATTGAGGCAGTCCCCTCCTTCCCTCGGCGCAACCTACGCATGGGAGGTCGCATAACTTCAAAGCAAAGAGAGAGCGGCCGAAGAACATTCGCAAGGTGAAGAGATATGAGTAGTGACCTTGGAAATAACCCCGAAAGAGACAGCCGATCAGACGCACGGAAGGCTGAACCAACAGGCACACCCCGGCCAGAAGATATCGCCTCATCCCACGCCTCAATCTCGGAGGCACGAATTCAGCACGCTCGAGGGATACTCAAGACAGAGGGTTTCAGCGCGGAGCAGATCGACACGATCCAGGAGAGATTCTTCGGGAATGAGCTTCGGGTCTATCGTCCCCAATTTGGGGAACGTGTCTCTGATGTCGCAAAGGCGATGATCGAGCTACGAGACCTCTCGACGGTTCCGGTGATAGCGAGATTCGGTAGTGTCCTCCTCATCGCCGAGCTGGGTAGCACCGCTCACTCGGTGTTCGAACAGTATACGGCTGAGGTTAAACGCGAGTCCGAAGCGTACTGGACACCCGCCCGGTTCGCCGCGAAAGCGGCTGAGGAGAAGGCGCAGGCCGAACACGCCGAGTCACGCTTTAAAGAGCTCCCGGATTTCTTCAAGGCGTGGGTGAACCAGTGTGGCGACGGGAATCACGGTCGCGTTCTCAATATCCTCATCGCCGCCGATGCTCAACTCGTGGCCGACCGTCTTAAGACGGAGCAGGATATCCGGGCATGGTATAAGCTACCGCTGGAGAACCAGCGCAACATCGTTCCAGGACTCTCCAGTGGTCACAGCGGAGCGAGTTTTGCACAGGTCGTCGGCTTGGCGATCGGCTACCTCGAAGAGGCCGGCGCCTGATCCTCCGATTCAAGCCACCGCTAATTATGCGGCGGAAGCCGCCGCCACGACCGCCTGAAGGTGGGCTTGTATCTCAACATTTCCATTAAAGTGATTCGAGTCGGGCCGGAAAGCGATGTCAACTTTGTTACCGATCGCGAGTTGTGGGTGGCTTGTGTGTCGCCATAGAAGCCCGACGATAGCCCTCTTTCCGTCGGTAAAGGTGGCCTTCAGATGAGCTTCTTTGAGCACACGCACCTCTTGAACCCGTACCCCCCGCGCTACAACGACGGGGTTCGGATTCCCCATACCGAACGGCGCGAACTGTTCTAGCTCGTCGATGAGGCGGATATCGACCTCACTCAAACTAACCTCGGTATCTCCATCTACATAGGGCGCCGTTTCGAGCTTTCTTAGACGGCGGGCGCACTCGTCGTTGAAGGCGGCGGCGAACTCTTCAACGTTTTCGATCGCAACCGAAAAGCCCCCCGCCCCCTCGTGACCGCCGAACTTAATTAGATGCTTCGATACGGCGCCAAGGGTATCAACCACGCTCAATCCCTTGATACCCCGTACCGAGCCTTTGTAGATCCCATCTTTATCGATACCCATGACCGCGGCGGGTCGATAAAAGATCTCAACGAGTCGTTGCGCGACGATTCCGATGACTCCGGTATGGAAATCGGGCTCCCAGACGACGATCCCCGCAGGTAGCTCCCCGGCGGCGTGAATCATCCGCACGGCGATCTCTTTTACCTGATTCTCAGCCTCCTGGCGTTCAAGATTTAATCGGTTAAGACGCTCCGCGATCGAACTCGCCTTTTTTGAATCGGTCGTCGTGAGCAGCTCGATAACGAGATCGCCGTGCACCATACGTCCGGCGGCGTTCAGACGGGGTCCGATACCGAAAGAGACATCAGAGCATCCCACCGAACCTTTTACTCCCATGACGTTTTTGAGCGCCTGCAGACCCACCCGTTCGCTCACAGAGAGCTCCTCAAGTCCGCGCTTCGCGATCGTTCGATTCGCTCCCGTCAGCGGAACCATATCGCAGATCGTCCCAAGACATGCGAGATCGAGGTAACGCCGTACATCGACCGCTTTTGCCTGCGGGAGGACCCGTCGAAGCGCCACAAGAAGATACCAGGCAAGCCCCGCGGCACACAGAATCTTATCGGCGAACCCACACCCCTTCTGATTCGGATTGATGAAAATGTCCGCCGGAGGATTTTCGACCACATGGTGGTGGTCGATAACGATCGTTTTAAGTCCTAACTCACGGGCAAGGGTAAGTTCGCTCTTATTCGTCGTGCCGTAATCGATCGTGATGACGAGAGCGAAACCCTGCTCGGCGATATCCCGTATCATCCCCTCGTTGAGGCCATAACCATCCTCAAACCTATCAGGTACGAAGACTTTTGCCTGTACCCCAATCGCTCCAAAAAAATGGAGGACCTGGGAACCGCCGGAGAGGCCATCGACGTCAAAGTCACAACAGATCGCGATCGATTCACCTGCTTCGACCGATTTTTTTATGAGCGCACATCCCGCATCGAGGTTCTTTAAACTCGTCGGCTCGGGGAGACTCTCTTTGAGGCTGGGATTGATGAAGTTCTTCAGACTAATGTCGTTCTTAAATCCGCGAGCGGCGAGGATCCGTCCGGTGACAGGTGTCAGGCTGTATCCACTGGCGATCGACTCGGCAAGCTCGAGATTCTGAGTCCGTAGTCGGATCCGTTTGTGAGCGACGCTTACCCCTTCGGGCTTGCGCTCGATGCGGTGGGGAATAGCCATAATCGATGCGGCGACAAGAATTTACTTTAAATAAGTTGCACTACGCCGCGGAAACGATGCGTTTTTTGGCGCAGGAACTCCTATCCCAGAGCGAATTTCGTCTTAATATACTGGATGAACGGCCCCGCTGAAAGCTCGGTCCCCGCAATACGGCGAATAAGCTCAGGACCGGTATAGCGCATGCCGTGCTGGTGGACGTTCGTCCGTAACCAGTCGTATATCGGGCGAAAATCACCCCGCTTGACCCCCTCATCGAACCCCGGGATAGCCCCTCGCAGCGCCTCAAGCATTAAAGCACCGTAGAGGTTCCCTAACGCATAGGTGGGAAAATATCCGATCATTCCCCCGTACCAATGCACATCTTGCAAAACACCATCAGCATCGGTTGCTGAGCGTACCCCGAGGTATTTTTCATACAGGTCTCCCCACGCTCCCGGAAGGTCGTCCACCTCGACGTCACCCTTCAAAAGCGCCTCCTCGAGGAGAAGGCGGATCACCACATGGAGCGAATAGGTCACCTCATCCGCTTCGACCCGGATAAGGCTCGGGCTCACCCGATTCACTTCGCGCCAGATACTCTCCCACCCAGTCCGTTGGTGCTCAGCAGGAAGATACTCAGCCAGGAGCTTGTGAAGATACCGCGCAAAAGCGGGACTCCTTCCGACGATATTTTCCCAAAACCGGGACTGAGACTCATGGATACCGAGTGAGATCGGCTGGCCCAGGGGCCGGCCCCGAAACTCTTTTCGTAGACCGTCTTCGTACATGGCGTGCCCCGCCTCGTGCAGTGCAGTAAAGAGAGCGGAGAGGTAGTTTGATTCGTCGTACCGAGTAGTAAGACGGATATCCTCAGAACCGAGCGAGGCCTGAAAGGGGTGGTGTGTTTTATCAAGCCGGCCCGATTCAAAATTATACCCGACATCGGTCAGTACGCGGGTACAGAGCGCCACTTGGACAGCTTCGGGAAAGGAGCCCTTTGTTACCGCGGTGCCTTTCGTACGCTCGGTGATAGTCGGCACCAGCGTCGCAAGCTCCTGGCCGAGAGTGAGCAGGAGCGGTTTGATCTGACTAAGCCGAGCCTGGGGCTCATAGGAGTCGAGGAGCGCGTCGTACGGATGTTCCGTATAGCCCACGAGCTCCGCCTCCGCGCGAGCCAGCTCGACTATCCGCGACAAATGCGGGCGAACCCGCGCAAAATCGTTCGCCGGCCGCGCCTTGGTCCACTCAGTATAGGCTATCGAGGTAACCCGTGATCGTTCAGCCACGAACGTTTCGGGCATCTTGCCCTGCCGGGCGATCGTGCGCTTTAGCTCGGCGACGTTCACCCGATCATCCGCGCTGAGATCCGGCCCCTCGGACAGCGTGTGCACAAGGTCGATAAATCCGGGGTCGGTTAGCCGCTGATGAAGGAGCTTACTCATGAGCTCGAGATGATCCGCCCGCTCCATCGCCCCACGGGGCGGAAGGCAAACCTGCTGATCCCATTCGAGCACCCCACGAATGCAACTCAAGCGATAGATCTCATCAAGATGGGAGTAAAACTTCGACAACATAAAAGGCTCTGAAAAGTACAGGGTGGATTCACCACATGAGATGCCACAAGTGTACCAGACGTACGGGCGAATCGATACACTATCATCAGCCCGAGCTCGCGCCGGATCGCCTGAATATCCCGTTCAGTAAGTCTTGCCACCCGCCAGAGGTTTCGCGCTCGGGACACAAGCGCGGCGAGGATAGCCGCAGTTCGATGAGCGTTGATTCAATGCGATGGCGCTGCTCGATTATACGGGAGCGAAACCTCGCCACTCTCATCTCCGAGGGGAAGAAGTCCTTCAAGGATTCGCTTGTGCGCCTCCTGAAGTCCTCCCTGAAGGGTCTCGGCCGCAATGGTACAAACTGCCCCCTCAAGTGATTCCATCGACTCGATCAGCTCATTCATTCTCCCCCGACTATGCGGGTCACCCTTCAGGTCAGGCTCGAGCTCAGCCAGTCGACTAAGAATCCGACTCTCGATATCAAAAATTTGCGCTCCGGCTTCCCGCTTTACGACCGCTGGAAGGCTCTGCAGGAGCTCGCTGAAAAGGGTGTTACACTCGCTGAGATACCGGGCCGTACTCGGAGCGGTAAGAATCTCAATTTTCTCACGAAGTTTCCCCAATTCGCGTCGATGTTTCTCCCGCTCCTGCACGCCACTTCGCATCCCCACGAGGAGACCGCAGACCGCTCCACATAGCCCCACAATGGCCGCAGCTAAAGTAACGGTGGTTAGGTCAAACGACATTCGCCAGCACTCTTCGTTACTTTTTTGATGCGCGAGAGACGACCGGAGAACGGTGTTTTTGAATCCGCTCGTGTTCCGTAAAAAAAGCTCTTGCGCCCGCTAGTGGTTCGACCATTAAATTCTTTCACCTGCAAGGTAATAGAATTTATGCTCACCACTAGTCCTGAGTTAGTTTTTCACTCCGCGGGAGTGAAAAAACTTATTGGTGGAAGGACTAGAGGTTTTGGGATCGGGCTCGGTCGAGGCGTATGTACGGCGAGCCCAGTCGAGCAGCTCAGTTATTTTCTACCCGCCCAATAACATTCGAATTCAGCGAGTGGTCCAAGGTACCCGGAAAGTCGACGAGGTTCAGCCTTACGGCGTACCGCGGCGGGGGTATACCACCCCCACCCCATAAACTCTCGCTCTGGGGTGGCGATCTGAATAGCGCTATCATCGGCGACAAATCGTACGAGCCAAAAGGTCTGCGCTTGCCCCCGAAACACTTCAGCTCCATACGCACGCGGCGTGCTGAAATCGTAGGTATGGGTGGCTTTCAACTGGGCGACGACAGCAAAACATTCCTTTGCTGCACCGAGCTCCTCTTGGAGTTCTCGGAGCACATTCTCCTCAAGCGACTGTCCAGCATCGACACCCCCTTGGGGAAACTGCCAGGTTTCGGGCTCACCCTCACGCTGGCCGAGAAAGAGCTCACCCCGACTATTAAAGACGAGCATACATACATTGGGACGATACGGAGGGTGAGCACTCATAGTGGGCAAGGATACCAAAAGAGCGCCCCAGCGTCATCAACCACCACCATACTCGGTGAAGTGACGGATCGAGATGAGGCCGGTGCCGAGTAGCCGGCGTAACTCATCGGCGAGCGATGGAGTCTCAGGCGTCACATCGCTCGGCCGCAAGCCGCCTTTGGAGGCGATCACAGTGGCGATCGCCTCGTTAACCACGATGCACTCAGCGATGACCTGCCGCCCAGCGAAGCCAGCGTAGTCACACCGAGTACACCCAACCTCTCGGTAGATACTCACTCCGAGTCGATTTGACGCAGCTAAATCGATCACTTTACAAGCTCGACAGAGCAGCGGTACGAGCCGTTGGCAAACGATAAGCCGAAGCGCATCCGCTACGGTGGCTGCCTCAACGCCGAGCTGAATCACGCGATTCGGCACATCGAAACTCCGTCGGGCATGCACCGTGCCGATGACGAGATGACCGGTGAGAGCCGCGTGAAACGCCGTCCGTGCACTGACCCCATCGCGGACCTCACCGAGCGCGATGACATCGGGATCCTGCCGGAGTACCGCTTTAAGTGCCGCGGGGTAATCGAGTCCGATCTTTTCGTCGAGGGATGTCTGACTAATTCCAACGATCTCCTGCTCTACTGGATCCTCAATAGTAACAACGCTGCGGCCACTCCGGGCTATCTCAACAAGCGCCGCATATATCGAGGTCGACTTACCGCTACCGGTAGGACCTGAGAAGAGCGCCAGCCCCTCCCGTCGAGCGATAAATCGGCGCATCTCCTCTAATGCGAGGGGCCCAAGACCGAGACGACCGAGCTCCGGCGCCCCAGCTGTTCCAAGAAAGCGGATGACGACCTTCTCCCCGTGGATCGTGGGCATGATGGCGACGCGCGCCGAGAGCGCCCGCGCGCCCTCTCGCGGCACAATAAATGCTCCATCCTGTGGAGTCGTTCGCTGGGTGGTATCGAGCTGTGCGAGCACCTTAAGGCGGGCGACCATCTGCGTATAGACCGCTGGAGAGCACAGTGGCTCGTCGTGCGAACGAAGTTCGCCCCCGATCCGGATTCGTAGATACACGCCATCCCGACGGGGAACGAAGTGAAGGTCAGAAGCGGATTGTGCCGCGGCATACTCGATAATCGTTGCCACCGTTTGAGCAGCGTCACCGCTCGCAGGGCGTAGCGGAGGCAAGCCGATCTTTGCCTGAGCAACATCGCCGCGGAGAAGCTCGATCGCTGAAGTGAGCCGCCGCTCATCTCCGTGGTAGGCGTCGACGATCGCCTCACGCAGTATCTCCGGTGCAATTTCAACGCACCGTACAACCATACCAAGGGCGAATCGAACCTCCGCGACGAGCTCATCCGCTCTGCCGCGTGGAACCGCGACCGTTGCAACCTTCTCGCCGCTCACCGTGGCCACTCCGAGTGGTAACGCCGGAAGGCGTGCTGCTATCTCGAAGGGAAGAAGAGCTCGCGCGCTGGGTGAGGAACATCGCCCGAGATCGGCGGCACTGACCTCCTCACACCATACACTCTGAGACTCGGCCCCGGGGTCACCCGATACTTTTGGAAAGAAGGATGCGCACATACACCTAAACGAGAATCCATCGTTCGGTTATCGGCGATAGAGTTGAGTCGTTGCGGCGCGGCAAGGGCGCAGTTGCGAGCTACCGCTTCAGTTTGGGTGGCAGCCGGTTTTGTTGACCTATGGTTGGGGGAGGCCCTAAAGGTGGGTCGGTCTATGGTGCCAACTCGTTGCTTCAACATCCCGTGATACCGTCATAGATAAAACTGATTCTATTTAATAAGTTAAATCTTGAGTCAAACTGCTCATTTTAGAACATTATTTTAAGTTTTAGAATAAAAGAGCCGACCACCTTACAAGCGGGAAGCTGTGACCGGTTTGTTAAACAGGGTTTTTGTACCCCGGCAAGCCGGTGAACGGAGTCAGGAACATAGTTCGAGTTGAGCGGAAACGCGCCTCATATGCTGGGGCACCCCGATTCTGCAACGAACGTTTTACCGTAAATTTAGGAGCTACGAATTAAACGCCAGCATCTCGTGCCGAGTTGTGCACGGGGCACTGGTCAGGCCGATGGCGGACGATGGACTTTAAACGAGAAAGGTGCCCGAAAGACCACTTTTTTCAACGTGATACTAACGATTTTGGTTTGAGCGCCTTCTTTTGACGAGTTCGAGACCGAGAAAATTGGCAAGCTGATCGGCGGTACGAAGCTTAATATCGCGCTCGCCGTTCATAAAACGACGTAGAACAGCGTGATCGATGCCTGAGCCAACGGCGATGGCATAGCGAGAGAGCTTCGATTTTAGGATAGCGTTTCTGAGTTCTTCACTGATTGTCATTCGTACGCCATCTCCGTCTTATGGCTCACGGATGTTATTGTATCCAGCGAAGCGGATAAAGATATGACGATTGACCCATAAAACGAAGGGGGTAATTATGGGAGTCATGCACTTCGGCAATTCCAAGAACAACCCTCGGGAAGGGGAGCGGAACGGTGAAGATATCGAGCTACTCGTCCGCGAGCTTATGGGCGAAGCGGATACGTTTCTCCGAGTTCACTCCGAGCTAAGCCGTTCGGTCCCGGCGGAGGATTACGACTGGGAACTGAACGCTGTCACCGCAGCTACAGCTCATTTGCGCGTGATCATGCGCTCTTTCGCCCTTAAATACGACGACACGGCTGAGTCCGTTCGACTTGCTGAGGTCATCGCCGCGATTGAAGAGTCAAAGCTCCCTCGGCCGATAAAGATCACTCGTCCGAAGGTGCTACCGGTCGTTCACGTCAATCGGCGTAGGATTCAAACTCTTTTTACCCTGCTCATCGGGGATGCGATTAAGAACAAAGCAAAGCGGATCGCCCTTTCAATACCGCGAAAGGGTCATTTCAAGCTCTCCGATGATCGGCCAAAGTCGGCCCATCTAAGAGGGGGCGATCACTTCGCGCTCACTTCGATAGGACAGAACGGACGGGCTCAGGCGAACGTAGACCTTTACCTCGCGAAAGAGATCGTCGGTTTTTATGGTGGCGGAATAAGGATCTCGTTTACCGCCCGCTCCGTTGAGTTTGATTTCACCTTACCGACCGAAGGGTAACCCGGAGTAGAGGGCTCTACATGGGCGTGGTTGAGCAGGAGCAAATGAAGCTGCTCTTGGTCGCCCCGGAGGGATACCAGGAAAATATAGCACCCCCTGTCCCAGCACCGACATGAAAAGACTTTCCGGTCGGAGTAACAGCCTTGATTGCCCATGAGAGTATGGGCAATCAAGGCTCGCTAAGTTGTATATGATAAAAAAAACAGCCCTCCGGGGCTGTTTTTCAACGCGCTCAAAGCTCGACCGTAAAACCTCTGGCAGCTGAAAAGACCTATCCGACGGGATACTAGTGGGCGTTCAGCGCTAAAAGTCTGTCGATCGCCTCGATTCGGGCGAGCTTCTCTTGAGCGAGAATCCATTGGGGATCGTTCTCTCCCCCACCCTTCGACTGCTCGGCGAGTGCAGCCTTGTCTTTGGCGTAGCTCTGTCGGTCGACTGACTCAAGGGTATCTACCCCGTCAGCGAGGACGCTCATCACCCCATCGGTGACGGTACAAAAACCACCGGTAACAACAAGGTGGGTGGTTGCACCCGCGGCATCGGTGACCGACAGGATCCCCACACCGAGTAATCCGTTATACTTCACGTGCCCGGGAAGTACTCCGATCTCACCGTGAACCCCGGGGAGTGTTGCTGCCGTAGCAACAACCTCCCGCTCGAGCCCTCGCGGGGTCACGATCTTGAGGGTAAATGCGTCGTTCGCCATACCACCTTCTCGATAAAAGACTTCGCTAGAACAAAGGGACGCTTAAGCCGCCGTCGCGTACTGCGCCGCAAGCTTATCAGCCTTCGCCTTGGCATCCTCGATCGTGCCAACCATGTAGAAAGCCTGCTCCGGTAAGTCATCGTGTTTACCATCGACGAGTTCGCCGAAACCACGAATCGTATCGGTCAGCTTCACATAGACACCGGGGGTACCGGTGAAGGTCTCAGCGACATGGAACGGCTGCGAGAGGAAGCGCTCGATCTTACGCGCCCGCGCAACAATAAGCTTGTCGTCCTCAGACAGCTCATCGATACCAAGGATCGCGATGATATCTTGAAGATCCTTATACCGCTGTAACGTCTGCTGGACCTTTCGCGCCACCCGGTAATGCTCTTCCCCAACGATCGACGGTTCAAGAATCGTCGATGTAGAGGTCAGTGGATCCACCGCCGGGTAAATTCCCCGCTCAGCGATCGACCGAGAGAGTTCGGTTGTTGCATCAAGGTGAGCGAAGGTCGTTGCCGGTGCGGGATCGGTGTAATCGTCTGCAGGGACGTACACAGCTTGTACCGAGGTAATCGAGCCCTTCGTCGTCGAAGTAATACGCTCTTGGAGTTGTCCCATGTCCGTTGCCAAGGTCGGTTGGTAACCCACCGCGCTCGGCATACGACCGAGAAGCGAGGACACTTCCGAACCGGCTTGGAGGAACCGGAAGATATTGTCAACGAAGAGAAGGACGTCCCGGCCCTCAGCGTCACGGAAATACTCGGCGGCGGTAAGAGCGGAGAGACCGACGCGGAAACGGGCTCCTGGGGGCTCGTTCATCTGGCCGTAGACGAGGCAGGCCTTGTCGAGCACGCCGGAATCCTTCATTTCGTGCCAGAGGTCGTTACCTTCACGGGTACGCTCACCGACGCCGCCGAAAACAGAGTAGCCACCGTGCGCCTTGGCGATATTGTTGATGAGCTCCATGATAACGACGGTCTTACCCACGCCCGCTCCACCGAAGAGACCGATCTTTCCACCCTTAACGTAAGGGGCGAGGAGGTCGATGACCTTAATACCGGTCTCGAGCATCTCCTTTGAGGTCGATTGCTCCTCGAAGCTAGGGGTGGGACGGTGAATGGGCCAGCGAGTGTCGGTCTCAATCGGACCAGCCTCGTCTACCGGGCGACCGATAACGTCGAGGATCCGTCCGAGGGTCTTCGGGCCCACCGGGATCGAGATCGGCGCGCCGGTGTCGACAACCTCTTGGCCACGCACGAGGCCGTCAGTGAGATCCATGGCGATACAGCGAACGACGCTATCCCCCAGGTGTTGGGCGACCTCGAGGGTGAGGTTGTTCGGTCGATCATCGATCGCTTTATTGGTGGCGAGAACCGCGTCGTAGATCGCCGGGATACCCCCCTCTTTCGGGAATTCGACGTCGACAACTGCGCCGAGTACCTGAGCTATCTTTCCCTTTCGGCCGATGCCGTTGTTCTTCGTATCCATGTGTCTATCCTTTAGAAAAAACGTATTTTAATGTGACCGATTAATCGACCGCCTCCGCCCCACCGAGGATATCGAGGAGCTCAGCGGTGATACGCGACTGCCGTACCTTATTGAACTTGAGTTGGAGGGCGTAGCTCAACTCACCCGCATTCTTCGTGGCCGCATCCATGGCAGTCATCCGACTCCCTTGCTCACTCGCCTTGGCGTCGAGGGCAGCTTGGCGGACTTTGGTTCTGAGGATTCGAGGAATTATCGCTCCGTACACCTCGGCTGGACTTGGCTCAAACTTAGCCACACCTGGGGAGAGAGTAGCTCCACCACTCGGCGCGGTAACGGTGCTCGCCTCAAGGGGGAGAAGCCTCTCCGCGGTCGGTACCATCGAAATCGCCGATTTGAACCGGGTAAAGATGAGATACACCTCATCGTAATTCCCCGCAGCAAACTCGAGCTCAATCGTGCGGGTAATGTCCTCAATCGGCCACGTATTGGCATCTTCACCGAGCTGCTCATACGCTTCAACGTAATCGCGGCGAACCCGCCGGAAGTACTCCGCCGGCTTACGACCAACGAGAACCGACTTGATGGCGGCTCCAGGATGCTTCACTTTCAGCTCGCGCACGGTGCTTTCCACCATTTTGTTGACGTTGGTGTTGTAGCCACCACACAGTCCCCGACTTCCACCGATCACAAGGAGGCAGATATTTTTCACCTCACTCCGTGACTCCATCAGCGGGTGCGACAAGTCGAGTCCGGCCGACTCAGCTTGCAATGCCGCTAAAAGATCATTTAAGGCGTTGGAGTATTCGCGGGTCCTAATGACCGACTCCTGCGCCTTGCGTAGCTTGGCCGCCGACACGAGCTTCATCGCGTACGTAATCTTCTTGGTGTTCCTCACCGAGCGAAGACGTCGCTTGATTTCCTTCAATCCAGCCATCGGGATTCCCTATCCTTGTTCCAATCCTTTACGCTGAAGCCTGCGACGATTGGGACACAGCCGATCCGCCGCTCGCCTTCACCGCACCGTTCGTCGCAGCGATAGCCCCCGCCGAGAACTGGGCAGCGAACGAGGTGAGGATGGCCGACAACTTCTGTTCTGTATCCTTGTCGATCTCTTTCTTCGTTCGAATCGTGTCGACGATGTCCTTGTGGTTCGCTTGAAGGTGAGAGTGAAGCGCCGCCTCGAACGCGCGCACCTGATTCACCGGAAGCTTGTCGGTAAAGCCAAGGTTTACCGCCAGAACTGACAGAACCTGGAACTCTACCGGCATCGGCTTGTACTGATCTTGTTTCAGGATCTCCACAAGCCGTTCACCGCGGGCAAGCTGTGCCCGGGTGGCGGCATCGAGGTCTGAGCCGAACTGTGCAAAGGCCTGCTTCTCGCGGTATTGCGCGAGGTCGAGACGCAGCGTACCCGCAACCTTCTTCATCGCCTTAATCTGGGCCGCGCCACCGACCCGGGAGACGGAGAGACCAACGTTAACCGCCGGACGGATACCTGAGTTAAAGAGGTCTGACTCAAGGAAGATCTGCCCATCGGTGATCGAGATCACGTTGGTCGGAATGTACGCTGAAACGTCACCCTCAAGCGTCTCGATGATCGGGAGCGCGGTGAGTGAACCCGCACCCAACGCGTCGCTCATCTTGGCAGCACGCTCAAGGAGTCGCGAGTGGAGATAAAAGACGTCGCCCGGATAAGCCTCACGTCCCGGAGGGCGACGGAGGAGGAGCGAGACCGCACGATAAGCGGTCGCGTGCTTGGAGAGGTCATCATAGACCACCAAAGCGTGTTTGCCCTTCTCCATGAAGTACTCACCCATCGCGCATCCGGCGTACGGCGCGAGGAACGCCAGCGGAGCAGGCTCAGAGGCGGTGGCCGCAACAACGATGGTGTGTTCCATGGCACCGTGCTCACGGAGCTTCTCAACCACCTGCGCAACTGAGGAGCGCTTCTGGCCGATGGCCACATAGATGCAGATGACTCCGTTGCCTTTCTGATTGATGATCGTATCGAGAGCAACGGCAGTTTTTCCGGTCTTTTTGTCGCCGATGATAAGCTCGCGTTGACCGCGACCAACCGGGGTCATCGAGTCGATCGCCTTGAGGCCGGTCTGCATCGGCTCGTGAACCGATTTGCGTTTCACGATACCGGGGGCCTTAAACTCAAGCCGTCGGGTACCCGATGCAGCGATCTCCCCAAGACCATCGATAGGGTTACCCAGGGCATCGACAACTCGCCCGATGAGCGCTTCACCGACCGGAACCTCCGCGATGCGGCCGGAACGCTTGACGGTATCGCCCTCGCGAACGAGAGCGGTATCACCCATGATAACAACGGCGACGTTGTCCTCCTCAAGGTTCAAGGCGATACCAGAGATGCCGCCGCTGAAATCGACGAGCTCACCGGAGCCGACCTTTGCAAGGCCATGAACACGGCAGACCCCGTCACCAACTGAGATAACGGTCCCCGTCTCGCTCAACTCTTGAGTGCTCGAGAACTGGCTGATCCGCTGCTTGAGTATCTGGCTGATTTCCTCTGCCTTCATGGGTTTTCCTCTAACGATAAAATCTAAGGTTTAAAACTTATGCTTCGAGTAACGCCTCACGAGCTCGCTCGAGGGCACCTTTAACGGAACCATCGAGTTGTCGATCCCCCGACTTAATGACGAGTCCTCCAACGAGCGCGGGGTCAACGCTCCAAGAGAGCGCCGCCAGCGAACCAAAATCGTTCTGCATCCGCGCCTGAATCTCCTGCCGCTCACCCTCGCTCAATGGAAATGCGGAGATGACCTCGAGCGCCAGGATCTTCTTGACGTGAGCAACGAGCGCAGCGAACTCCTTCGCAATCTCAGCAAGAAGCTCAACACGGGAGTTCTCCAAAAGAACTCCCATAAAATTCTGGAGTGTCACCACGTCACCGCCGGCGACACGCGCAACGTCTTGGGCGGCGGCAACTCGCTCAGCGAGCGGGACGCCGGGATTTAATAGGGCGTGCCGAAGCTCAAGGCTTTCACCAAAAACAGCCGCGATTCCCTTCAGCCCATCGTTCATACGATCGAGGTCGGGGACGGCGGTAAGCTCAAACAGCGCCCGCGCGTACCGCTTTGCAACTTTTCCCTCAACTGTGGCCACGTCACTACCCTCTTGATTACTGTTGGACTAATTGTTTAGCGCCGGAGAGCGCGCGATCGCGCAACGGACGATCGGATTCAGAACTGAGCTCTCCCTTCAGTTTCTCTTCAGCTCGACGAATAACGAGATCGGCGAGTGCCCGCTGAATCCCCCCTTCTGCCGCGCGCCGCTCAGCGCGGAGCGAGTCGTTCGTTTGGGAGTGGATTCGCTCGGCCCGTCGAGCGGCTTCGGCAGTGATCTGCGCGGCCTCATGCTCAGTCTCACGGGCGATCTGAGCGCGGAGATTGCGGACCTCGCCATCATACGCTTGGAGACGAAGTTCCGCGTCGCGAAGCTCCACTTCGGCAGCCTGAAGCTCGACCGCACGGCTCGAGACTTCGGCTGCGAGCCGATCGCGCCGCGCTACCCAGCCAGTGGCAATTTGTTTACGCAGGAGTACGTAAAGAATAACAACGTAGAGGGTGAAATTGAGGAGAAACCACTTCAGGTCCCAGAACGACGCGTGACCGCCGCCATGACCACCGCCAGCGAGGGCGATCCCGGGGACGAGAAGAGCCGCCGAGGAAAGCGCAACAACTACCGCTGAGATATGAGTCTTCATACGTCGTCTCTCCCCATCGAGGCCGCGGAGCCCCCCGTCAATTTTTGCACGATCATCTCGGCAAGCCCATCGGCCTCCCCGATTGTCCGGGTACGCACCGTCTCGACATCCCGCGCTATCTGGGCCCGCCCCTCTTTCAAAGTTGTCTGCGCCGCAATTTCGGCCTCTTCAACAACTCGCGTAGCGCTTTGCTTCGCCACGCTGATCGTCTCAAGCTTTTGCTTCACCGCAGCGAAGCGCTCCGTGCCGATCTTTTGCTCGACACCCTGGCGAAGTTCAGCGGCGCGGGCGAGCTTCTCTCGAATTGAATCGACCGCCCCCGAAGTGGCCCGCTCACGCGCCTCGATGAGTGCAAGATAAGGCTTAAAGATGAAGCGACTGAGCGAGAGCCACAAGACGATGAAGAACAGCGCTCCAAACGGGATCATCTGGGCATCCTGAACTGTCAGGGAGAACATCTTAAGTAGCGATTCCATGTGGTCTTCTAGCGTACGGTCTTAAAATCGTATCGGCCTTAAAATCGTATCAGCCTTAAAATCGTTTCGGCCTCGGTGATAGCGTTGACTCGGAAAAGTTAAACTCCCGCCGCCGCGACCTTGTCTTGGGGGCGAAGAGCTTTTGTATCGTTCGAGACGGCACTGCTCATCGAGCACTTGCCTTCGAATATGACCCCCTCTTCCACGCTGAGACTCGGGGCAGAGATATTGCCAGTGACGCGCGCCGGCTTACGTAAAGCGAGGCGTCGGGAGGCGACGATATCGCCGTTGACCGTGCCGTGCACTAAGATGTCGGAACCTGAGATTCGCGCGTTGATCGTCGCGGACTTTCCAATGGTGAGAGTTTCCTTCGCGTTAATCTCACCCTCAACGTGACCATCAAGCTCAACCGGCCCGGTAAATGTTAAGGTGCCGGTGACTTTTGAACCCTGACCGAGAAACGCGTCAGCGCGACCAACTGACGGACTTGCATGCGCGGGGGAATTTCCGAGCGCGGTGGCCGCTGACGACCCAGAACGATTGAGTTCGGCTTCTTTATCTTCACGCAGCTTTACAAAAGACATAGGCGCGCCACCCTTGGTTTGACCTCGCGAGCGAGATCGTTTGGTTTGCTTCCCATAACGCCGCATTACAGCGTCTTTTATGGAAGCTGGCGGAGTCGAGCAACACGCCCAATCCGCGGCGATAACCTACCGTTCCAAAGGGAGAAAAGTCAAATTTTTTGGGGTGAAGCAGCCGGGAGAAAGCGCGTATCTCGCCAACGAAACTTCGGGAGCGTGAAAAAAGTTGCTCGGTCGGAGCACTAGTCGCAGATGAGCTCCACCAAACGGTCGAGCTCTTGCTCCGAGAAATACTCGATCTCAATCTTTCCGCGCCCCGAGCGGTGGTGCTTTACCACCACCTTCGTGCCGAGGCGATTACGCATCCGGTCGATCACATCCACCGGGACGCCGTCCACCGTTTTTCCGCGCCCATCGCCTTTTGAGCCTGGCCGCTTGGGAGCTTCAAGAACCACCACACGCGATACGATCGCCTCGAGCGCGCGCACGGACAGGCTTTCCTCTACCGCTTTTTTTGCAAGACTCATCTGAGCGGTGGGCTCCTTGACCGTGAGGATCGCTTTGGCGTGCCCCATGGTTATCGCTCCCTCTTGAAGGAGCTTAAGCACTCCCGGGGGAAGGGAAAGTAGGCGTAAGTAGTTAGCTATACTAGCTCTATCCTTGCCGACTCGCTCGGCTACCTCTTTTTGGCCAAGCTGAAACTCATCGATAAGCCTCTGATATCCCTGAGCTTCTTCAACTGGGTTTAAGTTAGAACGCTGTACGTTTTCAACGAGAGCGACCTCAAGCGTCTCGAGATCGTTCATTTCCCTTACAAGAGCAGGCACTTGGGAGAGCCCTGCGAGTTTTGACGCGCGCCAGCGACGCTCACCTGCTACGATCTCATAGAGCCCGGCCCTTTCGCCGCTACACGGCCGAACGAGAACAGGCTGCAAGACACCCAAGGTTTTAATTGACCCGGCTAGTTCAGCTATCTCCTCGTCAACAAAACGCTGTCTCGGCTGAGTCGGGTTGTTGACTATCTTCTCAACTGGAATGAAATGAACAGCGCGGCCCTCAACATCCCGCACAACCGGTTCAACTTGCGCTGCAGCGACCGCGACTTGGCCGGAAAACACAGGAATATCAACAGCTTGAGCGGGAGCGGGAGGAACGACAGAGACCGCCGGCGTGGAGACGAGGGAGTTTAAACCCCTTCCGAGGGCTGCCCTGAGCGGTTTTTTTGAGTTCTTTAGCACTTCCATATTTTAATTCAATTATATTAATAACTTAAAAATGTTCCACGTGGAACGCCTCTAACTGTTGGCCGCAGCCTTAGGCTCTACTCCAAAACAACGCCCGTCGATTTCGCTGGCAAGCTGTCGATACGCTACAGCACCGGAGGATGTGGGATCGTAGAGGCATATCGGCATACCGTGACTCGGACACTCGGAGAGCTTGATGTTCCTCGGAACTCGCGAATCAAACATCAGAGCACCGAAGAAGCGCTTCGCCTCCCCTTCCACCTGGGTCGCGAGATTCGTCCGGGCATCGAACATGGTCATAAAAACGCCGAGAATCTGAAGCTCAGGGTTAAATGTCTGCCGAACAAATTCAATCGTGTTCATAAGCGCCGAGATTCCCTCTAAGGCGTAATACTCAGCCTGAAGAGGAATCAGTACACGATCCGCGGCACCTAGCGCGTTAAGAGTTAGAAGACCTGACGAAGGCGGACAGTCGATAAGCACATAGTCGTATGAGGTCTTGAGAAGATTCAGCTCCGTTCGAAGGATGAGCTCTCGGCCAGGAACCTTTCCGAGCTCGATTTCAAGTCCCACGAGGTCAGCCGAGGATGGCGCCACGAAAAGATTGGGAATTGAACTTGGACGGATAATACCCGCGAGCGTAGCCTGACCGAAGAACATATCGTAGATGTCCTGACCCTCCGGTTGCTTCTCGATACCGAGACCGCTCGTAGCCGACCCCTGCGGATCGAAGTCCACAAGCAACACCTGTCGACCTAAGTTGGCGAGTTCACTAGCTATAGATATAGCGCTGGTTGTCTTTCCAACCCCGCCCTTCTGATTTGAAATGGAGATTACGTACGTCATGTAGAGATCGGTATCACGCAGAATTAAATTGCCACAATACGAAAAAGCGATGTTCCACGTGGAACATCGAATTAATTAATCGATAAAAAAACCCCCTCCGTCCCAACCTACCCATCGTAGCTCTTGGCACCCATGTTCCACGTGGAACATCATTATCCGAAAAGAGCCTTGCCCCTATCTCCGAATGAACTCAGATAGCCGTCCACAACAGAGAAGCTCTCTTTGGTGGGCGCAAACTTGAATAAGTGCCTCACGGAATATACGCCTGGGTCGATCGGCACCCGATACGGGGCAGGGGCTTTGGCTAAAGCCAAATATCTCCCGGCTACGGGCCATACACCCAAACCGAGGGCCAGCGCGATCGCGAAAGGCCTCGTAGACACAGCCACCTCACCACCGAAACGGAGGATTCCTTCGGCTACATCACCGGAGAAGCCACGCGACTCGTCCGTCGAGCCTCACCGAGCTACCGAGATACGTTTTCGTAAAGGCGCCAGACTCAAACGGAGAGAACGAGAAAGGGGTAAGACCGAGCACCCAGTGGCCATCGGACCACAAAAACGCGCCTAACCTGCTCTTTTCATTGACTATCTATCTTGCCCCAGATCTCAGAGCAGGCCTGCAGGGTATCCTCGATCTGCCTTGGAGTGTGCACCGCGGAGACCAAAAAGCGAACGAATGCGGCGCCATCGAGGGAAGGGGAGCTGCCACCGGTCGGGCGGGCGAGCACATCAACAACCACACCCTTTTGAAAGAGCGCCTCACCAACCTCACGAGCTAACCGATGTGTCTTAAAGGGCAACCCAACGATCGCTCCAGTCACCACCCCAGCCCGTAACGCCCCCATCTGAATGAGCCCCTCGCGAAGCTTACCTGCGGAGAGATTCATTCGCTCTCGGGCATGATGCCCGAGCTCAATATGAGTGAGCGCCCCCTCAACCACCGCCATAGCAACGGGAGATGGCGCGACCTCAACGACAAAGGTGCGTGAGCGTTGCATCAGATACCGAATAAGGGGCAGGGGACCGGCGATAAAACTACCGCTGCCCGCCAGACTCACTGCACAGTCAGCGTAAGCGCAAAGAACTCCGCTCTTAAGAGGGAGCGCTTCGAGGCCACCCGCGCCCCGCAGCCCCTGCCCACCGATCGCATAGCTCTCATCGACGATAAGTTCGGCATCGAACTTTTGGGCGAGTGCACTCCACCCGACCAGGTCAAGCGCCTCACCACTCATCGGCGACACCGACTCCACGCAGAGTAACCGTCGCCGCGCCCCTTTGAACTTCTCCAACTCACCCCGCGCGCGGGCCAGGTTTCCGCTCGGAAAAGTCGCCGTTGGACAATTCACTAGATATGCGGCGTCACCCACCGGACTCTGCATCGCCTCATCGAAAAGGACGACATCACGCTCCGACGCGATCGCTGTGATTAAGGAAAAAACCGCCTGGTTCTTGGAAGAAAAGAGGGTCGCGCCCTCAAAGCCCATAAACTCGGCGAGCCGCCGCTCACACGCGCTGTGAAGGGCTGCCGAACCGGTGCTACCTCGCGCCGCACCGGTGGAGAAGCCGTAACCCTCAATGACCTGCTGCACGGACCGGCGTAGCCCCGGATGGTAGTTGAGATCGTACCTATCCCAGTTTGTAAAATCGATCGCCGAACGTCCCCGGAACGAAATGACCCCGTTACGCCGAGCGACGCACTCACGGAACTGCCGCTCACCTCCGGCGAGCGCTATCTGCTCGAGTTCTTGTTTTAGCTCAGGAAGCATCGATCGACCTCTCCCCAGAAAGTCGCATACGCGGTGCGATCACGACAAGGCAGCACTCGTAGATCCAAGGAAATCACGGACTCGTTTGCGCACCCTTTGCGGACGGGTACGGGAACACCGGTGTCCAGGCCATCCGACGGGACGAACCCTAACCCCGATTTTCGGGGCTCAAAAGATAAGCCTCAATAAAGGGATCAAGCTGTCCGTCGAGTACCTGGTCAACCGAGGAGGTTTCATAGTCGGTGCGGAGATCCTTCGCGAGACGATACGGCTGCAGGACGTATGATCGGATCT
This sequence comes from Bdellovibrionota bacterium, assembly GCA_044352465.1. Lineage (GTDB taxonomy): Bacteria > Bdellovibrionota_C > UBA2361 > UBA2361 > UBA2361 > JBILDU01. The sequence goes on from JBILDU010000010.1 coordinate 35,894, forward strand.
GACTGCCCCATTCGATCCGTTTTCGCTCGCCCTTCAATTGATCGATCTTCTCCTGCTGCTCCGCCTTCTGCCGCTCATATAGCTTCGACTTCAAGATCTTCATCGCTTTAGCGCGGTTCTTGTGCTGAGAACGCTCACTTTGGCACGCGACGATAATTCCCGAGGGAATATGGGTTAACCGCACGGCTGAGTCGGTTTTATTGACGTACTGACCACCTGCACCACCGGAGCGATACGTGTCCATCTTGATATCGGTATCAGCGATCTCGATATCTATCTCCGCTTCGATATCGGGGGAAACGGTCACCGACGCAAAGGAGGTGTGACGCCGCGCGTTCGCATCAAAAGGTGAGATACGCACCAATCGGTGTACGCCTTGCTCGCCCCGAAGATGTCCGTAAGCGAATCCGCCCGCGATCAGCAGGGTGACGCTTTTGATTCCGGCACCCTCGCCAGCTTGATAATCAAGCTCCTCGAGAGAAAACCCTTTCCGTTCGCCCCACCGAATATACATCCGCATGAGCATCTGGGCCCAGTCTTGCGCTTCAGTCCCACCGGCGCCCGCATTTATCTCAAGAATCGCATCAGCGCGATCGAACTCTCCGCTCATCTTGCACTCGAATTCCTGAGCACCCACGGCGCTCTGGAGCGCTGTCAGGGTTGAGCGCGCCTCAGCGATGAAGTCTGGATCCTTCGAATCCACAGCGAGTTCAAGCGCGGTCTCGGTATCGGCGAAAAGCTGCACGATCTTTCGATAGCTCTCCACCGCCCGCTCACAGCCGGAGCGCTCACGACTCGCATCCTTCGCCTTCTGAGCGTCGTTCCAAAAATCGGGAGATTGGGCGAGAGTCTCTAGCTCTTTAAGGCGACGTTCCTTCGACTCGACGTCAAAGAAACCCCCTCAGAGCGGCGATGCGCCCTTTAAGTTCGACGAGAGGACCAGTGATAGATGAAGGTTCAAAAAGGTCGGCCATACGACAAACTATAACAGCGAAATCAAAGAAAGGACATCTCCCATGGGCGAAGCACTGTTCACAGCGCCAATCGACACCTGAGCGCGTCTCTACAACGCCGGGTCCGCCTTCACAATCACGGAGCCTGGCGGAAGGCCAAGGGCACCCTCGAGCTCTGCCGCCCCACCAGAGGTGAAGAGATTGATGCCAACAAGGGTCGCCGCAGCCGTCTGAGCCATCACGAGATACCCCTCATCGTTTGGATGCAGCCCCTCGGGAATGTTTAAGAGCGAGCATTCAACCGCGCCACCACAGGTATTGAGCCACCCACGCCGAAAATCGATAAGGGGGGCATCGTTCTGCGCCGCCACCGCCCGGGCGACCGCGGCGTATCCCGAAACAACCGGCTCAAGTGCCGCCCGTTCGCAACAAGTGGGTAGGGGAGTACCTAAGACCGCCTCCCGACCGAGCGCCCGAATGACATTGATCGACCGCTGATAACCCCGCTTTATCGCGGTGCTTGAGGTCACGGTGAATGCGTCGTTCACCCCTTCTAAAAGGATGACGACATCTGCTCCCGAGCCAGCGACCACCCCCGGCAGTCGATCGATCCCATCGGAGAGTAGCCGCTCGCCTGAAATTCCGGCGTTTACTACCGGCACCCCCACGAGCTCGCTGAGCACCGCCGGATACCCTTCGCCCTCAACCGAGGCACCGATACCAAAGGTAATACTATCGCCGAAAGCGATCGCTGTGACGGCACCATCACCGGTCCTGTCAACGAGCGGAGGGCTGTCCGCACAGGCAGCATCGCTCCCCGCTACACCGAGAGCACAAATCAAGCCGCATATCCCACCCCATAGCCGCATCGCTCGTCTTTCCATCTCTCCCCCTATCCATAGGAGTCTCCGGAGTACTATCGACGGAATCGATCGGTCGTTCAAGGAGGCATCGAGGCGAAGAGGGGAGAGCACAAAGAGAAAGGCCCGGTGAGGTATGAGCTCTATCCGGGCCTCTGTGGTCTAACGGAGTTGCGTTTGCTCCCGTGGGCTTTTACTCCTGCGGGGCCACTATGAACTCTTCGTTAGGTGGCACGCTTGCGAAGGTACTACGGGCCCCGCTGACTACCTATGCGCCCCATCACACTCTGTGGGGATACCCGGAGCCGGTCCCAACGGTGGGAGTTATTGAATGTATCTCAAGGCTTCGCGGGCGTCGGAAATGGGGGCAATACGAACGCCTCCGTCGAGAGCTTCAATGAGCGACCGGTCTCTAGAGCGAACTCCGCCTCGGCGAGATAGGCGCAATATGAATCGGTGCCTTGCGGTAGCGCCAGGGGAACGGAGACCTCCTGAGACTTGGGTAATACCGCAATCGCATCGCTCTCCCACACCGCTTTACGGAAGTCGCGCGTTTGGGCGCAGCTTCGCCACAACTTCATCCCACGCGGGGTACGAGAAGATGCCAAAACGATCGCCGGAGCACCGGCCTGCTCTAGCCTCCAGTGGAGCTCTGGAACCGTCTTTTGGTGAGCGATCAGACCGATCCAAGATATCAGATTTTCATGGGCTGCCTGTCCCAGCGAATGACCGGTGTTCGCCGATTGAAATACCAGTTTCGGACCACGGAGAGCCTCCCAATACTGAGACAGTGCGTCGACTACCCAGTACGGATCGTTCGTGCCAAGAAGGATAAACTTCGGAAGGGTCAACCGCTCGCGGTACTCGAACGGATCAACCCACCGACGCAATTCCTGCATCCGCGGGTGATCGATCGCCGCGACAAGTCCTTTGTCGGTATAGTCTTTTATCTTCTCGCTTTGCCCCCCGTACGCCCGCTTGGCGAGCTCGGTCTGAGCCTTCATATTCAGCATGTCGAAAACCTTCGGAGCGATCGCGACCACCCGCTTATCGACGACACCACTCAACCACGTCGTCCATCCCCGCTTCGACGAACCGCTTAAAATAAATCCCGCCGTCCCACCCTTTAACTTCGCCTGTTGTGCTGAAGCGAGACAGTCGAGACCTCGAACGACGCTCTTCACCATCGGAAAAATCGCTGGCCACGACGCATCCCCTGTCTCGAGGTAGCGGCGAAACGTGAGCGAGATAAGATCGTCCTCTTTACGACCGTCAAAGAGCGGCTGATTTGGCACACCGGTTATCACCGCCGCACCAACCGCGGCTCCCTGCGCCACCGCGGTCAGAAAGGGCAACTCCCGGGAACCGTCCCCGGACCCGGTGATGTGGAGAAATATCGGGGTGTGGGGGGAAAGATGGCGCGGAACGACGAGCACCAGATCGTGCTTCCAATCGATACCATGCCACCGCTGCGAGGTAAGGGCGTAACGCACCACCCGCAGCTCTCCTTCCAAACTCTCGCTTACCTCCTGACAAGAGAAGGTGGGGTCGGACTGGGCAACATACTCATGTAGCGGGTCCGCTACCGCGGTTGAAACAACCAACAGCACCGCTGCAATCATCGAACTCAAGCGCCAACGCATAGGTGCGACTCCTTACTTTAACCGGCGAGCGCGCGGAGGATTCGCTCCTCGCGGCGACGCATCCGCTGCGCTTCCGCTTTTGATACACCTTCATGGTCATATCCATGAAGATGTAAGATTCCGTGTACCATGAGGCGCAAAAACTCCTGCGTATAGGTTACCCCATACTCCTTCGCCTGGCGCTTGGTGGTATCCACCGAAATCACGAGATCGCCGAGGGAAGGGGAGGGGACTGGGCTCTCCCCCTCAAGCTGGGAAAAGGACAGCACATCGGTGGGCTTATCTTTGCCCCGAAAATCACGATTAAACCGACGCATCGCGCCATCCCCGATGAGGAGTATGCTCAACTCGGTAACTGTCGGTGGAAGCTTCTCGGTAGCAAGTTCAGCGAGAATGCGCTCAGCGAAACCTCGGACCTGCGTGTTCGAGAGTCTCCCCGGGCGTTTACGGGCCGTAATATCGATCCGCCACTCCCGCGTCGGGGGGGTCTTCCGCGGGCGCGCTTTTGTCGCTTTTATAGCTCGCATGAGCACCTTAATCTATTACCATCTCCCTTATCGTACGCTCTTACCCTCATGGGGGCCAGGGGAGGGGTAATTATTCCGGATTTGGCGTATACTAAGGAGAGCGGGCGGCCACTGCGGCGCCCCCTTTTTTCGGCGTATGGCGTACGAACTCAAAGCAACCTCCGACTACCTCCGCGAACAAGAGGTTTTTCTTATTCATATCGAGATGAGTGAGTATCTCCTCGATTATTACCATCAGCGTCGCGAACTCGCGGCGATAACGAATCGGCTGCACGACGAGAAACTAAAAGACCTTATCGCTTGTTTCGCTATTCATCTTACCGCGCGGACCGCGTTGGAAACGCACGCCTGGACCCTCCATATCGTCGACGAACAGCCGTATTCACTGTTCGTCACGGGGAGTACGGGAGAGCTGGGCGAAGACGGAGTCGCCAAGGGATTTCTCGTGGGTCACATCCTCACCGAGCATATCCGCCATTCGGATACGAACGCGATTCATGCTCAGTGTATTCACCGGGGAAAGACTTTTCGTAGTTACGTCCCCTGCGAGTCGTCGAAAATCTCCTCCATGGTCGAAAGTTTTTATCACCAGAGCGAGCAACGTCCGATCCGAATCAAGATATCCGAGACCAGCGACACCGCAGTTGCCATCGCGGCCCTCCCCGGCTTCGACCCCGATTGGTTCTTCAGTGTCGATATCGACCAACTCGTCGCTGAGTCCGCGACCCTCGACAAAACGCGGATGCGAAACTGCCACTTCACCTTCACGTGCGACTGCTCGCCGGAAAAGCTCGTGCCGTTTTTTAATACCCTCGGAGCTGCAGGACTCGCCGAACTTTACGGTGACGACGAGGAGCTCGTTATTTCGTGCCCGCGGTGTGGCCGGAAATTTCGAGTACACCGCAACTCACTCACCGGGAACTAAAAAGCTCCTCATTACCGAGAGGCGCGACAAGCCCAGCGATACCCCGAAAAAAGAGCGCTGAAGGCGAGGAGCACCCACAAAGCAATCGCGCCGCCGCCGTACTCTCGACCGAAGAGGATGACAGCCCCAGAGATTAAAACGACCGACGTGACGAGCGCTGAATGTTGAAGATGATCGGCTCGGTGCCGTTTGGTCGTCCAATAACTCCCGAGTGCGAGAACGACGAGAACGCCGCATAACCGGCCACTATCGGGCCACGGCACGAGTCGCTCGAGGAGGAGGGCCAGAGCCGCGATTCCCAGCCCCTCAACGAACGCGGCGCCGGACACGGCCCAGAGGGTACCGGTCAGCGAATGGGAATAGAGCTGCTTCGCACGTTCAATCGAATTTTGAAGGGAAGAGGGGGCCATGGCTGAACTATAGCGTGGTTCACCCCCCACTTAAAACCGCCCACTCGACTCGCTTCGCTCGCTCGTGGCAGGCCACTTCTTTAAAGCGATTCGAGAGGCTATCGGCGGGTCTGGTTTTAATTGGTTCACACCATGTCCCATTGACCATTATACCCTCCGGTCCCATATAGTTTTTGTAGCTAACCCCCATGAAAGGACTTACAATATCTCTAAGGGCTTCTTTAAAAGCCCCCGGTGCATCGAAAGTGTAGTATCATTATAGTGTAGGGAGCCGTTGTGGATTCCCGGAGTAATGAGTGGCAATAGCAAGCAAGCTGAAGACGAAAACAAAAAATCCATATCCCCGCGCAGCTGATAAGCAGATGACGATTCAGCTGACCGATCCGGTGGTCGCTCAGACCCTCTCCGGCGATCAAGACATTAATCTCAAAATTATAGAGCGCGAGCTCGACATCAAAGTAGGAAGGGGGCACGAAGCTCTCCTTCTCGTCGGCCAAGATGCCGAGGTGGAACTCGCCCACGATCTCCTCCTCCAACTCAAGGCGCTTATCGAGCGCGGTGAGCGAATCTTCAGCGGTGATATCGACCGAGCAATCCGTATGCTCTCGGGCAACCGCCGACTTCGCCTCGAGGATCTCTTCAGGGATCAGGTAAAGATCGCTGGGCGCAAATACAGCATCGTGCCCAAAACGTTTAAACAGAAGACCTACATCGAAGCTATCAAAGAAAACGACATGGTCTTCGGAGTTGGCCCTGCCGGGACGGGCAAAACCTACCTCGCGATGAGCATGGCCGTCTCAGCGCTCGTCAATAAAGAGGTGAAGCGTGTGGTGTTGTGTCGTCCGGCGGTAGAAGCGGGTGAGAAACTCGGGTTCCTCCCCGGCGATATGGCGGAGAAGGTCAACCCGTACCTCCGCCCGCTCTACGACGCGCTCCACGATATGGTGGATTACGAACGGGCAACCGAAATGGTGGAAAAGGGGATGATTGAGGTAGCCCCACTTGCGTTCATGCGGGGGCGAACACTGTCCAATGCGTTTGTCATATTAGATGAAGCGCAGAACACCACGAGTGGTCAGATGAAGATGCTTTTAACTCGACTCGGCGGGGGCTCAAAATGTGTTGTCACCGGTGACGTCACCCAGATAGACCTTCCCCGTGGTCAGATCTCGGGACTTGTGGAAGCGCTCTCAATCCTCAAATCGGTCGAGGGTCTCGCTATCGTGAACTTCTCCGACGAGGACGTGATTCGCCACCCCCTCGTCTCGCGGATAGTCCGGGCGTACGACGCTAAGGGCGGAGAGTAGCACGAGCTGCTCGCGAGTCTCGCCGAGCGGCGGGGCGAAACGCACCCGCTCAAAAATAGTGGCTTCACGTTCCTCTCCCCGTAGCTCCTAGTGCGACCAGAGAACTCTTTGACGTCAGAATTTCAGCCTACCGCCGACGGATGCAGCCCGTAAAATCGCCACGGTCTCGACGTGGTGGGTCTGGGGAAACATATCCACCACGAAGAGCTGGGTGAAATGATACCCCCGCTCGACGAGAATTTTGAGATCGCGCGTCAGTGAGGGGAGGTCGCAACTGACATAAACGACCTGTTGAGTCACCCGCGGGTCAAAGCGAGAGACCACATCCTTCGCGCCAGCTCGAGGAGGATCAAGCACAACGGCCTCACCAAGTGGGTGGCGCTCGACAAATTTCTCACACGGCAGCGGCACATAGCGGACGTCGAGTCCCTCTGTCCGGGCGAGCTTCGTCCCGCTTAATACGAGCGCTGGATCGAGCTCAACCGCGGTTACCGCGCGGCCTGTACGGGCAAGAGGCAGCGCGAAGTTGCCGGCTCCGGCGTAAAGATCGGTAATCGTTGCACCATCGATATGTCGCAGAACCGTTTCCACGAGAACCGTATTGGCCGCGGCATTAACCTGGGAGAAGTGCCCCACCGCATCATCGCCCGCGAGCGCACCGATCTCGCTCCCCTGACGATACCGCACGACCGTCTCGTTCCGCTGACGCACGACAAGATTCGGGAAAACCGCTGCCACCGGACGAACGGCCGCCTCGATCGCCGTTTTCTGTCGCCGCGAATTCACCTCCGCGCGTATCGAAAGAATCACCACGGTGTCGTCACCGTGGCGTTCGATGATCACCCCACCAACTAAGGCACAGAGCGGCTTCACGAACGGGCGCAGCATTTCAATCGCTGCGTTGAGAGGCTCAAGAGCGAGAAAACATCGCTCTATCGGCACAACGGCAGTGGTGCCGGCACGGTAAAATCCGAGCGCGCCAGCTCGGTCGAGATGGAGCTGAATCCGTCGCCGATAATGAAGCCCCCCGAGCTCTGTCCCAAGCAGACTCACCCCCTCAGTCGGGGAGAGTTTTCCCTGCACCGCCAACATCGTACGAACCATCTCCGTCTTCGCGCTCCGTTGAGCTGCCAACTCGAGATGTTGCAGGTCGCACCCGCCACACACGCCGAAGGAGGGGCACGGTGGAACAACTCGATCGGGGGAGGCGCTCACCATCGCGGTGGCTTTTCCGAGGATAAACTTCGGTTCCTCTTTGGTAATCTCAACATCGACGATCTCGCCCGGCACTACCTCCCGAATAAAAACTTTTTTACCAGCGCGGGGATCGGGGGCGGCACTTATCGGAATGACTTCACCGACAAAGGACCCCCCGTAGCCGAGAGCTTTTATTTTGGCGCGCACTTTCATGCGGCGACGAGTGCAAGTGACCGCACGGGCAACCCCCGCACCGTGCGGCGCAAGATATCAAGGGCGGAATGAGCGGCGAACGTGCGAATCCAGTCCCGCTGCGAGTTAAAAAAGAGGTGGTACGCCATCGTGCCATGAGGGGTCGCCAGCCCGACGAAAAAAGTGCCCACCGGTTTTGCTGCGGTGCCCCCCCCTGGGCCGGCGACTCCGGTGATTGAAAGCGCATAGGTACTCCCAAAGCGCTGCCGTGCCCCATCCGCCATCTCGGTCGCTACCACCGCACTGACCGCGCCGTGGGCCAAAAGTGAATCACGACTCACACCGAGAAGGGACTCTTTCAAGGTATTCGAATAGGAGATCGCTCCGCCAACAAACGTTTTCGATGCACCGGGGAGGCGCGAGAGGAGCGCACCCAACATCCCGCCGGTACAAGACTCCGCCACTGAGACGGTGGCACCGCGTTCCCCGAGAAGCTCCTGGACGACACCCTCAAGGGAAAGATCCTTCCGCTCCGTCACGATATAGTCGGCCTCGATGGCTACGCGGACGCTCGCAGCGCTTCGGTCGAGTACGGTGTCGTCTCCCGGCGTTTTCAATACGACATGAATCTCCGGGAAATGGGCCCGATACGAGACGGTAATCGCCGGATCGAGCCCCGCACCATCGATACGTGCCCCAACGATCGACTCAGGTAAACCGAAGA
>JBILDU010000071.1:0-16435 GCA_044352465.1 Bdellovibrionota bacterium
ATCGGGCCCCATGACCGCGACCTCGGCGGTGGGGTAGGCGAAGTTGATATCACCGCGGATATGCTTCGAACTCATGACGTCGTACGCGCCGCCGTAGGCTTTACGGGTGATCACCGTCACTTTCGGCACCGTTGCTTCGGCATAGGCATAAAGGAGCTTTGCGCCGTGGCGGATGATGCCGCCATGCTCTTGATTCACCCCCGGCAAAAACCCCGGTACATCGACTAAGGTGAGGAGCGGGATGTTGAAAGCGTCACAGAAACGGACGAACCGCGCCGCTTTGATACTAGCGTTGATGTCGAGACATCCCGCGAGAACGTTTGGCTGGTTTGCGACCACTCCGACCGAGTATCCGTCCAGGCGAATAAACCCCACGATGATGTTCTGGGCAAAGAGCGGTTGGATCTCAAAAAACCTGCCTCCGTCAGCGATGAGAGAGATCAGGCGCCGCATGTCGTACGGTTGATTCGGAGAATCAGGGACGAGGGTATCGAGATCGGTTTCCTCACGCGCCGGCAGATCGCCGCACAGGACCCGTGGAGCCTCAGCGAGGTTGTTGAGGGGAAGATATCCCAAAAGCTCCCGACAGGTCGCGATACACATCTCGTCACTCGGGCTGACGAGGTGCGCCACACCGGAGACCCCATTATGGGTCATCGCCCCGCCTAAATCCTCCTTGGTCACATCCTCGTGCGTCACGGTCTTTATCACATCGGGGCCAGTGATAAACATGTGGCTCTTGCCTTCGACCATGAGTATGAAATCGGTGATGGCTGGTGAGTACACCGCACCACCCGCACACGGGCCCATGACAAGGGAGATCTGCGGGATGACCCCCGAGCACATCACGTTACGCAGGAATATATCCGCGTAACCGCCGAGGCTCTCGACTCCCTCTTGGATGCGCGCGCCGCCTGAGTCGTTAAGCCCGATGACCGGGCATCCGGTGCTTGCTGCAAGATCCATGACCTTGCAGATCTTTTTGGCGTGGTAGGCAGCGAGTGAGCCACCGAAAACGGTGAAATCTTGGGCAAACACGAATACGTTACGGCCATCAATGTGTCCCGAGCCGGTCACGACTCCATCGCCGTAGAACTTCTTCTCCTTGAGACCGAAGTTCTCTGACTTGTGGGTAACGAATTTATCCAGCTCGTTAAAGCTCCCCGGATCGAGGAGCCGCGCGATTCGTTCGCGTGCGGTGAGTTTCCCCGCTTCGTGTTGCTTCGTTATCTTTTCTTGCCCGCCACCGAGTTCGGCGAGTTCGTTGCGGCGTTTGAGTTCATCGAGAGCTGACATACGCGCCGAAGTTTAATGATAACCGTTGAACGATGTCAACGAGTTAGAGAGTCTCCTCAAATGGTCAGATAGTGGATCCTGCGGGCCCGGCCCGGCAGGAGTCGTCGTGGAGTGTCGGGGTTAATTGACGAGTCAAAGGGGAGTTCCGTGAGCGGCGACCGGTGGTATAGTCCCCTTACTTTATGGCGCCTCAAGAGAGAAAAACGACATTCATCACCCCCTCTGAGCACGAGGTGGGACGGTTCTATTCCTCAAGCGACGTTGGGGCCCCAGAGCCTCCACCGGGGACGTTCCCCTTTACCCGGGGCATTCACGACACGATGTACCGGGGACGTCTTTGGACGATGCGTCAGTATGCCGGCTTCGGTACGGCGGCTGAGGCAAACGCGCGCTACCATTATCTTCTGAGGCAAGGGACCACAGGACTCTCGGTCGCCTTCGATCTTCCGACCCAGATGGGGCGAGATAGCGATCATCCGCTGGCGCGTGGAGAGGTCGGTAAGGTTGGTGTTGCCATCAGTTCGGTTGACGATATGGCGGTGCTTTTAAAGGATATCCCCCTCGCCGATGTCTCGATCTCGATGACGATTAACGCGACGGCCTCGATCTTGTTGGCTTTTCTTCTCGTCGTTGCTGAAGAGCAGGGCGTGCCATGGAGCTCCCTGAACGGGACGATTCAGAACGATATCCTCAAGGAGTATATCGCCCGGGGGACCTATATTTACCCTCCGGCTCCGGCGCTACGGATCGTGACCGATATCTTTGGGTTTTGTAGCGCTGAGGTGCCACAGTGGAATACGATCAGCATCTCCGGGTACCACATCCGCGAGGCGGGTAGCACCGCCGATCAGGAGATCGCATTTACCTTAGCTGATGGCATCGCCTACGTTGAAGCGGCGGTCAAAGCGGGGCTCGCCGTGGATGATTTTGCTCCACGGCTCGCCTTCTTTTTTAACTGTCACAACGATTTCCTGGAGGAGATCGCCAAGTTTCGGGCGGCTCGGCGGATGTGGGCGCGGATTATGCGTGATCGCTTCGGGGCGCAGAATCCTAAATCGCACATGCTCCGTTTTCACACCCAAACGGCGGGAAGTTCGCTCACCGCTCAGCAGCCACTGAATAATATCGTGCGCACAACGGTGCAGGCGCTTGCGGCTGTTCTGGGAGGTACTCAATCGCTCCACACGAATTCTTTTGACGAGGCGCTCGGTCTTCCGACCGAGGAGAGCGCGACGATCGCGCTGCGGACCCAGCAGGTCATCGCTCACGAATCGGGGGTGGCCTCAGCTGCCGATCCGTTCGGGGGCTCGTACCTTATCGAAGCGTGGACCGATCGATTAGAGGCGCTCGCGACAAAGCGGCTTGAGTATATCGAGACGGTTGGCGGGATGGTCCGAGCGATCGAGCAGGGATACCCACAGCGCGAGATCGAGAAAGCGGCTTACGCGTATCAACAGCGAATCGAGTCGAAGGAGCAGATTATCGTCGGGATGAATGAATTCCATGCCGCGGAGGAGACGGCTCCACCGATAATGAAGATGGATCCACAGGGGGAAGAGGAGCAGAAAACGCGCCTGCGAGCGCTCCGTGCTGCTCGGGACGGCGGGGGCGCCACGACGGCGCTCGAGGCGATTCGGCGCGCCGCGCGAGAGGGGTCCAACCTGATGCCCGTCATCGTCGCCGCAGCACGCCGGCGGGTTACCCTCGGGGAGATCGCTGACGTTTTACGGGAAGAGTTCGGCGAGTACCGCGAGCAGGCGGGATTTTAAAGGCGCCGGCAGAAAAAACGTTGGCCCCGAGGACTTTCCTCAAGCTGCTGTTCCGCCTCATGAAAAGAGAAACGGGCGATCGGGGTAAGGCTCTTCTGAGGGGATTTTATCCGCCCGCATTGTTTTTCATTGTATACTTTTCGTTCGATGGTGTAGATTCGCGCGCCTTAATTTTGTCGGTTGACAAAACCACTTCAAGGCTTTGAAGTTGGGTGGCTACAGGCAGGGGCAATCCCTCACAAGCAAGAAAAGGTCCGATGAAAAAGAAAGAACTCGATACCCTTAAAAGTCTCCTTCTGGAAGAGCGCAAGAAGATTATGCGCCACCTTGAGTCGCTCAGCGACTCGGCGGAGGAGGATCTTGAGGTAGGCAGTGGCGATTCAGTCGATATCGCCTCCCAGGAGATTAATCAGGCTAACATTCAAAAGATCGGGAAACGCGAAACGTATCTTCTTAAAAAAATCGATCTGGCGCTCGAAAAAGTCGAAAACGGTACCTACGGCGAATGTGAGTCGTGTGGTGAGGAGATCGCGGTTGCCCGGCTGATGGCTCGACCGGTAGCGCAGTTGTGTATCGATTGTAAAACCGACCAGGAGAATACCGAGCGTAAGTTCTCTTCGCGTGACCAGGAGGAGGAGGACGAGGATGGCGGTGTTGAGGAGACTGAGGAGGCTTGACCCGTTTTTGCTGCGCGCACAGGCGCAGATCGTTGTAACCTCAAATGGTCTCAAGAAAACGCCCCTCACAGGGCGTTTTTTGTTTTTTCGTAGGATTGGGCCTCAAAGCTACCGTCATGGGGGGGGCTCCCGCTGTGGGGTCACGCTTTGGAGGAGACGTTGAAAATCCGCAAAGAGAGTTGGCGCAGCGACGACGAGTTCGAATCCGTCGAGGTCGGGGGGGATCGACTGCGCCGTGCTGCGAGGATGAATATGCCCGGTGGTCGCCCCAGCTTCGCGGGCGATGAGACATCCTGCGGCGATATCCCACGGATTCACCGTTTCATAAAAAGCCTCGATTCTTCCGGCTGCAACCATGCAGATGTCGAGTGCGGCGGAGCCCAGTCTCCGAATATCTCGGCATGCCTCCAGAACGGTGGTGAGCTGGCGCACAAATAGGGGGATGTCTTCACGGGTATAGGGAAATCCGGTTCCGATAAGTGCGCGCTTTAGCGAGCTCGTCGTGCTCACTCGGATCGGGGCGCCATTCAAAAACGCTCCGTGTCCCCGCTGGGCGGTGAATGTCTCTCCCAGAAAAGGCGCGTGAACGACGCCGAGCTCAACGGTTCCGCTCAGTGCGAAGGCGATTGAGACACCGACCTGATAGTGGCCGTGCACGAAATTGGTTGTGCCGTCGATGGGGTCGATTACCCACAAAGGCTTTTGGTAGTCGGCTGCAGCGAGTTGAGGGGCGGACTCCTCGGCGAGGATCGTATGGTCCGGAAACTCCGCTTTAATAGCTTCAACGATGATCTTTTCCGCAGCTACATCTGCGCTCGTCACCAGATCCACATCTGACTTTTTATTCTTAACCTCAAAGCTCTGTTCCCGCCGAGCTCGGACGATAAGCTCGCCGGCACGGGTCGCCGCTGCCGCTGCAACTATCAGCGCTCGACGAAGATCGACAGTCAGAGGCTCCGCGGAATTCGTCAGTGATGGGGGAGGCGTCATACTCTTTCGATAAATTAATTTCGGTCCGGGGAATGGTAACATGAGAGTGGCGGCTGACCAAATGGGCGCATCGTCGAATCTGCGCGGGGACAAAGCCTGCGCGCGTCGTTCGTCTCGGCACTGTTTTCTCTCAATGAAGAAAAATTGAAGACTCACAAGCACGCCCTCGAAGAGATCCGTTCGCCTGGAAGCTGCTCCCGTGGATGGAGGAGCAACTGTTTCTTTGTCTTCTTCGCCTCCGGATCCGCGCCCCTGGAGCGGAAATGGTTTGCGCCAAAAGGCGGGGTGTTCTACCCTCGCGCCACAATGGCTCATCAAACCACGCCGATCTTCGACAGCCTGCTTGGCCGCCCCCTTGAGGGCTTTGCCCCCGCGAAACTCAACCTGACCCTCCAGATCGTGGGGCGTCGGGAGGACGGTTTTCATCTTCTCCAGATGCGCAACGTCCTGCTCGGTTTTGGTGATTCGGTCACCGTGCGGCTTCAGGCTGAGCCATCGAGCCGATCGGTTGTCGGCTCGACGGAGGGAACGGGGGTGTACCTCCCCGATGATTTTAGCGATGTCGGGCTAAATCTCGCCTCTCGCGCGGCGGATCGATTACTGCGAGCGCTCGGCGTCCCGCTTGGATTCGAGATTACCATAGTAAAGCGGATCCCCTCAGGGGCGGGACTTGGCGGAGGAAGTAGCGATGCGGCGACCGTTCTCAAGCTTCTGGCGGATGCCCTACGTCCCTACGGAGCTCTCTCGAGCTCTGAGCTCACCTCGATTGCGCTGGGGCTTGGTGCCGATGTCCCGTTTTTTTTGTTGGGTCAGAGCGCCATCGTCGGGGGGGTCGGCGAGATCGTCGAGCCGTGCTCTGAGACGGGGCTCCAGGGGAGTGAGTGCTTGGTGGTCCTTCCTCCAGCGGCGGTTCCTACCCCACAGGCGTATGCGCTTTTCCGCGCAGCTCATGCTGTGATCGAGGAGCGCCGGGCCCCGGAAGCTCTCTTGGGCGGATGGGGGCCGCCGGAGACTCTGGTGAGGAACGACCTCGAGGAGGTTGTTGGTATTGCTTTTCCTGTGGTTCGGCAGGTTCTTGGGCGGCTGCGTTCTGTCGACGGGGTGGTCGCCGGGATGACCGGGAGTGGCAGCGCGCTTTTTTGCCTTCCGCGCGTGGGCGGGGTGTTCCCGCAGGGGGTGCCCGAGCAGATCGCCGCGGCGGCAGGTTGCCCGATAGTCCGCACCAAGATCTTAAACTCTTAAGACTAATTGCTTTTTCAAGTGAGCATCGGTATCGTAGAAAGACGTTGAGGACACATCTCATCATGTGATTGTTGGCCGGTCGCCAAGTGGTAAGGCCCCGGACTTTGACTCCGGTATTCGTAGGTTCGAATCCTACCCGGCCAGCACCTTTTTCCTCTCGCGCGCTTTGTGCCCTTGGGTGTGTTTATACCCTCGGGAGTGGCCGTATTCTCAGGGGGGACGGTGCCGTTTGAGGGCGCTGTCTCGTGGGGGGTGTGGTACTCCCGACCATTTTGGAGGTATCGGTGGCTCGTCAGCTCCTCGTCTTTTCTGGTCGCGCGAATCCGCGCTTCACAGCCGCGGTTTCTGAAGATCTGCACACTGAATTAGGTCGGCTTGAGACAGTTCGGTTTAGTGACGGCGAACTCTCCGTTGAAATCGGCGACAATGTGCGGGGCCGCGATGTCTACATCGTTCAAAGCACCTCCCAGCCGGGCAACGATCATCTGATGGAGCTTTTCATCATCTTGGATGCGCTGAAGCGGGCGTCGGCTTGGCGCATCACCGCGGTGATTCCGTACTTTGGTTACGCTCGCCAGGATCGAAAGCTCAAGGCGCGCGTACCGATTACCGCGAAGCTTGTGGCAGATCTCGTCACGGCAGCTGGTGCCAATCGGATTTTGACCATGGACCTCCATGCCGGGCAGATAGTGGGTTTCTTTAATATCCCGGTCGATAATCTGAACGCATTGCCGGTTCTGTATCCTTACATCCGGGATAAATACGGTGGCGAAGATCTCACGATCGTCTCGCCTGATAGTGGAGGCGTGGAGCGGGCGCGTCTCTTAGCCACCCGCCTTGACAACGCTGCAATAGCGATTATCGACAAACGACGCGCCGGTCCCAACCACGTCGCCGAGATGAAGGTGGTCGGTGATGTACGTGAGAAGACGTGCATCATCGTCGACGACATGATCGACACCGGTGGCACCATCGTGAAAGCGGCAGAGACTCTTTTGAAGCAAGGGGCGAAACGTGTGCTCGCCTCGTGCGTCCATCCCGTTTTCTCGGGAAATGCTCTTGAGATCCTGCACAACTCTCCGCTGGAAGAGGTGATTGTCACCGATACGATTCCGGTGTCGAAAACCCCTCAGGCGTCGAAGGTCACGGTTTTGTCGGTAGCTCCCCTGTTTGGAGAGGCGATCCGGCGAATCCATGGGGACGACTCTATCAGCAGCCTCTTTCGCTAGTGACACTCTTAGAAAGATTTTTCACTTGCTGAAAGAGTCACTATGCCGGCCAGGGATGGCCGGCCAGGGATGGCCGGGCAGCCGCCGTAGCGGAGCAAAGGGGGGCTGGAGCGATGCGTATCTCCTTGAACGAACTCTGTCGTCGGCATACGAACCGACCTTGAAATTCAAACTTCGAGTTGCGTCTCTGCCGTCCTTGGGCGTTGGCTGCGGTGTGGTTTGTTTACCCTTCGGCAGTCGGTGGGGTGGGAAAGTGTGATTGTTTTCGATTGGTTGGCTCTTTTGGGCGAGAAAGTGCACGGCATATCGCAGCTCGCCTCTTGGGGCGGTGTTTCTCGTGCCCACTACTTTACCTTGCTACCAAATTGTGATTTATTACTGCGCTCTTACGCACGCGATCGTGATGATCTCTTCCGGCGCTTTTTAGGCTTCGGTCAGCAGATTTTTGTTCGCTGAAAAAATTTGTTTCGTCGATTTTGCAACGAGGTAATTGCCGTGAAGAACTATACGGTTGAGCTAAAGAAGCGCTCTGCTTTAGGAACTGCCAACAGCAAGCGGCTCCGAGCCGAGGGGTTCGTTCCTTCGGTGGTGTATGCGCATGATCAGGCCTCGGTGCCGGTCCTTCTTTCGGGTCTCGACTTTTTCAAGCAGGCCGAGACGGCGAGAATTTCCCAGATTTTTACCTTGAAAAGCGATGATGGCGCGATCGATGGTCGTCCCGCGCTGGTCAAGGAGATTCAGCGTTGCCACCTCTCAGGGAAGCTCCTTCACGTTGATTTTCTCGCTCTTCGCGAGGATGAGGAAGTCACTGTTGAGGTTCCGGTTGAGTTTAAGGGCGAGGCTATCGGCGTTAAGTCCGACGGCGGTATTCTCTCTATCGTTGCTCACGAGATCGCGGTTATCTGTTTGCCGAAGAACATTCCCGCGGTCGTGTCTGTCGACGTTTCGGCGCTCAAGATCGGTCAGAGCATCCACGCGGGTGATATCGCATTGCCAGCGGATGTTCGTCTCGGCGGCGACGTTGATGAGACCGTGGTGAGCGTTGTGGCGGTACGTCAGGTTGAGGATGCTGCGGCTGCGGCGCCTGGTGCTGCTCCGGCTGAAGGTGCGGCTGCTCCGGCGGCGGCTGCTCCGGCGGCGGGCGAGGAGAAGAAGGAAGCCGCTCCTGCGAAGAAGAAGTAGGGTTTCGTTTGCGGTGTCAGGCGTAGCCGGGGGTAACTCATGGTGAATGCCGCCACCGCAGACGGGGTGCAGATCGTCGTTGGGCTTGGTAACCCCGGCTCCGCGTACGACGGCACCCGACATAATGTAGGGTTTGCGCTCCTGGATATGATTTGCAGGAGCGGTTGGCGCGAGAAAGGTAAAGCTCTTCTCGGCGAGGCGGTGGTAGCGGGTAGAAACGCTATCCTCATCAAGCCTCAGACCTTTATGAACTTGAGTGGTGAGGCGGTTCAGCCTGTTGCTCATTTTCACAAGGTTCCGTCCAGCTCGATCGTGGTGGTTCACGACGATATCGACCTACCACTCGGGGCTGTTCGCCTCAAGCAGGGGGGCGGTGACGGTGGGCATAACGGTCTGAAGTCGGTGACCCAGCATGTCGGGGCGGACTATGTCAGGCTAAGGCTCGGCGTAGGGCGTCCGGTGGCGGCGGCGACTGAGGGTGGTGGCTCACAGGGGCCTCGGGATGTCGCCGATTGGGTTTTGGCTCGATTTGATAGGGCCGAGTTGGTGGTAGTTGACGAGCAACTAAAGCGCGCAGTCGAAGCGCTAGAGGTGCTTGGGAACGATGGGCTTAAGAAAGCTCAAAATAGATTTAACCGGTAAGTTTTTAGCTCCGGTGCGCGTTGTCCCCGTAACGGGTTGGCGCTGATAACCGGAGTTAAGAGAGATTTTTTTGACGAGTTGGTGAGGCAGAGAAAAACATGCGGAAGTACGAAACGGTGATGGTGCTCAACCCGAACTTAGGTGAAGCCCAGGTGAAAGATGAGGCAGCGAAGGTCCAGAAGCTCCTTGAGACGAATGGGGCGCAGGAGATCTCCAACTCCATCTGGGGCAAGAAGGAGATCGCCTATCCGATGAAGAAGAATAAGTTCGGAACGTTTGTTTCTTTCAACTACCGGGCGCCGAGTGAGGGGTGTGTGGACACTCTGACCAACGTTCTCCGGATCAGCGAGCCGGTTCTGAAGTTCCAAACTCACAAGATCAATGAGCGGGTGCGCAAGTTCCGCGGTAACCCGAAGCGCAAGGCCCCCGCGGGTGGTGATGAGTTCAGCGATTCAGCTGACTCAGAGTTTTAAGGTTTAATTTTTACAGTAGCGAGCTACGGAGCGACCGATGAACGTTATTTTGCAATCCGATTTTCCCTCGTTGGGTTACGTGGGCGACCTTGTGGCGGTAAAGCCTGGGTATGCTCGAAACTATCTGATCCCCCGCGGTGTTGCGGTGGAGGCATCTTCGGCTAATGCCCGGCTGTTGAAACATCGCATGGATGGAATCAACGCGAAGAAGATGAAGCTTAAGGTCGAGGCTGAGGCTCTCGCTGCGCGGATGAGCGTGGTAACCCTTGAGTTCATGATCAAGATGGGCGGTGGTGGACGAAGCTTCGGAGCTATCACCGTTAAGGATATCGATGCTGCGATGAAGGCCAAAGGCTTTGAACTCGACAAGAAGCAGTTCAAGCTGCTTGAGCCGTTCCGAAAGCCGGGCGAGTACAAGGTCAATATTAAGCTTCACTCCGAGGTCACTGCGGTGGTAGCTGCCAAGGTTGTGGCGGAAGCCGTCGAGAAAAAGGCTGCGGAGGAGGGTGAGGTAAAGCCCAAGAAGAGCCGCAAAGCTGAGGCTGCACCTGCTGTAGAGGCTGCCGCTGAGCAGGCCGAACCCGCCGCTGAATAGGGAGAGGGTTTCGGTGTAACAAGAGGCCGTGGCGAATAGAAATCGCCCGGCCTTTTTTTTTTGCTGGCGGGTTTTTTTTGCTGGCGGGTTTTTTTTGCTGGCGGGTTTTTTTGCTGGCGGGGCCTTCTTGCTGGCGAAAGGGGTAATGGTTTTTAGCCCCGCTTCGCTCGTGTTGTTAGCCCCGCTTCGCTCTTGTTACCGGCAGTTCGAATTGGTTTGATGATGGGCGACGTTTTTTCGGGAAAGGGAAGGGAGTAACGGGTGTTTTCGAGACATAACCTTTTTTATATCGGACTCGTCGCCCTGTTTGCAGTCTCTTTTGTGACTCCAATCGTGCTCGGAACGCGGCTCGCGGGGGTCCACGAGGCCCCACCTGAAAGACCGGCCGATCCGACATTTCCGAACTCGAAGCTCGTTGCCGGTCGAGCCGATGCGGTTGCGATAACCCATTCAGCGGTCCTAGAGCCCGTGGTGGGGGAGGATTTTCTGGTGGTTGGGTGGTTCAGGCCGCGAGTCTTTCCCCGGGACGGGCAACGGATGATCCTTTTTTCAAAGTATTCGTCAGCCGAACATCTTGGAGCTGGTTATGCCCTCGCTCTGGAGGGTGAGAACGGGGCGCTGCGACCGGCCGTCTATTGGCGCGATAGCGCTGATAACGGTCGGTGGCTCCACTTTTCCGAGCTACCTGACGTGCCGCGTGATTGGTTTATGTTGGCGCTTAGTCTCAGTGGGGGAAAGTATCTTGGTGTCCACGGTGCGTTTACGCAGGCGGACGGGTCCAAACCTTACCGAGTTCTGCTCGGCGGATACGATGTCCATGCGATACAACTACCCCGGAGCGCCGCGCCACTTACCATCGGTTGGGGAGGAACCCGCCGATTCGCTGGTCGCCTCGGTCCGTTTGGAGTTTTCTCACTGGCGAATTTTTCCGGTGACTTTGATCGACTGTTGAAAGATATCTCGCGCAATCCTCTCGAAGGCGCCGACTTCGTGGATGACGATGAGGTCAAGTTCTGGAGCCTCGATCTTGAGAGCGATCTCGGCCCGAATCGGCTCGAGATTCGTCGGCTCGATGTCAGCCGTTCTCAAGGTGGAGAGTCCGATGATGCTGGATCGTGAGCGGGGCATGTCTGCGCGCGCAGCTTTATCTGTCTGGGTGCGTCTCGGTTGGTTAGTCTGTTTTGTCCTCGCCCTCCTGAGGCTCTCTCCGTCTGCGCTCGCTGTTTCTCTCCTTGGTGGAGGAGTTGCGGTCGGGTTGTTTTTTCTGCGGGCGCGGGGGGCCTTGTGGTGCTTTTTAGGCCTCAGCACTCTCCTGGTCCCGATAGCCGGTGACGGTGCACTCTTAGCGCTCGCATTCCTCGTCTTAGCTCTCGCTGGTCAGGGCGAGA
This sequence comes from Bdellovibrionota bacterium, assembly GCA_044352465.1. Taxonomy (GTDB): domain Bacteria; phylum Bdellovibrionota_C; class UBA2361; order UBA2361; family UBA2361; genus JBILDU01. Next base: position 11,484 of record JBILDU010000071.1, read on the forward strand.
TGTATCCACAATTCGCTCGTCCCTTTTTGCTCGTCGTGGTGGCGAACCTCATCGGTGCTTTGGTTGTCACCGTCTTGGTCTTCCACGGGGGGTATTTCGGGGGTGGGGGGATCTCCAACGCGTTTGAAGTTGTCCGTGCCTCCGCACGAGGGCTTGCGCGGGCTCTCTCTGGGTTCCTACATGTCGTTGGTTTGGTGGGTATATTTTCAGCGCTGAAAGCCGATGAGAGCGCGCGCCGTGACATGCTCTACGGTATCGCTGGGGGTGCGGTTCTCTCCCTCGCACTGATCCTTGGCTCACTTTTCATCCCCGAATTGATAACGTTACCGAATACGAACGATTTTTGGCGCTCGCTAAAGCGGCATCCCGGAACGTTTACCGACCCGAACGCTTTCGGTGTGGCGGCGGTGCTTCTCGTTGCACTCCTTCTTGAAATGCGGGTCAGAACCGGCCACAAGATGTTCGCGGGTGCGCTCGCGCTCCTGGCATTTGGTTGGGCGGTGGTGCCCCTGGTGAGCGGCTCACGCTCGTTTTTTATCGGAGTTGGGGCGCTGGCGGCCCTCGGGATTTTCAGCTATTCCCGGCGGCTTTTCGCGTTGATTGTTTGTCTCGTTGGGGTGGGGATCGGTCTTCTCCAGTCGGTGGTGCTGCCGCTTGAGGGACTCCCGGTAGGGCTCGAGCGTCTCCTTCAATCGCTTCAACTCGACCGGGTTGGAGAGAGTTTTTACAGTCGGGCGGTATTTTGGCGGATCGGTGGAGAGATCTTCGGTGATCATCCTTGGTATGGGGTCGGACTCGGAGCTTTTCCGGCCTTTGTCGAACCGTACGCCCATCGGCTGGGCATACCTCTCCATGGGTGGATCGATAATGCCAACAGCTATTATCTAGGGATACTCGCCGAGCTAGGATTGATAGGTGGGCTCGCATGGCTTATCTCGGCAGCGGGGTTGCGCTGGGATGTTGATGGACCTCACGGCGTTTGGTGTCGGCGGGGAGTCCTGGCGCTTCTGATAATGCTCGTGGTTGGTCCACACCTCGATTTCGATGAGGTGACCGTCCTCGGAGCGGTATGTTTTGCTGGGGCGCTCGGTGTTCCTCGGTGGGCTAGCAGTAAAGGGGCGGGTGGCTCGGCGGTCTTACGGGGAATCGTCGGTCTCCTGGTTGTGAGTGGAGTCCTCGTGAGTCACTTTGCGGGGGAGCGCGGCGTCTACCCGATGGAGCGTGACGCCGAGGGGCGCTATCGGTGGACCACTCCTCGGGCTGTCGTTAGGGTCCCGTGCCGAGGTGGTGAGGCCGTGCTCGTGCTTCGGGGGGTGCATCCCGATATCGCCCGAAACCCCTTGGATGTTACGATTAAGTCGCCGAGCGGCAGTATCGAGACCTCTCTTACCTCTGCTGCGGTGAGCAGCTTCACACTACCCTGCGGGCCGAAGGGTTCGCCTCAATGGACAACCCCGTCCTCAATACCGCTCAATCTCGTAATCTCGCGAGGTTGGATCCCATCCCGGGCGCTCGGTGGCGGCGATCATCGCCTTTTGGGTGTTCAAGTGCGGGAGCTGGAACCGTAGGGTGCTTTGCCCCTCCAAGCCTAAGATTTTTTATGAGGCATTCAGGTCACCTCAAAGAAGATATCGCCATAACTCTTTATGAAACGCTTGCTCATAGGGGGGAGGAAGTTGTTCGACGAGTGGACTCGATGGCGCGTTTTTGGAGGGGCTTAACTCGTTTCTTAGCTTGAAACGGAGGGAGAGACCCACATGGGGAGCGATACTCGGATAACCGTTACCATTCGATTCCACGATGTCGCGTGGGCCAAAGTTCTCGATGTACTCATCGCCCGGTTTAAACTCGACTTTTTTACAGCGGATTCTCAGCTCCGCCGATTCTTTAAGAGTTTTCACCTCCTCCTGAACCTGCGATGGTTTCGTTCCCACAAGCTCGATCCTCTGGATAACGCCATCGCTGTGGCGTTGTGTGAGGTCTACTCCGCCGATACGGTTGTACTTGAGCACCACCGGCCTCTCCCGCTCGGCTCCCTCAAGTGCAGCTATCGGCTCCTGCTTTCCTTAAGTCCGCGTTTGTCTCGAGATGAATCAAAGGAGGATGGTCGCCAGTCGGGGCGAATCGAACTGAGCGGTTTCGGAAAAACGCTGGCGCTTACCTCTTTTGGGCAGATCTGTGGAGCCCATACGATCCTTCTCGTGACCGGGTTACTCTCGTACATCGTCCTGTCGTTCATGTTGCTCTACGGCGTTAGCGTTTTGTGGCAACTCCACCTTTCTCCAGCTGAGACGATCATCGCCGGAACTCAGCGCCTCGATATCGGAATCGCTCTTTTAGCGACCCTTGTCGGGATCGCCGGAATTTTTGGTCGAGCTATCGCGAACGTTTTTCAGCTCCTTCGTCGCTGCTGCCGGCCCTCACGCGTTGCCGTTGGCCGTTAGACACGCCCCGATTCAGCGTGATATAACGCCCCCATGGGTCGTAAATTTAATATCCCGATAATCTATCGCTCCAATGCGGTAGCCGCGATTAAGCAGTCCCGGCGGGCGGGGGATCAGCGCAAGCACGACTTTGCGCCGACGATCCTCGACCTCGGCGCGGTACGATTTAAGCTCGCCCGTCATTTCGGCTTCTGTTTCGGCGTCCAGAACGCGATCGAGATCGCTTACCGCGCACTCGAAGAGAACCCGGGACGGAGGGTCTTCCTCCTGAGCGAGATGATTCACAATGCGCAGGTGAACAGCGACCTTGAGTCGCGGGGGGTCCAATTCATTCTCTCAACCGAGGGCGAGCAGCTCGTCCCGTTTGAAGAACTTCGGGCTGACGATATCGTCATCGTACCAGCATTTGGAACCACCGTTGAGCTCTTCGGACGGCTCCGTTCGCTCGGTATCGATCCGCTGCGGTACAACGCCACCTGTCCCTTCGTGGAAAAGGTGTGGAAGCGCTCGAGTCAGCTCGGCGATGGCGGGTATACTGTGATAATCCACGGGAAGAACACCCATGAGGAGACTCGCGCCACTTTTTCTCATGCCCGGGAAAAGGCACCGAGCCTGGTGATTCGGGATATGGCCGAGGCAGAGGCCCTGGCCCGCTATCTTCGAGGGGAGGTCGCCGCGGCGAATTTTCAATCCGATTTCGCCGGCCGCTATTCGGATGGTTTTCAGGTCGAGCGGGATCTCGAGCGGATCGGGGTGGTGAATCAGACGACGATGCTCGCCACCGAGACTCAGGCGATTAGCGATCTTCTCCGCGGAGCGATGATTGCACGTTACGGCGAGGGGGAAATCGAGCGCCATTTTGCGGATACCCGCGACACGTTGTGCTACGCTACCTCTGAGAATCAGACCTCTGTATCCGGTCTCCTTGAGGCTGGGGGTGATATCGCTATTGTCGTGGGGGGCTATAATTCCTCCAATACCTCACATCTGGTCGAGATACTCGAAGGCCACCTCCCCACCTTTTACATCAAAGATGCGGCGGAGCTCCTTTCGGCCGACCGGATTCGGTGCCTTGACCTCCATACCGGCGCATTGGTGGAGCGCTCCCCGTGGCTTCCGCGGGGTAAGAATCCGCTCGATATCCTGGTTACTGCGGGGGCAAGCTGCCCTGACACAGTCGTTGATCAGGTCATGAGCCGAGTCGCGGAGTTTCTCGAAGTATCCGAGCAGTTTATGGCGGCCCTCGCGCCGTTTCAGGAGAAGGTCGCGAACGCTGATTCGAGCGCCTCGGCCGATTGATCGGCCTGCGCTATGGCACCCAGTCGGCAGACGGGGGGCTCAGCAGTTGGCGTGACTGAGAAACGGTAAAGGCGCGGTGAAATACCATGCCATCCGGCACCCTGTGTCTCCGGTAGCCGGTTTGAGCGGCATCTGTCACAATAAGTAAAGAAGCTATGCCTCGGCGTTACCGCGGTGTGGGGGTGAGATCGGCCGTCGATAAAGAACGGGTGAGCTCTCATTGATGAGATGACTACAAAGGAAAGGCGATTGGCGATGAATAAAAGTCTCGATGTGTGCGGTTTGGGAAATGGGCTCGTCGACATCTTTGTCGAGGCATCGGAGGGAGAGTTCAGCGCTTTAGATTTCGAGAAGGGGACGATGCGCCTCGTTGAGTCGGCGGAGCAACGAGAGTTGTTGCGCCGTTTTGCGGACCGTTCTCCGGTTATGGCGAGCGGGGGCTCGGTCGCGAATTCGATTATCGCCCTCTCCCAGTTAGGGGGGCGAGCGGGGTTTATCGGTTCGTTTGGGGCCGATGAGTATGGGGCCTTCTACCGCCGTGAATTCGACGATCTAGGAATTCGACTTAATCGGCACGTCACCGCATCGTTAGATACAGGTACCGTCGTCGCGCTCATTACCCCCGATGCCGAAAGGACGATGCGCACCCACCTTGGTGCGGCTGCGGCGATTACTCCAGCGCATGTTGACGAGGAGCTTATTCGCGACTCGCGCTGGCTTTTTGTTGAGGGCTATCTCTTCAGTAACCCAGGTTATGGTCAGCCAACGGTGCGCCACGCCGTGGAGTTGGCGAGAAGACACGACACCAAGATCGCGGTGACCTGCTCCGAAGCCTGGGTTGTCAGTGGTTTCGGGGAGGCTCTCCGAGCCGCTGTGGCAAGCGCGGAGCTCTTTTTCACCAACGAGTCTGAGGCGATGGCCTTCACGGGGCGGGGCTCCCCTGAGAGCGCCTTCGATGCGCTTTGTGAGACGATTCCCGGTGTTGTTGTTACGCGGGGGGGGGACGGAGCTCTGGTCAAATTCGGTGAGGTAAAAGGCGCCGTGTCGGCCTTCCCATGCAACCCGCGCGATCTCACGGGTGCGGGGGATATGTTTGCGGGGGCATTCCTGTATGGGGTGACCCACGGTGTTGGGGTTCTCGACTCGGTACGAGCGGCCTGCTACCTCGCAATGCACGTGGTGACGCGCGTTGGGGCGCGACTCCATCAG
>JBILDU010000036.1:0-27666 GCA_044352465.1 Bdellovibrionota bacterium
ACGATTGTATGTCGGGGCGGGTATGACAATCGGGGCCGGTTGTTCAACGGAGCGGAGGTAGTCAGCGATGGCGCCAACCTTCACCGTTGAGCTCCAGGGCCTCTCCCTCGTGGGCGAGTTAAGCCCCGACAAGCTGAAGCTGTTTATTCATGCGCAACGAAAGGCTGAGGTCTGCTTTTCGCGTGATGAGCTCCTTAAGATCTTGAGTGAGAAGGCCCCCCTCGCCGATATCATCGTCGGGGTAGTCGATGATGTGGTCGCGTGCCTTAATCGGGGAGAGCCGGTGAAAGATCGGCTCGTTGCGCGGGGAACGATGCCGACTCCGGGCCGGGACGGTAAACTCGTTTTACTCGTTAAGAAGTTTACGGCGCGCGGGGAGGTACGGATCGATAAGCGGGGCTACGCCGACTTTCGCGACCTGCATCTCTTTGACAACATCACGGCGGGTCAGGTTGTTGGGCGGATATACCTTCCGAAGCCGGGGGTCCCAGGTAAAGATGGCATGGGTGGGGCCCTTCCAGCGGCTCCGGGGCAGCCCGCAACGGTCAATCTCGATGAGTCTTTAAAACTGGTCGCACCCTCAGCCGGAGGGGAGTATCAGGCGTTGGTTGCCCAAAACGACGGCTATTTGACCGAGGAGAACGGTCGACTCCTGGTGAAAACCGAGCTTGTCATTAAAGGAGATCTAGGTCCCCATCTCGGAAATATCGATTTCATCGGTAAAGTGAAGATTGAGGGGGGAGTTGCCCCCGGACTCTCGGTGAAGGCGCGCGATGGGATAGAGATCGGCGGAGGAGTCAACGGCGGGAGTTTATGGTGTTCAAGCGGGGATATCGTCGTTAAAGGTTTTTACTTCGGCGGAGAGCGGACGCAGGTAGTGTGTGGTGGTAACCTAACCTTGACGGTGGCGCAGGATGTCCGTGCTGAGGTTGTGGGTAATATCATCGTTCAGCGGGAAGCGGTCGATTGTCGTTTCCGCACCCAAGCGGCGGTCATGGCCACCCAAGGGAGTATCATCGGTGGGGAGGTCTACTCCGTCTGTGGGGTCGAAGGCCGTTTCCTCGGGAACGATTCGGGTAAAAAGACGGAATTGGTGTTGTGTAGCGATGTGGAGACAAGCACGGAGTTCTCCAAAATCGTTGTGTCTCTGGGGACGATCGAAAATGGGATGCGTTTGGTAAAGCTACATCTCGGTCCTCTGGCGGTTACCCCCGATCGAATCCAGCTTTTACGGGAACCGTATCGCTCGAAAATGGCGAAGCTCCTCGGCAAACTCAAGGAACTCGAGGATGCCCGTATCAAGCTTCTGGCCAAGAAGACGAAGATGCTCCAAAGCGCGCGCGTTAACGAAACGTTTCGGGTGAGTTACCTGGCATGGATGTATACCGGCACGACGATCGAAGCCGGGGAAAAGAAATTTGAGCCAAAGGATTCGTTACGGGGTCCCGGCTCGGTAGATTTTCTCGTTGAACGTGATGAATTTGTCGTGGGGGCCTTGCAGGGCCTTGTCTGCGTTGTGCAGCCGAATGAAGCTTCAAAACAGGGAGAAAAAACATGACACGGGGAAAAAATTCGTCACCGCTGAGTGGGGTCTTACCCGAGGTGAACGCCTCGATCCGTTATGCGCTCGAGCGTCGTTTCGGGGTTCTCGATGCAAACTTTTTGAGTCAGAGCCTCTCTATCCTCGAGCCGCGGGCGGCGATAACCGTTCCGGAAAATGAGTCGATCGAGGCGGTGCTGAAGGTGTTGCGCGATAATCGGGTCGGGTGTGTCCTTGTCACCGATGCCGCTGGTGTATTGACCGGAATCTTCAGTGAGCGGGATTGTGTCCTCAAAGTCGTGGAGAATTTCGAGTCGAACAAATCCCGGCCGGTAAGCGATTTTATGACGAAGGATCCGATCGCCGAGGGTCCCGAGACAAGTATCGCATTCGCCTTAAGTCTGATGTCCCAAGGCGGTTTTCGCCACATCCCCGTTATCAGCGCCGATCGGCATCCGGTCGGAATGATATCGGTCAAAGATGTGGTCGATTTTATCGTGACTAGTTTTATGAACGACATTATGGCGTTCTCGCCCGAACACCTCGAATAGGACCGTCTTTCCGTCGCTATTTCAACAGGTTGGGGTGTTTTAGGGCGTTTGCTTAGCGATCCGGACCAGCATATAATTGTGACAGCATCTTGCGGCAGGTTTCGTTTTTGTAAAGAACGGTTTTCTCACGGTTTTCAACACGTGTGTGGGGGCGGTATCAGAGCCCACCCCGGTGAAACGGAGATTAACTGTGGCTTCAATTGCGAAATCGATGAGCCTTTCAACGTTTAATCGCAGCAATGTGGTCGTGCTCGTCCTCATCGGGGCTGCGGTACTCGCGATGTTCTTTCTCCCCGAAATCATCGACCTCCAGCGCGCCATTTCGGGCACACCGAAATCTCCCGTGGTTGCCTCCGTTGAACGCGAGGCTCAGGAGGCCAGCAGCGACACCGTCATCGAAGCGGTCCCGGTCACGACTGCAGCATCTCCACTCGATGAAGTTCTTCTTTTGCTTGATTCGGGAAGCGACGGCCGCGCCCGGGTGGCTTTGCCGACGAGCGGCAACCTCTTTGGACTACGTGATACCGATTCCTTACCGCCCGAGAGTCCCGCCGGCGAACAAGACTTTGGTGGCGTGCTCCGTGGCCTCGGCGATGGGCCGCTCACGTGGGCTGCGATCCAGTCAGACCGCTCCGCCGACGCATTGAGAAATGCGCGCAGCGAGGCGTTAGAACTCGCGCGGAATCTCGGCCCGCGGAGCCCCAACACCCGTTACGCACTCTTCAATTTTGCGAGCGGGATCGGTACCACGCTGGATCCCAAAACGGCTAAACTGATGAAGGTCGATGATGTCATCACGTACCTCGAGCGGCTTGACCTCGCGGTGTCGCGGAGTATGTCGCGTGAGCCGATCGACCGGAGCGACTATCTCAGTTGGGCGGAGATCTCCCTTGGCCCGGTCTTCGAGGCTACCCGCCTCGGCAATCGGGAGATAAACTATACGGCGCAATTTGATCCACAGCTCACCTTGTCTTCAGTGCACGTGATGCACCGGCGTCCCGATAGCCTCCAGAATAAGAAGCAAGAGCGCGTGAACGTCGTGGCGACCGGTTTCGTCCGTGGGAAAGACGCCAAGTTCATTAAGATAATCGGCCCGAACGGGAAGGTGCGTCGGCGAATCGGCTTACCGAAAGCCGATAGCGATACGGATTATCGGTTGTTTCGAACCCCGGTGCTTGATGGTCGCCAAGATTGGACCTTCGTCGTTGAGGGCGTGGAGGGGGAGAAGTTCGAAAAGACCTATCGGTTTTACGGGCGCGCGGTGCGGTACCCGTGGGGTAAGCTCGATGATATCAATCAAAGTGGCTACCTCTTACCTTTCCGCAATGTCTCGGCGACCCCAACCCTCTTTAATCCCCGTGAGGTCGACCGGCGGCTCGATAGCCACTTCGCCATGGAGAGCGCCGAGGTGCAATCAACCAGTCGGATTTTTGTGACCTTCTAAGCCCGGCGAGCCTCAAGTTAAGCGGAGCGCTCACAGATGTCGATAAGCGCGGTGAACTTCTCAGCGTGAAGACTGGCGCCACCCACGAGAGCCCCATCGACCTCTTTGATCGATAAGAGAGCTGCGAGGTTGTCCGGGGCCACGCTTCCACCGTACAGGATGCGCGGACGCGGCGTACCGTGACGCTCAAAGAGTCCTGCGATTTCAGTGTGCGCCGCTCGGATATCTCCGAGCTCAGGTATATTGCCGGTACCGATCGACCACACCGGTTCATAGGCGACCGTGAGCGTGCCCGTAGCCGTGGGATCGTACTGCTCGAGCAACGGCTCGAGCTGCCGCGCGAGGGTCTGCGCCGCCTCGCCACGGCTTCGTTCGGCCGCGGTTTCTCCCACACAGAATATCACCGGTAATCCTTGGGACAACGCACCGAGCGCTCGGCCAGCCGCGAGATCCGGTTCTTCGTTGAAAAGAAGCCGTCGCTCCGAGTGTCCCACTATCGCGAAGGACCCGCCGCACTCCCGCACCATCGCGACCGAAATCTCTCCGGTAAAAGCCCCGTGAGGAACCCCGCACACGTTCTGCACCCCGATTTGAAGAGGACTGCCTGCCACGGCCTCCGTGACCGCTTGGAGCATCGCGGTGGCGGGGGCGAGCCACACCGCGGTGCGGTGCAGGTTGTGACACTGCGCCGCTACCGCCGCCGCCAAACGGCACCCCTCGACGAGCGAGAGGTTCATCTTCCAATTGCCGACGAGGAGCCGGTCGAAAGGGGCGGACATCGGTTCTTTCCGTGACGATAATTTCTAATGCTTGCCGTTCATGATGCCGGCGAGTTCGAGCATCCGGGTCGAGAAGCCCATCTCGTTGTCGTACCACGAGACGACCTTCACGAGCCGCTTCTGTATAACCATCGTGGAGAGCGAATCAACGATGGAAGATTCGGTCGCGCCGATGTAGTCGACTGAGACGAGCGGCTCAGTCGAGTACCCGAGGATTCCCTTGAGCGAATTTTCGCTCGCACCCCGCAGGGCGCGGTTCACCTCTTCGGTGGTGACGTCGCGTTCAACTTCGGCAACGAAGTCAACCACCGAAACGTCCGCCGTGGGTACCCGAATCGCGAAGCCGTCGAGTTTTCCGGCCAAAGCTGGAATGACCAGACCCATCGCTTTGGCAGCGCCCGTTGAGGTGGGGATCATCGACATCGCGGCAGCGCGGGCTCGGCGCAGATCCTTGTGGGGGAGATCCAGAATGTTTTGGTCGTTGGTATAGGAGTGTACCGTCGTCATGGAGCCGCGCAGGATGCCGAAGTTCTCCAAGAGAACTTTCGCCACCGGAGCGAGGCAGTTGGTTGTGCACGACGCACAACTCACGACGTGATGGGTATCGGGGCGATACTCGAGGTGATTGACGCCAACGACAAAGGTGGCGTCTGCATCGGGTGAGGGGGCCGAGATGATAACTTTTTGAGCACCAGCTTTTAGGTGCGCCGCAGCCTTCTCCCGCTTCGTAAAGACCCCGGAGCACTCGAGCACCGTCTCCACCCCGAGGCTCTTCCACGGCAGCGCCGCTGGATCTTTCTCCGCGGATATTCGGATCTCATCTCCGTTGACGATTATCTTGTTATCGCTGACCTCCACGCGGCCATCGAAACGGCCGTGGACCGAGTCATATTTGAGGAGGTGGGCCAGGGTTTGCGCATCGGTGAGGTCGTTGATCGCCACGATCTTAAATCGATCCTGGCCGTGTCCGGCGTAGAACTTGCGGAGGACGTTTCGTCCGATGCGACCAAAGCCATTAATTGCAAGGGGGGTAGCCATACTCATTCTCCTCAGATTTCGATACTGTTACTCTGGAACCTTCATCCGGGTGAAAAGGGTTTTTTTCGCAGAGAGAACCGCCGCTCTCAAAGTTTACGCCGGTCGGGACTGTCTCATTTAGCCGCCGCCGCGCGCGTCAGTCTATACCGCCCGTCACGCCGTTGTCGATGCGGACCTCAGCGCCGCAGACGGGCCGCCGTTCACTCTGGTGCCCCCCTTGCATCTATGTGATACTTCGTTAGTATTTCGGTATCTTATTGAACCGTTTCAAGAATGTCGCCCCTCACATCGTGGGCTCGCCGACCGTTGTTTCCTGCGGTGGGAGTTCGCGGTGGGAAAACGGTGCTACCGGAATCAGCCGAGAGCCAGGGGTGAAGATAATAATGAGGGTCCCTTATGCCAGAGACGATGTTAACACCAGAGAGTTTGCCGCTGACCCCAGTTGGGATGGACCACGGTGGGGGAATCCTCGCGATGGTTATGGGGTCGGGGCTCGTTGTTCAGTCGGTCTTGCTGATTCTTATCGCGCTGTCGGTGTGGAGTTGGGCGATAACCATCGCTAAAACGCTCCATTTTCGGCGGGCGCGGGCTGAGTCGAAGGAGTTTAATGATATCTTTTGGGAGAGTCGAAACCTCACCCGCATCGATGATTCGGCACGGCGCTTAAATGCGAGTCCGCTCGTGCAGGTGTTTTCCTCTGGCTATCGGGAATTTGGCCACGTGTTGCAGGACAAGTCTGGGGTCGGTCAGAGTGAGAGCTTGCCAACCGTCGAGCGCGCCCTTGCCCGGGCTGAGTTTGAGGAGGCGGTCAAACTTGAGCGGGGGATTACGTTTCTCGCCACGACGGCGAGTGCCGCTCCATTTATCGGTCTCTTCGGCACCGTGTGGGGCATCATGAACGCTTTCCACGGTCTGAGCGCACCGGGTGCGGCCTCGACGATTCAGGCCGTTGCTCCGGGTATCTCCGAGGCGCTCGTTGCCACCGCCATCGGACTAGGTGCCGCGATCCCCGCGGCGGTTGCCTTCAACTACTTTACGGTGGCGATGCGGCAGTTCCGCGAGTCGATGAATCGGTTTAGCGCCGATTTTCTCGAGATTGCGCGTCAAAGCATCGCCCGATAGGAGGTTGAGGTGGCTGGAGATTTTTCATCCGATCAAGGTGGTCCTGTTGCGAACATTAACGTCACCCCTCTGGTTGACGTCATGCTCGTGTTGCTCGTCATTTTTATGGTGACGGCGCCGATGCTTCAGCAAGGTGTTGAGGTGAATTTGCCCAAGGCGAAGACAGCGCCTCTCTCCGGTTCGAATGAGCAGGTTGTTATCTCAGTGGATAAAGCTGGAACGATCTTCATCGGGGCGGGTAATCCGATCTCGCTTGATGAATTGCCGAAGAAGGTTGGGGCGATTATGGCGAACCGTAAGCCCGAGGATCGCAAGGTCTACATCAAGGGGGATGGTGCGCTCGAGTACTCCCGCGTTATGGCGGTTATGGGGCGCCTCCATGAAGGGGGGATCTTTCAAATTGGTTTAATGTCGGCAGCCCCGGGGAACGCTCGTTAAGCCGCGTTTGAGCGCGGGAGCTGTGTGGAGCTTTACTTTTCGGAGCGCGGAATACGGTGGGAGGTCCTCAGTCTGTGGCGAGGAAAGTGAATGCACCCACCGAAGAGCAAGGGGTGCCGTGTCGGCGTGTGGAGGTATCGATGGGTAAGGGGAGCGATCGCGCCGCGGTGCGCCGAGCGCTAGGAGACACCCTTGCGCAACGGGGACGCCGCTTGGCTGAGAGGAATGATCCGTTTACCTTTGGACTACTCGTCTCCTCAGCTTTACATCTCGTACTGCTGGGGCTGTTGCTCCTCAACTTTAGTGGAGCGGCCCGTCCACTCGGGCAACAGATAGTTTATTCAGTAACCCTCGAGGGGGGGAAGACGATCGGTGGCATCGGTCAGATAGAAAAAAAAGCCGATAAGAACGTAGCTCCCCCGAAAAATCTCGCCGCTGCCGAGGCCGAGGAGCAGGTCACAAAAGACGATTCGGCGGCTGAGGTGGTCGAGGTCAAGGCTCCGGTTGTGAAGGAGGAGCGCAAGAAAGAGCCCCCCAAGAAACCTGAGCCTGAGAAAAAGAAACCAACGGAAACAAAGAAAGTTTCGGAGAAGCCCAAAGCCAAGGAGCCCACCAGCGCCGACATCAACAAGGATTACCAGAAGGCGATGCAGCGCTATCTCGGTGAATCAACGGAGTCGACCGGCAAAGGTTTCGGTGCTGCGCGTCTCGGCGGAAACGGGATGGGTGGCGGGGTGCAGCGCCCCCCGGAATTCTTCACCTACCGGCAGATTCTGCGTGACAGCGTGAGGCGCGGATGGAAGTGGTACAATACCCAAGCCTCGCTCGTAGCGTGGGTTACCTTTGATATCGCTGTCGATGGCTCCATTTCGAATGTCGCGGTAGTGGAAAGCTCCGGCAATCGCGTTTTCGACGAGTCGGTTCTCCGGGCGGTCTACAAGGCAAGCCCCCTCCCGCCTCCGCCCCCGTCGGTCTATAACGACTTTCGATCGGTGCGACTGTCGTTCGACCCGCGCGAGTAAGTTGCACGCCCGCTGGAATCCTACGGTCCCTCATTTTGCCCCCCACGCGGGTGTGGTATGAACCAAAGTGGGGGAGGGTTCCTCCCCCCGACTTTTTTCTAAACCGTCGGGATACCATGGTGCCTCGGACTTTGTTTACACCTCGCTTCGTTCGATTTTGTTTTCGTATCGCGTTGGCGCTCTGCGCTGGAGTCGGTGTTGGCCCGGATATCGCGGCCTCCCAAACCGATATCTACGTGCGGGGGTCGGGGCGGCTCTTCCCGGTAGCGCTCCCGCGCCTTTGCCTACAAGGTGGGGAGCCGGCGGTGGCGCAACAGATACCCACAGTTATGGCGCGGGATCTTGATTTGTCGGGGTATTTTCAGGTTCTCGATCCGAATACGTTCATCGAGACCCCGGGGAAGTGCGGGGATCAAACTGCGCTCGCCTACTCTGATTGGAGCGTCGTGGGGGCGGAAGGATTGGTACGGGGGGTCGTTTCTCCGACCGCCCAAGGGGTGCGGGTACAACTTTATCTTCACGACGTCCAACGGCGGACCGTCGTTCTTGGTAAAGAGTACGAGGGGGAGCTGTCGCAGGTCCCCCGTATGGCACATAAGTTCGCCAACGAGATTATGCGTTTTTTTACCGGAGAGCCGGGGGTCTTCGGATCTCAGATCGCCTTCACCTCACGGGTGGGGCGATTTAAAGACCTCTTTGTCATGGATATGGACGGCAGCAACGTCCGTCAACTGACCGATGAGCGCGCGCTGGCTGTCTCCTCCTCGTGGGACCGCGCCGGACGGCGGTTGGTTTTTACCTCGTATCGAAATCGTGTCCCCGATCTCTTTATGGTGGATACGTTCAGTCGGGCGATAACTCAGATTACCCGTGGGCCCGCGCTTGAGCTTGGGGCGCAGTTCCTTCCGGAGGGCGGGGGACTTCTCGCTTCCCGGACCGTGGGGGGCAATAGCGACCTGGTGGAGCTGGGCCTCGATGGCGCGGTTTTGAGAACGGTACTTCCGGCGCGGGGGACGATTAACGTTTCGCCTCGATTCTCGCCCACGGGGGACCGGGTAGTCTTTTGTTCGAACCGTGCAGGCGGTCCGCAGATATACACGATGACCCGAGATGGTGGGGATGTGAAGCGGGTCAGCTTTGTGAACTCTAATTATTGCACCTCTCCAGCGTGGTCTCCGAAAGGGGACCGGCTGGCCTTCGTGTGCCGCGCTGATGCTGGCTTTCAGCTTTTTACGGCGGGCGTCGACGGCTCGGCTCCCCTTCAGCTCACGAGCGGCGGTGATAACGAGGACCCCGATTGGTCCCCCGACGGGCGTTACCTCGTGTTCGCTTCAACCTACGGCCACAAGGGCTCATTTGGGCTCTCTTTGATGCGGAGTGATGGAAGTAATCTGCGTGAGTTGACCCGAAGCCGTGGCGGAGATACCGAGCCAACCTGGGGCCCTCTGCCGGAATAACGGGGCATAGGCGGACCAGACAAGAGACTACTAGGCCGCCCTTCGGACCGGCTCTCGTGTGAAAAAACTTTCCAGTCGGAGTGCTTGGCTTGCTTAAAACGCCGTATCGCCGATATCGGTGATATTTTCGGTGAGAAGCCTTTTTAGACTATTGCAAACTGGGCTGTTGTAAAGTAAAAAATCCCCGTTATTGCGTGAAGTTATCACGCAACTAACGAATCACGTAACGTTGTGGTTATCTAAAGCGCTTTACACGCAACCTTTGGGAGCCGCAGGTCACGGGTCGGGGGGTAGTCATTTCGTGTGACCGCCGTTGAGGTGTACGGTTTCGATTTAGGTCGTTTTCCCGTATCGAGCCTCGCCTGATTTGATTTTTTGTTTTTTGATTTATCGTCTTTAAGGAGACATATATGCGCATCGTTCGGACGTGTTTGGTCGTCGCGCTCGCCTTCGTCGTGGCGGGTTGTTCTTGTCGGGCCCGTAAAGTGGGTGGTCCGGATGACGGAAATATCCCGGTCGCCGCGGCGGATGGGGTGTTGAAGGACGTTAACTTCGGTTTCGACCGCTATGATCTCGACGCTACCGCGAAGGGTCTCCTCGCGAAGAACGCGGAGTGGCTCAATGCAAATACGAGCCACAAGGTTCAGATCGAAGGGCACTGCGATGAGCGTGGTACGAATGAGTACAATATGGTGCTCGGTGCCAATCGCGCCCGCGCTGCTCACGATTACCTCCGTTCACTCGGAGTCGACGCGAGCCGGATGAGCACGGTCAGCTATGGCGAAGAGCTTCCGCTCGATCCGAGCAAGACCGAAGAGGCGTACGCGAAGAACCGCCGCGCTCACTTCAACGTGCAGTAAGCGTTTCTTCTCGATATAGTCGAGAAAGCCATCGTTCGGCCGGAGGGGGTGACCCTCTGCCGAACGATGTGCGTATCTGGGGGTGCAAATTCAATGATGATGAGTTCGAATTTTGTGGCCAAGTGGGTGGGGCGTTGGGCCCTCTGTGGGGTTGTCCTCGCGCTCGTCAGCGGGTGTGTGCCGCAGACCAAAAACCTCGAAGTTGAAATCGCCCGCCTCGACCGAAATCTGGGGGACCTCCGCAATCTCCAGGCGGAGCAGGTGACTGAGCTCGCGGCGGTACGCACCGAGCTGCGGCAGTTGAGCGGTCGACTCGATGAATTTGAACATTCGCAGAGTGAGAAGTTGGGGAGCCTCTCGGCTATCCAGGGGGATCTGAGTCGTTTGAATCAGCGGATCCCCCCCCCGCCGATAGTTCCCGTTGCGGCTCTCGAGGAAGACGAGGCGATGATCTCTGACCTCCCGGTTGATGTGGGACAACGGTTCGGTGAGGGGCTAGCGAAGATTCGCTCCGGCGCATTTCCCTTGGCGGTAGGCCCTCTTCAAGAGGCGCTTGACCTTGCCCCCACGAACGCGTGGGCTCCCAACATTATTTTTTGGATCGGTTTAAGTGGTGAGGCCACCGGAGATTTGAAGAAAGCCGCGGCTTCATACCTTGATATCGTCGCCCGCTTTCCGAAGCACAATCGTACCCGGTTGGCCCTGCTACGTCAGGGGACGGTCTTTATTCGACTCGGTGATAAGAAAGCCGCGAGTCTCGCCTTTAAAAAGTTGACGGCCGATTTTCCTAAGTCTGCAGAGGCCGCGCGGGCGCGTGAACGGTTAAAAGATCTGTAGTGGTTTGTATGGTGGCGGAGGATGCCATCGTTACTCGTTGCCTGGTGGCTTTCGCCAGCTTGCCGATAGTCGGCCTATCGGCGTGTACCTTGGTTGTGGAGAGTTTCGCGGTGGTGCCCTGGGGGCGACATGGCGGCTGAGCACAAAACCCGTATCGCCCGCGATGCCTCGGTGCTGCCGCGATTAGCGGGGCCGGTGGTGGCAACGCTGGGGAATCTCGACGGGGTTCATCGGGGGCACCAGGCTCTTCTCGGCCGTCTCAATCAGGAAAGGGCAGAGGGAGCCAGCGTCGTTATCTCATTCTACCCCCATCCAGGAACCGTTTTAGGCAAGATGCCACGGGTGCCGCTTTTGACGACCCTGCGCCAGAGAGTCGAGATTATGGCGCGTTACGGCGTCGATCTTTTTTTCATGATTCATTTCACCCGCCCTTTCTCGAAACTGAGGGCCGGTGATTTTATCGATCGCTACCTTATTGACCGTCTCAACGTTGGTCATCTCATCATCGGCCCGGATGCACATGTCGGTTTCGAGCGCGAGGGAACCCCCGAATTTATTGAGCGCTACCTGTCTGCGCGGGGGCGTCGAGTTACCGTGCTTCCGTTTGTCGAGGTCGGGGGAGAGCGCATCAGTTCCAAGCGTATCCGGAGCGTTATCGCCGCAGGCGATGTCGCTGGGGCGGCTGAGCTTCTTGGGCGGCTCTATGAGGTGAACGGCTTCGTCGAGCGGGGCGATCAGCGGGGGCGTCTCCTGGGCTTTCGGACGGCGAACGTCCCCCTCGGTCGATTCGCCGTGCCCGCTTTCGGTGTCTACGCCACCTGGGTAACCCTCAAAGGCGTGCGCTATGCGGGGGTGACGAATATCGGTGTTCGGCCTACGTTTGGCGGGGTCCGTCCGACGATCGAATCGCACCTGCTCGATTACACCGGTGGTGATTTCTACGGCGAAAGGGTGGGGGTTGAATTCGTGAGCCGTCTTCGTGCGGAGATGAAGTTCCCGGCAGTCTCCGAGCTCACTGAGCAGATCCGGCGGGATGTAACGGCCGCGCGACTGGTGCTCTCAGCAGCACCGCCGGCGTAACCTCCGGTTTTGTTGCATTCTCGTAAGGATGCCGCACCTACGCGGGGGACCCCCTTGATGTGGAGACAAAATCGTTGAATGATCGGCCATCAATAGCCTAACGCCGGGACTAAGAAGAGACACCCATGAGCGCACGCTCCCTTTATTTTACGGTAGCTCCCGAGGATTCCTTGCGGCTCGACCGATTTCTCACCGATAAATTGGGTGCAACCTCCGACTTTAGTGGCATGACGCGCTCGCAGGTGAAATTACTCATCGAAGGCGGTGCGGTGACGGTTGATGGTGCGCTGGTCGGAAAGGCTGGAACAGCTCTAAGGCCGGGGTGCACGGTGGCTGTGACAGATAGCCCTGATGACTCAACTCATCTCGCCCCGTATGCGGCTCCTCTGACGGTCCTCTATGAGGACGATGTGCTTATCGTCATCGATAAACCGGCAGGACTGACGATGCATCCGGGTGCTGGTAACCGTGACCAGACCTTGGTCAACGCTTTGGTCGCGCATTTTCAAGCAGCGAGTGAACGCCCGACACCGGAGCTTTTTAACCCCGACCACCAACAGGCTGGCCTCCGACCTGGAGTCGTTCATCGACTCGATCGGGATACGACCGGTATCGTGGTTGTGGCGAAGACTACGGGAGCGCTCCATCATTTGAGTCGGCAATTCGCAGCCCGGACGGTCGGTCGGGGATACCTGGCCCTGGTATTCTCCACACCGCGCGGTCTCAGGGCGGTCAATACCATGGATAGTGGAACGATCGATGCGCCGATCGGTCGCCATCCGACCCGCCGCACCGAGATGGCGATTACTCCTGAGGGAAGACGTGCCGTGACCCATTGGCGGGTCCGTGAGCGGTTTGCTTACGGTACGTTGCTGGAGGCTCGACTTGAGACCGGAAGGACTCATCAGATTCGGGTACACTTTACTTCGATCGGTTGCCCACTCGTCGGAGACCGCACTTACGGGGAGCTTTCGGGGCTTCCGTTGGGATTGCAGCGCGCGGGGGAAAGGTTTGGCCGGCAAGCGCTGCATGCATATCGACTTGAGTTCGAGCATCCGACGAAGGGGACGCGGCTTGCGTTTGAGAGTGCCATCCCGGCCGATTTTGAGAGCTTACTCGGAGCTTTTCGCGGAGAAGTGGCATGACCTTTGCGGTGCAGAGGTATGGATCGCTTCAGGCGCTCGTCTACGAGCCGTGGATCGAGCGGGGCGTTGTTCACGGTTTTACCCTTGCGCCGGCTGATTTTGGAGAAACCGCTCGGGCGCGGTGGGCACATGAGCTCAGCGCTCCATTTGGTGGGGTCGACGTGAGTCTGTTACACCAGGTTCACGGATGTGTCGCTTACGAGATCCCCGGTGGCATGGCTTCACAGACGGTCGGGGATCTCCCGCATGGTGATGCCTTTATCTGGCGGAGAAGTAATCGCTACCGCGGGATCTTCGGTGTGAAAGGGGCCGATTGCGCCCAGATTTTGGTGGTGAGCTCAGCGAGCCAAATCGCTATTCATGCGGGTTGGCGGGGGCTCGAGCGTGGGATAATAGCGTACGTGCTGAACGAGGCTCAGCTGAGCGACGAGCCTTGCGAATGCGTCATCGGTCCGTGTGCTGGTCCAACTGGGTACGAGGTTGGACCCGAGGTGATCGAGGCGCTCGGAGCGGCCGCGATCGTTCAGAGGGAGACGGGCGGCCGGACGTACCTCGATGTTGCGCGCACCGCAGAGGTCTTGGTGCGGCAGGCGTGTCCCCGGGCGAACGTATATCGAGCTGATATCAACACAGTGACCGATGAGCGCTTTCACTCGTATCGCCGCGCTCGTGAACATGCTGGGCGAGGGCTCGGCTTTTTTCTGGTCGATAGCTGAGGAGCCTGCGTTGTAATCTCGCGGAGGAATATTTTGTGTCCGCTTGAGAGTGGTTTGGGCTGGGGCAACAACTTTCGGTTTTTGCTTCGACTGGCGAGTCTGGGTTTCCAGGACTCAATAGAATGGTTGTTCGAAACCTGGTGAGGATGAGGGCCGCTAAGTCCCTATAAATTCTCGTCCCCGATAACCCGATTTCTTTGGCTCGAGTAGGTCAGGCGCCGTATCGCGGCGATTTTCTCCCCGCGGCCATGTTTCGCTTTGACTTCACCGGAGGGGGGAGCCTAAAATAATAGGAGGTACTTTGAGCATTCATCGCAGTCATTGTGTTGAAACTACCCTCGATGAGGTTGGTGAATATCTTCGCTCGCGGGAGTCGTTCAGGCTCGGGGCAGCCTCAGCCGCTGGCCCCTCTGGGGTATTCTTTGTTTCTTCTCGAACCTATTTTCTTGCTCTTATCTCCGCAGGTTCCGTCGATTCGACCCAGCGGGCCCCAATTAAATTCTGTGTTTTGATTTCGTAAACCTTAATCAAAGGAGGCAAACGCTATGGAAAGAGCTGACCGTGAATTGATTGAGCGAGTGTTGATGGGGAACTTTGAGTTAAGGAAACTATACGAGGAGCATTGTAAGCTCGAGCAGGTTCTAGCTACGTTCGAAAATCGCCCGTTTTTAACCTCGGCTGAAGAGATCGAGGAGAAGCGGCTGAAGATGAAAAAACTTCAAGGGGTCGATCGAATGATGAGTATCGTTGCGGATCGCCGGCCGCTAGCTTCTTAACCCAAAAACTTTGTCTGAAAAAAGGGCTCCGTCAAGGAGCCTTTTTTTGAGGGGTGTGGTCGATCAAAAACTTGACCGAGGCGAAATGTCTGATGCGTAGCCTCTCGTCTGAGGCAAACGGTCATAAACGGGGATTTCGCGCCGATGCTTCATCAGATATTTAGCCGACTGCCCCCTGGCGCGTGCCCTTTTCCCCGCCGTTTCCAGCGTTCCGGGGCACTCGCAGGGGCGTCAAAAGAGTTTGAGGCAACTTTATTAGGCGGCCCGTCGTCGGGTGCTGATGCGGTGCTTTGCATTCATGATGGCATGACGGGTCTTCTCGGGGTCAAATCCGAGATGGTGACAGATCGCCCTAAACGAGAAGATGTATTCATCCTCTTGGTCGTGCATGTAGGCGATCGCTTCTTCGCGAAGTTCACCCATCGAGTTATAGTCTTCAACGGTGCGCAGAATAATCGCGCGCATCAACTCGTTGATTGAGTCGTACCCTTTGCCAGGGGAGTAAGACATGTCTATCTGGGGAAGTTTGTCTGAATTGCTCACGCTGTGCTCCAAGTCGAACATTTTTATCTCCGCAAAACCTGGAAGCACCCTCCAACCGGTGGTCGGAATGCTCAAATCCTCACGATAGAACGTGCGTGGCTCGAGGATGAACTCGCTCCGCGCGGCGAAATCGGGTTGTTTGCGGCACCGAGAGTCTCAGTACCGCGCACATTTCAAGAAAAGTTATGGGGGCAGGGGCTACGAATGTCGCATAAGGGAATGTCGTATTGCCCCGTGAAAAGAGGCCATACTGTCGCTAGGTTAGCCGGAAATCGGCTATTCCATCCGCTCGAGGGTGTAATCGATGAGGGTACGGAGGTGCTCAAGGGTAGGGCGATCACTTTGGGGGCACTGTTCCTCGATAAATTTCAATGCAGCCAGCGCCTCACTGGTGTAGCCAAGCGCGATACGCCGCGCCTCTTCAACCACCGGAGATGTTCGAAGACTCGCCACCGCCCGCTCCACGAACTCGTCGCTGATAGGCTCCGGCTGGGCAAGCGTGCGGGCCAGCGGATCACCTGACGCAAGCCATAAGACATTCACTAAGGAGGGCTTCTTCTCCCGAATATCGATTCCTGATTTCTTGCCGAGTAGGTCTTCGCTTGCCACGACATCGAGGATATCGTCGAGGATTTGGAAGGCGATGCCGAGCTTCTCACCGAAGCGAGAGCATTGCTCGACCACAGGGTCGCTCGCTCCAGCGAGATGGGCCGCAGTTCGTGTCGCTAACCAAAAAAGCGAGGCGGTTTTTTTTCGGGCGATAGTGATACTTGAGTCGAGTGTGTGAACCCCTTTATCCAGGGGCACTTCAAGGATCTCCCCCTCGGTGAGCTCGATGCACGCGCGTTCGGTCGAGTCGATAACAAAAGAGTCGAGGCGGGCACACAGGCTAAATGCGCGGACAAGCAGAAAGTCGCCCGAGAGTAGTGTGCTCTCAAGACCAAATTTCACATACGGCGAGGCTTGGTGTCGCCGCAGAGGGGAACGATCGATGATATCGTCGTGGAGCAAAGTTGCCATGTGAATGAGCTCGATCCCGGCAGCCACATCGATTAATGCCGGAGATGGTGCAGCCTGTCCGAGGGCGCGAGCCATCATCAGCGACAACACCGGACGCATCCGCTTTCCCCCTAAGGTCAGAAGGTAGTGGGGGATTTCGTGGAGTAACGGAGCCTCGGATACGAGCTTTTCCTCGATTAAAGCTTCGACCCGGTCGAGCCCCTTCAGGGCGCTCAGCGCCGCCGAGAGGCGCGCCTTGGCGGTACCGATGACCCCACGCTTCGTATCGTTTGAACCGAGCATGGTTGCTTAGTCCCTTTGAAATCGTCCGTGCGCTAAAAAATGGGCCACCTGTTCCAGTATCGATGGCTGATACATCAGAAACGAGTGAAGACCCCGCACCACAAGGGTGTCGGTTGCTCCTGGGAGCGCCGTTTCTTGGACTGCGACGATACCATCGTTAGGCCCGGAAACAAAGGGGGAGTACCCTCGCTCAGGTGTGCGGGTACCTGCGATAATTCCCACAGTGAGTCGGTCCGTTCCGGGTGACCGTTGTATCGATGCAACCTCGAGGTAGCTTGGTCCGAGGACTCGATGAAGCCAGGGGAGGCGTGCTTGGAGAGCCCGCGCAAAGGCACTTCCTTGGTTCGGAGGGCCGAGCATTACCGCTCGTCCGAAGCGGTAATCGGCGTGGTGCGATTCCACGAGTCCCCGCAGTACGATTCCACCGAGGGAGTGGGTGACGAAGCTTAACTCGTGGCCGTGCAACCCCGCTCGTCGGATATCCCGCTCAATCTTAGCAACGTGGTCATCAATCGTCGCTGCCCGTGAGGGGTAGCCAAGGTTTAAAACAGCAAATCCGCGTTGGGATAGGTAGCGGCCAAGGTAGCGCATTGAAAGACGGGTGCGGCTGAGGCCATGAAGGAGAACGACAACCGTAGCCATATCTTACGGAGCCATATCTTACGGAGCCATATCTTACCCTGGCCGATACCCCCCGAAAACGGCTCTGGGCCCACGCTTCTCGGGCGACTACCGCCGGGCAAACACAACGCGGAGCTACCTCAAGGAGCTCCCGGGCGATTCAGCGCGATATATGGTGTCCCCAACGGGATTCGAACCCGTGTCTTCAACGTGAAAGGCTGACGTCCTAGGCCGGCTAGACGATGGGGACAACGCTCCACTGGATGCAATGACTTAGCCCACCACGACCCTTTCGTCAATATCACCCAATTATAGGCCGCCGTAGCGCGTGAGGAGCTCGGGGGAGTTTATGACCTTGAGGATCATTTGGACAGTTCCAGGGTTGACCGAGTTAGCCAAAATAACACCGAGGACGAGGGAGCCATAGAGCGGGATAAGCGATACGGTGCCCACCAGGAAGCCGTCCAGCAGGCCGAGGTTGCCCATCTGCCGGAGCGAGGAGAAGAGCACGATGAACATAAGGAGCTGGCAGATAATAAATACGTACGGCATCGACTCAAGGATCGGGTCTTGTGGCGCCGCATGTCCGGTAACGAGGAGGGTGATGATCGTGAGGCGACCATGGCTGATATAATTAAAAATATAGGTGAGCCACACGGCGCCCACGAGCGGTGCCGTGCTATAGCCGATACACGCTGCGACTTTAAGCGGGGAGAAGCCGAGACCCAGGATCCCAAGAACGACCGACTCGATCAGGATAAAACACAGCACCGTGAACGTGCCGATAATTGAAATGCTGGCAAGTGCCGTCGAGTTGAAAAGCCCGAATCCGTATTTGTAGCTTTGAAAGACGATTGGCCCGAGCAAGGACAGAAAAGCCACGAAAAAAAAGGAGAACACGTACGGCGGGCGTTTCTGCGAGAAGAGCGTCGCGGTCATCTCCCCAGGTCTGAGGACCAAGCCGAGGAAGGCTTCGATAAAATTGGGTTGATGAAGGTGGGGACGGTGCATGTTATATATTTTAACATGTGACACCGCCGATTGTCTTTACCTCTTTCGGAAGCGCTATGGGTCAGTCGGCCCGCGACGGTGCATGCTGCCGATCTCGGGGGCGCGTGGTGGCAAGGATTTTTGTCCGATGGTTGAGCTCACTGAAAACGAACTCCAAGCGTACGCCCGGCAGTGCGGCCTTGAGCTCTATGCTCATACCGACATGGCGCCGTTGCAGGAGGAGGCGGTGCGGCTCGCCGCTTGGCAGGCCTGTGGCTACGCGGGGGAGATGCGTTTTATGGAGCGTGCCCCTGATCTTTTCGCGGACCCACGCCGACTTTTGTCGAACGCGCAAACGGTCCTCGTCTTCGGTGTGCCGTATGGCGCCGCGCCCCATCCGCCTCGACCGCTCGGCTTCGGTCGGGTGGCGCGATATGCGTGGGGGCAGGACTACCATGTTGTGCTCCGTGAGCGGCTGCATCGACTGGGGACGAGTCTTTCGCAGGATCTTGGGGAGGAGGTTTTTTTTCGCTCCTTCACCGATGCGGTGCCGCTCCTTGAGCGCGCTTTCGCCGCGCGAGCGGGACTCGGGTTTATCGGCAAGAATACCTTGCTCATTGTGGCCGGCGTGGGCTCGTTTCTTTTCCTGGGAGAGATCGTATCGAATCTCATGGTACGGCCGGGTGCTTTGAGGCTCGTGAAAGGCGATTGCGGGTCGTGCTTTCGGTGTGGTTCCGACTGTCCGACCGGAGCGATTCGAGAGCCCCGGGTTCTCGACGCCCGGCGGTGTATTTCGTATTTGACGATCGAGAAACGTACCGCGCTTAACCCGACCGAGCGACGCGATCTCGGTGAGTGGCTTTTTGGCTGCGACATCTGTCAGGATGTATGTCCGTTCAATTACCGCGCTCAAAAGGAGGGCGATCCCCCTGCGTTTGAGGAATTCCGCCCCCAAAACGGGGTGGGGCCGTTGGTTGATTTGAAGCAGCTTTTTGAGATCCCGTCTGAGGCCGCGTTTCGGCGCCGCTTTGGTCACACCGCCGTATCGCGTGCCCGACGGAAAACCTTGGTGCGAAACGGGGTCGTGGTAGCGGCGAATACCGCTGCGGTCGAGCTGACGGAGGTGGTCGCACGTTTGGCTTCGGCGGATCCAAGCCCTCTTGTTCGCCAACACGCTTTGTGGGCAGTCTGGGTATTGGAGTGTCAGTATGGTGCTGGGCGCGTTGATGTGACGGCGTTACTCAATCGCGCGGGGCGCGATTCGGCAGCGGAGGTTCGCCAAGAGGCGCACGATATCGGTGAGGGAATTGTATGAGAATACTTGGTCGGGTGTTGTTAAGTGCCGTCGTGATAGGTGGGCTTGCTGGCTGCTCTCCGGGGCTGGGGACTACTCTTTCAATTGGAGCTGTCCCGACGCCGGTTGTGGGACGCTCCTCTCTGAGGGATTCCCCGGTTCGAATCCAGTCTTTCATCGATGCTCGTCCACCCCACAGCGTATCGGTCGGCGACCGGCAACTCCGGGCTGAGGGGGATGTCCCCGGAAAGGTGCAGGTTGCGCTGGGTGAGTTCTTAAAGGCGAACGGCTTTCGCCTTTCGGCTGGTGACGCCGCGGCCATACGGGGAACGGTACTCGATTGGGGGGTCAAGGTAACCCCCGGGTTCCCCTCGAGTGTTGTTGAAGGAAACGCGACCGTGGAACTCGAGGCGTTCGGCTCAGACTCGACCGAGCGGTACGTGCGGCGTTACTCCGGCCAGGCGGTCGCCCGTCATCCTTTCCTCAATGAGGAGCGAATTCGCGAAACGATGGGCGAGGCGATGCGCTATGCTCTTCAAACTGCGATGGAGGACGCGCGGCTTCTTGAAAACTTACGGAAGAGCGTCCCCGCCACCGTTGAGTGGTAGTGGCGTTGAGAGTGGGGAGGCACCCGGCAGCTCCTCTTTTCGGGTGACCTCTTTGGCGATTCGGTCGAGCATCGCGTCGAACAGGAGCGGATCGCGGTCCCGATATTTTTTAAGCAGCTCGAGCGCTTCGACCTCACGTCCGTTTTGTTCCAGCCAAGTGCCGGTGGCGCGAAATCGATCGGAGACAAGTCCTCGTTCTATGCCGGCGGTTTCAGCGCGCTCAAACGCGCCGAGTGCGGCAGCAACGTCGCCGCGGCGAAGCTCAAGGTCGCCGATCATTAATTCATAAAAGGATGGGTTCTCCCATTCCGGTCGCTCGGCGAGTGAGAGACGGTAGGCGATGTGGCGGCGGTAGCTCTCGATCGCCGCGGTGATATCACCTTTCCGGGTGGCCTCCTCCGCTGCACGCAGATGCTCCCCGGCACCGCGCACTCCGAAGATCCGTTGGCATCCGCTGGTGCCGCTGAGGAGAGTTGCCAAGAGAAGAGCTCGGATTAGGCACTGTGCAGCGCTTTTTTTCATGATACCTCCTTCTCCTCGCCTTGGAGTATTTGGCTCTTCACGCCGTTGCCCTGAGCGTTAATCTTGCGCTGAAGGTAACTCACATACTCCCGACTGGAGAGCCGTTCACCCGAGGGGAGGGTCCGCCACCGCTTGTGAAACCACACCCACTGGGCGGGATAGCGGCGGATGAGTTCCTCAAGCCGGCTGTGATAGATCGCGAGGACCTCCGCGAGGGGGGCTCCGTCGTGAATCGGTTTGACATTAACCTCGTAGCGGCCAGAAGGGAGTCGCACGATAAAAGCGGTGACGATGCGGGCGTCGTACCGACGGGATATGTCGATGAGACTCGAGGGGGTGAATGCGGGCTCACCAAAGAAGTTACTCAAGGTTCCATCCACCCGAGTATCCTGGTCGATCAGTGCGGCGATGAGACCCCGGCTTCGGAGATGTCCCACGATTCGCCGGAGCGCCTGAGGATCGTCGCGCCAAAAGGTGGTTATTCCGTACCGCGAGCGCAGGGCGGTGAGCAACCTATGGAGCGCCGGTGAGCGGGCTGCTCGACCGATCGTTGCCACGGAGAGCCCCTTTGAGACGGCGTAGGCACCGAGGAGATCCCACGGCCCTAGGTGGGCGGTGAGCGCGAGGACCGGCCGATTGCCTTGGCGGAGCTCGGCGATAAAATCCTCGTCAGGAGAGTCGATCTCTTGGAGAAGCGGGGAGAGATCGAGCGCGGTCAATGCTGTTCGCCCCGCCTCAGTGTATACCTGACGTACCAGGGCGCGGGTGTTACGGTCCGGTAAAAAGAGCCTCAGCTGAAGTTCGGCGATGGCACGGTCGCGGGTGGGGATGAGCGAAAAAAGGAACCCTCCCCATCCGCCAAGTCGGCGGCGCACCGACAGTGGGAGCAACGCGAGAGCGGCGAAGAGAAGCTTTCCCACGACTATTCGAGCTCCACAGCGGCGCGAGCTGCGCGCTCCGAATTCCGCACGAGCACGAACTCGAGGAGTTGCTCACGAAAAACTATCCCCGCTAAGTTCCCTTCGCGCGAGACAAGGAGGGGATCGCCCGCATCGCCCCGCGTCAAAATATCCAAGACGTCTTCGAGTGGGAGCTCCGCAGAGATCGTTGTCAGACCCCGGTCGATCAATTCAGCGACGTACACGTCGCCCCCTTGAATCGCTGCGTCGACGAGGTCTTCTCGAAAGAGAACCCCACCGGTCGTCGTGCCGTGACAAATACGAAAGACGGTGTGGTGGGAGCGGAGTACCTCAGTGATTATCGCTCCGACCGTCGCGCCGTGAGCGAAGGTGGGTAGATCCTCAATCCGTGTCATCACGGAGGATATCGTGGTGTTTCCGAGGAGCATTTTGGTCCGAGCACGGGCCACTGCACTCACCGTTGCCAGAGCCACGGCGATAGCTGCAGCGAACGGGAGAGGATCGCCGAGCCCCACGCCGAGAGCACCGAGGAGCACCGCGCACGCTGTGCCCCCACGCCACCCCCACAGGGAGGTCGCCCGCGGATTTTGCTGCCGCGCACCCTCCGCAAAGGCGTCTCCACAATCGAGGGGTGCAAAGGGTAACAGGTTTAAAAGGGCGAGGATGAGGTTGTATCTCTGAAAGAGTCGGGTAAGTTCGCTGCGCTGGGCGTCGATGACACCGAGGTCACCCTCGATAACCCCCAGAATGACTGCGGCGATGAGGTTTACGGCCGGGCCGGCGAGCCTATACGCGAGGAACGATCGGGGCGAGATCCCTTTTGCAACGCTCACCTCACTCCCGAAGGGGTATACCGTCGATGCCATTGCGGTGATACCGAGATAACGGGCGGCTAGGAGGTGACCGAGCTCGTGGACGAGGAGAGCTCCCGCAAGAGCGCTGAGAGCGAGCAAGGCGGAGTTATCCCCGGCCGCATGACGAAGAACGTACCATCCGATAACGGCGATCGAGAGAAGGTGAATGTATATCGCGGTCCCACGAACACTGATGAGCGGCAACTTCGTTCGAATATCCATAGAGTAATGGTAGTGAGCTGTTTCTGCCCGACCTGCTCACTTTTGGGGGGCTTCGAACTCCCCTTAAAGACGACAGCATCATGGCCCCGCTCTACGAACGGGTTTCGTAAATTCAAATCTTACCTCGCCGAGGTGTGAAAAATACCCTCGTTCGGGGGGCTTTTCCATCGCCCGGGCTGCCATCCTCGGCGCGCCGATCGCTTGCAGTAGTGTGGTTTGAATCGGGGCTTTATGACAAGGCCACTCCTGCGTCTGGTGGCGCTGCTGAGTGAACGATGAGAGTGTAAAGCCCTTAAAATTGGCGATAACGGGGGTTTTAGAGCTCCTCGAAGGATTTAACCGAGTTTTTTAAAACCTGCTCGCGTGGGAAGCTCGAGTGGTTACGGGTGATTATCCTGGTGACGTTCGATGCGTCGTTCACGAATGGCGCTGATCTAGCTGAGACTGCTGCCACAGTGAGAGAGTTTTTTCCGCATAGCAGCCATGGCACGAGAAATAGGGAGCTTAGAAGGGCCGAACTTTCGCCAGGATCGCGAGTCAGAGATTTCGACCGGGAAAATTTTGATGGCGCGCTTCGATAATCGCCGAAGAAAAAAAAGCCAGACAAAAAAAGCCAGAGATACGAATCTCCGGCTTTTATAAAAGCGCAGTTCCGTCGGCGCTCAGATTACGATGCTGGCGATAACTCGTCGCCTTCGCCATCGCTATCGTCGTTCGCCGCAACGATGGCGATGGTGCCTCCACCGACACCGAGAGCTGCTGCGCCAAGCGCGAGGCCACCAGCCGTTCCAGCTGCAACCACGCCACCGGTGATAGCCACCTGAGTAAAGATTACCCCTTGAGTTGTCGTTGAAACGGTCCACGTCCCCGGGGCAACCGAGTTAAAGACCACCACGCCGTTACTTGCCGTCGCCCGAATAGTCTCTCCTGAGGCATTGGTAAGGATTACCTCAATGTCTGAGGCTGGCTCACCGTTCTCAGCGGTTACGTTGAATTCAACCTTCGCCGATCCTTTTACCTCTTCGGCGGCGCGGGTGAAGCCGCTTGAATCTTGGATAATAAGTTCCTCGGCAACCACCGCCGGGGGGGAGCTTAAAGAGAAGGCAAAGATTGCGCCGCAGATCCCTACGCTCAAACGACGGAAGGAATTTCCTAAACGTAACACCATAGTCGACACCTATGCTTCAATCCCTGGTCAAGGCACTTACGCTGCTACCTTTACTTCGGCACAGCGCCATGAGTGCTAGAGGGGTTACTTCACA
Organism: Bdellovibrionota bacterium; assembly: GCA_044352465.1. Lineage (GTDB taxonomy): Bacteria > Bdellovibrionota_C > UBA2361 > UBA2361 > UBA2361 > JBILDU01. The sequence goes on from JBILDU010000036.1 coordinate 23,944, forward strand.
ACCTACACGATAGCCACCGAATGGGTTGGACACGTTACCGGACGGTTGAGTTCCTTACAACGACTTCGTGAGCCGAGAGGACCGATTCTAGAGCTAAAAAAGCTCCCTCCGTCTTTTCGACGCACCACGAAGCTTCATCGATTCAGCTATATAACCTCAGCGGGCGGCTCGGTCAGTAAAATCGATCAGGAGACCAATGATAACGCCGAGCTGGATAACGATGGCGGGGATCCTGAGATGAAAATCAAACGCCGTTGATATGAAAGTGGTGGTGAGAGCAGCTACAAGGGCGATGAGGGTCAAACGATGCGGGGAGGCAAAGATCGCCCGGGCCCCCTTTATCACCAAGGCTCCGAGACCTCCCAGGACGATAACGAACCCGAATAGCCCCGTTTCAGCGAGAAGTTGGGCTGGGTCGTTGTGGAGATATACCGGAGTAATGCCTGCGAGGAGGGGGCTCATCACCTCGGCGTACGCACTCGCCCAACTACCGACTCCGAGACCGAACCAGGGATGGGCCACGATGAGTGGCCAGGTGTCGGCGAGGAGTTGGAAGCGCATATCCTCTTTCGAGTGGAGTAATCCGTATTCGATGCGGCTCTCAATGAGCTCCGCGCCGCGGTCACGGAGAAACAGGTAGACCCCCAAACAGAGAATCGCCACGGTGAAGAACTTTAAGCGGGCCCATACTTGGGGGCTCATCGTGAAAGCGCTCACCGGGGTATTCGAGCGGTGCCGTCGGGAGCGTCGCCGACCCGTCTTCGGCCCCGGGGCGACGTGCACCGCGGCTGTTTCAGCGGGGGGGAGCTTGGGGCGAGACAGGCGGTCGAAGACGATGAATGTGACGATTCCGACCACGGTGCTCAGCCACACACCCCGAGACAGGGTCGCAATAATACAGAGGAGCACCGCGAGGAGAAGCGCTCCGTCGACGGTGAGAGACACGATCCGCCGCTGGACCCTTTGGTCGGCCATGAGGTCAGAAAAGCTCTTCGTTTTTCCGGTGCGCTGGGAAACGGTCAGTGCGCGGAGACCAGAGGCGGCGGTGAAGCACCGCGCAGCGAGTAAAAAGAGGCTTGGAATGAGAAAACAGGCGAGGTGGTTCGAGTTGACGAACGGCCACCGTGCGCGCTGGGAAATAAAGACGTTCTCCGGTTCGAAAAACCAAAAAAGTTTGCCGTTGTCGTAAAACCAATGCGCGAGCCCCACAAAAGCCGTGATTGCTCCAGCGGTTACGATACAGCTCTCGAGGCGGGGCGAATATTCAGGCTTCAGGAGTATGAGCGCACGGGCACAGACGACCGCGCCCACGAAAAAAAGCACCTCCCGGAGCCAGCTTATCCCTCCAACGATCGTCGCATACGACGTCTCGCCTCCGAGAACGGGGTGGACGGCTGACTCTGTCCAGAGTCCCAGCGCGATTCGCGCAACGGCGTAGCTCAAAAAAATACCCGCCGTAACCAGGAAGAGCTTAAAAGCCGATCGGGCTAGGGCGGCATCGTAAAGCTCTGCGCCGAACATCCACACCAGCACGGTAGCACCAAGAAAGACACCGATTTCAGCGGGGGCGTATACCGCTGAATGCACCCCACCAAACATGAGGGGCAGGGCGAAGATTAGGAGTCCTATGAATGCGCCGACCCAACGGAGTGTTCGCGCTTGAATCGGACCGAGCGACCGGTCGAGTACCGTCGTTCCTTCAATCTCTATTGCATGATTTTTTCGCCGCACCGCTTGGGCCGTCCAATCGTTGAGGGTTGCTTTGCTACCGTCCACACCGCCTCTCGGTAAAATTTTTGCTCACAACCGGAGGCGCCCCCCGGGGATTCTCTACACGCTTATACCACACGTCTGCGGTTTCGCGACCCCTCTGCCGACGTACCGACCGGTAAGTTTTTTCGCCTACTATCGGTTTTGCGGGCAGGACACAACGGCGGCCCGAACGGCCATGCCTATACCAGAGCGAAGGGCCGGTATTTAGCTTAGGGCCGCTGTGTTAGTCGGCGTGCTGGCGCGGGGAGGTAGTGTTGTGAGGGTCGCGTAGAGTGATGCGACGGCACGATCGAGCTCTTCAAGGGAGCCCTCGTTTTTGATCGTGTAATCGGCCAAAGCGACCTTCTGCTCGATGGGGAGTTGGGCGGCGAGTTTCCGCTCGGCCAACTCTGCTGTGCAGCGGTCCCGCGCCACCACCCGTTGTCGTGATATCTCGCGATTTGCCGATACAACGACGGTGTAGTCGAATTCGGTACGGGGGGTCGGGGACTCAAAGAGCAACGGAACGACGTAAATAACGAGGTGGCGGGTGCCCACCGGTGGGGGGCTTGGTAAGGTCATGAGATGAGCCGCAAGCTCCGCCTCGAATCGCTCCCGGATACGGGGGTGGAGGCAACCCTCGAGCCACCGGCGTTCGGGGGGAGAGTTGAAGACGATCTCACCGAGTTTCTTACGGTTGAGGACTCCCCCCTTATCAACGATAGTGGAGCCGAAGTGCTCAACGATCTGGCCTAGCGCCGGGGTGCCCGGCTCAACCACCCGCCGAGCAAGGATGTCGGCGTCGATGACAAAAGCGCCACAGCGCTCCAACCGTTCAGCCACCGCCGACTTTCCGCTTCCGATAGCTCCGGTGAGAGCGACGACGAGATGTCGCCGGTCGGGGCTCGCAGGGGGGGGATCTGAAGGTGTTTGAATCATCGGTGGTGCTTTCCATGGAATCGGCGGGTGCCACGCAACCAGATTAGAACCGGCGCCCCAATTAAAGAGGCTTCTGAAGAGCTATCTGCCCTATAGAGCCCTATCGCGCGGTGCTCCGAGCGTCAGTAGCTGAGAGGGGCTATAGCGGTTCTACGTTGTGGTTGCTATAGTCCGTCTTCAGGATTTTAGCGCGCAATGGTGGCGATGTATATGCAAAACGATAATGGGGACCTTGAGGTAGGCGAGGAGCAAGAGGGGGCGTTAGACCACAGTGAAGGCGACGCTCAGTCCGCGCGCCCACAGCGCGCAGCCCCTCCACCACCGGAACGGCGGCGTCCCCCAGCAAACGCCAATGAGTTGATGCTTGAGGAGGTCAAGGCGCGAGCTCAGCGCGCTGGCACGCGCTTACGGGAGTGTTTGCTCGGTACTCTGTTGATTGAGCTCACGAACGGGAAGAAGTTCGGATTTGACTGGCGTCAAGCGGATCTGGTTGTGGTGCCCCTCGAAGGGGAGCTTAAAGGTGTTGGTGCGGCCGACTGCACCATCCGCTTGAGCGAAGATAATCTGATGCGGGTGGCGAGCGGTGATCTGAATCCGCAGGTGGGGATGTTGTCCGATAAGATAAGGGTCCAAGGCAAGGTGAGCTTTGCCGTGTATTTCTTCAATCTGGTCGCGCCGCGCCCGCATTCGTAGGCCGGTAAGATTTGTTGGTTGGATTGGGTTATCCCGGATAAAAGGGGTTATCCCGGAAAAAAAACGGAGAACGTCGTCCGTTTGTCCGGTTCGCTTTCGAGTTCGATTCGTGCGCCTACGGTGTCGATGATCGACTTCACGATGTAGAGTCCGAGTCCACTTCCGGTGGTACCGGAGCTCGCCGAGCCCCGTTTGAATCTCGTGAAGATCGCCTCCCGCTCCTCGGTGCGAATTCCTGCGCCGGTGTTGGCGATGACGAGTTTCGCGCCACTTTCGAGACGTTCCGTTTCTACCGTTATCGCTCCGTCTGTGGGGGTATACTTCACCGCGTTTGACAAG
>JBILDU010000076.1:0-14913 GCA_044352465.1 Bdellovibrionota bacterium
CGGTGGCATTTCTCGCCGGAGATAATCGCGGTCATCCGGGGCCACCACACCCCTCCAGACGAAGTCGGACTTACCACGATCGTCCACGCCGCCGATGCCTTTGCCCACGCACTCGGCCTCGGCCACCCGCGGGGCTTCGGCAAGTTTCAAAATCGTGTCGCCGAAAATCTCCCCCACGTATGGGAGCGTCTCAAGATAACGACGGAGGAGCACCGTGGGCTGCTCCAGCGTTTTCAACAACGCTTCGATCTTGAATACGACCTGTATGCAGGCAAAGGAATCCCAGCGTGATCGACCTCGGCGCTAGCATCCCCGCGCTTCTCACCGGCGTCGCCCTGGGCGGGACCGGTGCGCTCGGGGTCGTCTGGCTCGCTTGTCGGCGCATCGCTCGACACCTCGCCACGGAGCTCCTCCCCGCACCTGCTGCTTCGATCGTCCCGGGACTCACCCCCCTCCTTCGACTCCACCACGAGAATATGCACACGTTGAGCGAGACCGTCGCTCGGCTGAGCGAAGAGCGAGAGGTTCTCCATGAGCGCTACACCACTCTCACCGAGAACCTCGCTGCGGCGGTGATCATTCGTGACATGTCCGGGCGCATCATCTACGGCAGCCCCTACACCGAGGTACTGACCGGCTACGCAATGGAGGAGATCTACGCCTCACACAAGGATTTTTTCACGACGATAATCCACAAAGCCGACCTCGAGAATTACCAACGAGCTCTCAAGGTGAGCGAGTTCGGCGAAGCCTTTCAATTTCGCTACCGCATCCTCCACAAAACCGGGATCGAAATGTGGACCGAGTCACGCACCGTGCCGGTTCTCGATGAAACTGGCGAGGTGGTTGCGTCGCTGTCGATTACCCTTGATGTCACCGGGACCGTGCGATATCAACGTCAGGTCGAGGAACGCAATCGCGACCTGCAGGATTTTAGCTATATGGTCTCCCACGACCTCAAAGCGCCGATCTTCACGATCAAAGGGATGGTTGGCGTCATCGAGGAGGACTTCATCACGAAGGTCGATCCAGAGCTCCGGGAGATTCTGGGTCATATTGGTCGAGCCGCCCACCGCCTCGAGGCGCTAGTGGCCGGCGTACTTCAATTCTCGCGAGTAAGCTTTCAGGACAACGCCCTTGAACGATTCGATCTCGGCGCTATTTTTGATGAGATTCGGCGGGACACCGAACGGGTGCTCAGCGATGCCGGTGGTTCGTTGATCTATCCGACCGAGCGCCTCGAGATCCGCAGCGATCGTTTAAAATTATACCAGATATTCTCCAATCTGATCGGAAATTCGATTAAGTATCGGAGCCCTGTGCGCCCTCTTCGTATTACCCTGACGATCAACCCGCTCAGCGATCAGCGCGGGGTGGTGATAGCGGTCACTGACAACGGCGTCGGAATTCCGACGGATAAATTCGAGGCCGTTTTTCGCCCTTTTCAGCGCGCCCATAGTGGCGACGTCGAGGGCTCAGGAATCGGACTCGCCACGGTCAAAAAACTTGTGGAGAAACTTGGGGGCGAGGTCACGATTACGGAATCTTCCCCGACAGGAACGACGATTACAGTGAACCTCCGCGGAGGCGTCGTATGATCGTAGCGCTTCTCGTCGATGATGATCCGGCGCATCGCCTCATGGCGCGACGAGCACTTATCAAAGCGCACACGGCGATAACGGTGGTAGAAGCCGAGTCGCTCGCCAACGGCACGCAGGCTTTCGATCAGAATTCGCTCCACCTTCTCGTCATCGATCTTAATTTGGCGGGCGCATCAGGCCTTGACCTCATTCGCTATGCCCGCGGGCGGAGCGGCACGATTCCGATAATCGCGATTTCGACCTCCTCGCTCGAGGCCGATGTGGCGGCGGCCTACAATGCCGGTGCGAATATATTTGTGTTCAAGGCAGATAGCTTGAGAAGCTTTCCGAGCGATCTCTCCGCCGCAGCCACCTACCTTCTACGCTTGTAGCACTCAACTTCCGTGGCAACTCGCCTCTCCTGCTGCGTGAGGACCCTCACCTGACCGAGCTCTGTTCCGCGTACCAGCCGCTTCAGTGAACAAAATTTGGGTGACTGAGTCCTCGTGGGTTGGCACGTAACGTGCTCTCTCTTCGGTGTGACCCAGGAAGGGTTATTTAGGACCAAGAGGACAAGGATCTATGTACTCAGCAATTACCGGTGTAAAAGCATTGGCGGCTAGGGCACTTAGCCGGACAGCCCCCGCCACCCAGTCGACCGAAAACAATACCGCCCCGGCCCAAAGCTCCGATTTTAACTCGATGTTAAAGGGGCTTTTAAAGCCTGACTCGGCAAATAAGGTCAGCGAAGAGGAACTGTTTGCCGGTCTCACCTACGAGAGGATCAATAAGCTCAAGGGGAAGGAGGCCGCCGAAAAATTCAAGGCGGCACTCGACGCCGAGCAAAACTCTCTGCGTAAAAGCGACGGCTATATTCCCCACGAGCAAGCAGCGATCAACGCCCTGACGAAACTGACCCAAGACGGCACCCTGACGGCAGAGGATGGGAACAAGGTCTACGCCCAGGCTTTCGCCGGGGCTCAACTCGACTCGAATAAAACGGCGCTCTTCGACAACCGGGGGGGGGCGAACGATCCCACCATGGCGGTTGAAAGCATGGAAACCGCGCTCGTCGCTGCGAAAGCGCTCGTGGCTGCTTTTGACGACGGCTCTAAAACGGCCGATCCACGCGCTCTGACCGGAGCGGCACCGACCGGCACGAAGGGTGTGGGTGGTACCAACTCATCCCCCGCAACAGCGACACCAGGAGGCGGGAGCGCTCCGGTAACACCGAGTGGCCAAACGATCGATGGCTCGGGTGGATTCTTGTGGAAGCCGGTCTCCGTGAACCAGGGGAAGCTGGCGGTCCTCCTTCCCCCGGAACTGACCGGTTCGATCCAGGCGCTCAAACTCCTCGATGCAAACGGCGCTGTGGTTGAAGAGGGCCGCTTCACCTCAGATGGAACCGGTGAGGGGGGGCGCACGAAGTATAGCTTCAATCGGCAAGGGGGAGATTACGGTGATAATTTAACGGTGCGACTTGAGCTTACCGACGGAAGCGTACGCACCTGGTCGATTCCGGACGGTTCGAAACGGTATGACTGAGACTCCTCCAGATAAACCTCCCCTCAGGCCTTGAATTGGGGGGGAGATAACACCGCTCCTCCGGGGGGCGGTAACGCCCCCCGACTGGAGGGCGTTGGAAAAGCCTGCTACGATAATCTCGTGGCAGGCTTTTTTGTGGATATCAGGTGAAAAACCGGTCTCGGCCGAAACCAACTGTTGATCTGAGTTCCGGTCTGGCTGGATTCTCTGGTCTCACCGAGCAGGTCTTGATCACAGACAGGCTGAGCTCTCCGTTACCGAATCCTACTCCCTTCGAGTCTCACGAACTCTTCGCCGTCACCAGCCTCGGAGATTCTTTCCCGAGAACGACACTCTAGGAAACGTATGACGCTTGCGCCTCCTGAGATCTCCCCCCTTGAGCTCCGCCCCACAGTGATGGACATCGATCTCGACGCGCTCGGCCACAATTTCCAAGTGCTACGAGAACGGGTAGCTCCCGCCCGTTTCATGGCGGTTGTGAAGGCAAACGCCTATGGACACGGGCTTATCCGGTGCGCGAGCCATCTTGAAACACTTGGGGTCGATTACGTTGGGGTAGCTCTTGTGGATGAAGGGATCGCTCTTCGCCGGGCGGGTATCGTTACTCCGATTCTTATTTTCGGAGGGATCTTCGGAGGACAGATCGGACGATACCTTGATTTTGATCTCGAGCTTACCGCGTCGTCGATCGATAAGTTGCGGGCTATCGACGAAGTCGCTCGTGGCCGGGGCAAAAAGGCGAAAGTGCATCTGAAGTTCGATACCGGTATGGGGCGCATCGGCGTCAGACCGGAACGAGCGGTGGAGTTGTGCCAAGCCGCCAAGGCACTCGATTTTATTGAGGTGCGCGGTATATTTTCTCATTTTGCCAGCGCCGACGCTGAGGATGACACCCAGACCCTTGAGCAGATCGAGGCTTTTCGGAGTTGCACTGATGCAGCGAATACGATTATCCCTGCTCCCCTCGCCCACATTTCGAACTCCGGTGCGGTCTTTCAACACGGCGAGGCGAGACTCGACATGGTTCGAGTGGGAATCTCGCTCTACGGTGTGCCCCCAGAGAAGCATCTCGTGGGGTACCTTCCCCTTAAACCGGTGATGTCGATCTCGTCGCGGGTGGTTTATTTCAAAGTCGTCAAACAAGGGGCCGGGGTGAGCTACGGCTCCACATGGCGAGCCCCTCACGATTCCCGGGTCGTTACCATTCCGATCGGTTACGGCGATGGCTATTCGCGATCGCTCTCAAACAAAGCGCATGTCCTGATACGCGGAGAACGTCGTCCGGTGGTGGGGAATATCTGCATGGACCAGATTATGGTCGATATCGGACACGGCGAAGCTTTTAACGGCGATGAAGTGGTTATCCTCGGCACCCAAGGAGCCGAAACCATTACGGTCCTAGAACTCGCTGAGTTAAGCGGAACGGTCCCCCACGAGGTACTGACCGCGCTTAATCTTCGAATTCCGCGCCGCTACCACCACGCCGGGTGCGTCACTATCGAGGCCCACGGTTAACGCCCGTGGACCCGTTAAAATCGTCTCCCTTGAGCTCCCTGGCTATACCAGCGACGCTGGAGAGCCCTGGCACATCCGGCAACCCCCCGAGAACAAACAGGGTCTCACCATCTCCCCTTAAGTAAAAAGAGCTCCCCATCCGATAACTCTCCAGAGAACTCGTATGTAAGGGGCTCGCAGCACATGTTCGTAATACTCGGGTGTATTGGCGTCACGATCTGCGTCATCGTCGGTCTGGTGGGACCAGGCGGCGATGCGACCATCTTGATGCAGCCCTATGAATTCATCGTTATCGCTGGTTCAGCCGGGTTTACCATCCTTATTGCTAACCCGACGTATGTTCTGAAAGGCCTGGGACCAGCAATCAAAGGAGCCATTAAGGGAAGCGGCATCGATGGGGACACGTTTAAAGACCTCCTGGGCCTCATGGCGTGCATCTTCGACATCATGCGCCGCGAGGGTGTCCTTGGAATCGAGGCTGACCTGAGCGACCCACACAAAAGCGCTCGCTTTAACAAGTATCCGAAAGCATCCCACGATCACCACCTGATGGAGACTTTCACCGGGGCGCTACGACTCTTCGTTGACGGCGTCGTGAACGCCTTCGATCTCGAGCGACTTCTTGATACCGAGATCGAGACCCACCACGAGGAAGCACTGATCTATCCTGGTGTCGTCTCAAAGGTCGCCGACGGTTTCCCCGCGCTCGGTATCGTGGCCGCCGTGCTCGGAATCATTATCACGATGGGTCACTTAGATGGCCCCCCTTCCGAGATCGGTCATCACGTTGCGGCGGCGCTCGTCGGAACGATGTTGGGTATTCTTCTCTCGTACGGCTACGTTGCTCCGATTGCTCAAAAGATGGAGAGCGTCGTCCGCGATAACACCGCCACGATGAAATGCGTTAAAGCAGGGCTCGTATCGTTCGCTGGCGGCGCACCGCCACAAGTTGCCCTCGAGTTCGCGCGGAAGACCATCCCCTCATGTTTCCGACCGACAGCGGCTGAGCTCGAAGAGATCATTAAGAACGCCAAGAAGGTCTAATATCTGTGGCCGACGACAAGCCCATAATCATCATCAAGAAAAAGGGCGGTCACGGCGGCGCACACGGCGGCGCCTGGAAAGTGGCCTACGCCGACTTCGTCACCGCGATGATGGCGTTCTTTATGGTGATGTGGCTCGTCAACTCGGCTGACCAAAAGGCGAAGGCAAACATCGCCTCTTACTTTCGTAAACCCGGCATATTTGAATCGGGCTCAGGGACTCCCTTGCTGATTGGAGAAGCCGGTATCCTTCAAGATGGCTTCGTTCCGGCACACCCGGAGGATACAAAGCAACGTCACAAAGGCTCTCACGCGGAGCCGCTCCCTGAGAGGTCCGGCACCGATTCAACTGACGTGCTGAAGAAGCGGGTCACGACCGAAGGGGACCCCGGGGCGATCGGTAACCGTGAATGGCAACAAGAGCAGCTCGACGGCTTTGCCAGCGAACCGATACCGGAGGATGAGCTTAATTTCGAACCTGAGCGGTTGAACCGGAAGCCCCAACAGGTGAGCGAGACCGCTGAGAAGCAAAATCGAGTGCTCCCCGGGCCAGGCGGTCTGGCCGACAAGCATTCCCCCGGTGGAAAGGAGAAAAGTTTCGGCGAAAAAGAAAAGAACCTCGCTGACCTCGACGGGAAAGCTGCGGCTGCGCTGAAGGCGATGCAAAATGCAGCCCAGGAGTTACAACAGGTCATCGCCAGTAGCCCCGAACTGAAAGAGATGCTCGGGATCGTCGACATCAAGGTCGAGGCGGATGGGCTGAACATCGAGATCATGGATACCGACAAGATATCGATGTTCGAACTCGGGAGCTCCCGCATCAACTCTGTAAGCGAAGCGGCTTTCCAAAAGATCGGCGCATTTATCGCCAAACTTCCCAACAACGTCGATATCGTCGGACACACCGATGCCAAACCGTTCGCCTCCCAACGCCGGGGGGGGTACAGCAATTGGGAGCTTTCCGCCGATCGAGCAAACGCAGCCCGTCGCCTCCTCGAAAAGGGAGGGGTGGATCCGAAGCGGTTTACGAGCGTGGTCGGAAGAGCTGACCAAGAGCTCCGCGTGCCAACCGAACCGTTCGCCTCATCGAATCGTCGTATAACCGTGAAGATGCGTTTTAATCCTGCGCTCGTACCCGCAGCACCACCGACGGCGCTCGAGGATTTCTCTCGGATCGAAAATCAGTTCCGCGATGGTCAAAGATCGATCGCTCCAGCAGCGGCATCGCCCCCTCAAGCGAAAGCAGCCGAAATCAGCCCTGAGGCCGCGGCGGCAACCGCAGAAGTTCTCCCCCCGAATGCGGTGGTGAGTTCGAACCCGAATCAGAAGATTAAGCTTCCCCGCGAGGCTCCCCCGACTATGAATCCGAACATCATGCCTCGAGATAAGATCTTCGGTGATGTGCCCGGGTTCGTTCCGGTCGATCCATTCGCCACGCCGTAACGGTTCGCTGCCACCCTTGCGGCATTTGAGCGGTGTGATTACGGTGGGGGTATGTATACCCGCATCGTTGCACTCGGAGCCCTTCTCACCGCACTTGGAATCATCATCGGTGCGTTTGGCGCACACGCTCTCAAAGGCTCGATTACCGAATACGGGACGGAAGTGTTTAAGACCGCGAGTCTCTACCACCTCGTCCATGGAGTTGGGATCATCGCCCTGGCCGCTCTGGGATCAGCCGGTGCTGTTCCCCACCGTATCGTCCAACGGGCGGTGTTTTTTTTCGTGCTCGGTATCCTCGTTTTTTGCGGTTCCCTCTACCTCCTGGCTATTACCGAGATCCGATGGCTCGGGGCTATAACCCCGCTGGGTGGGGTCTCCTTTATCGTAGGGTGGCTTCTCCTCGGTTTCGGTACCCTTTGCAGCCACAACGCCCCAACGCGAATTGACAATCCCCCCTCCGAAGGCTAGTTTTATAGCGTTTTTCGGGCGCTTAGCTCAGTTGGTAGAGCGTCAGCCTTACAAGCTGAATGACGCGGTTTATCGGACGGGAGCGAAGCGGACGGACGTCGTAACCGCGTAAAAGAGGGTCGATGCGAGCGAGCGAGCATCGAATCCAAAAGTGACATTCAGTTCCCCGAAACTGGTGTCTATTTAACAAAATTTCGGGCGCTTAGCTCAGTTGGTAGAGCGTCAGCCTTACAAGCTGAATGTCACTGGTTCGAGTCCAGTAGCGCCCATTCCTTCTTCCCCCCGATTAGAACTTCCCCCGATTCGACCTTGGCGTCGTCCCTCGGCCGAGATTCGAATGACGGCCATGAAATACCTGACAGCCCAATCGTACAAACTTTAAGTCTATAACCAACGGGTGCAGCCCAAGCGTACTCCAGGTCTCCGCGCCTCTTTTACAGGGCATCTGACCAAACTGCGGAACTGTGCTCTGAGGATATTGCCGATGTTGAAGCACTCCCAAACTGCGGCTTTGGGGTCGTTCTAAAGCATTAAGAGTTTCTCTGTAAGAATTTTGTTTTGATTACTTGGCACCAACCGAGCGTCCTAATCTCTAACAACAAACCCATCTTTCACGCCGACTTCCCATAGCCCCTGACCTCCAGGTCTCTGAGACTTTGAGAAGGGCATAAAAAAACCCGGCCAAGGTTCTATTCCTGGCCGGGCGTTAAGGCGCTCACTGAGCGCCGCTTTAGTGAGTCACATGACCCGAGGCTGGGGCCTTCTCTTTTCCGGCTCCCTCCTCACCCTCCTCACCACCAGCTTTCGGCTCGTGGAAGAGGTTCTCATCGCGGACTGACTTCCGATCGAGGAGCTTATCGAAGTCCTTTGCTGAGGTCGAAACGAGCGCCTCATAGAGGACCTCATCGACGTGAGCAACCGGAATAAGCTCTAGATCTTTTCGCACCGTCGCTGGGATCTCCTCGATGTCGTTCTCGTTTTCTTTCGGAAAGAGGATCCGCTTGATACCGCCCCGGTGCGCCGCAAGCGCCTTTTCCTTAAGTCCGCCGATCGGAAGAACGTTACCACGCAGGGTGATCTCACCCGTCATCGCGACGTTCTTATCAACCGGAATTCCGGTAAGCGCAGAGACAAACGAGGTCGCCATCGTAATACCTGCCGAGGGACCGTCCTTCGGGATCGCCCCTTCCGGAACGTGCACGTGGATATCCACCTTGTCGTAGAAGTACCGCGGGAGCCCCAACATCTCTGCGCGCGAGCGCACATAGCTGAGGGCTGCACGAGCCGACTCTTGCATGACGTCCCCGAGTTTACCGGTGATCTGGAGTCGCCCCTTACCCGGCAGGATCGTCGTCTCGATAACAAGGAGTTCGCCCCCCTTATCGGTCCAGGCGAGGCCGGTCGTTGTACCCACGAGATTCTCCTCCTCCGACTTCCCGTAACGGAATTTCGGTTGACCCAAGAACATCGGGATATTATCAGCGGTGATCTTCACCACATGATCTTTCCCCTTCTCCACCACTTCCACCGCGGCCTTTCGGCACAACGTCGCGATGCACCGCTCGAGATTACGCACCCCCGACTCTCGGGTATACCGGCGCGCGACCTCAATATAGGCACTGTCGTCGATTTCGACGTTCTTCGGCTCGAGACCGTTCTCAACAACCTGCTTCTCGTAGAGATACTTCTTCGAGATGGCAAGTTTCTCGAGCTCGGTGTACCCCGAGAGTCGGATGAGCTCCATACGGTCCATCAGCGGCTGAGGGATCGTATGCAGTGAGTTGGCGGTCGTCACAAACATCACCTTCGAAAGATCGTAGTCGCAATCGAGGTAGTGATCGTTGAACGAATCGTTCTGCTCGGGATCGAGTACCTCAAGAAGCGCTGAAGAAGGATCGCCTCTGAAATCGGTCGACATCTTATCGATCTCGTCCAAGAGGAACACCGGGTTGCTCTTCCCCGCCTTCTTAAGCGACTGGATAATCTTTCCAGGCAAAGCGCCGATATAGGTCCGCCGGTGACCACGAATCTCCGCCTCGTCACGCACACCGCCGAGGGCGACACGAACGAATTGACGATTGGTAGCCTTCGCGACCGACTTGCCGAGGGAGGTCTTACCCACGCCGGGAGGACCAACGAGACACAGAATCGGACCCTTCATCTTGCCAACGAGCTTTTGCACCGCCAGATATTCGAGGATGCGCTCCTTGACCTTCTCAAGCCCGTAGTGATCTTCTTCGAGCACTTCACGAGCCTTCTCGATATCGATCTGATCGTCAGACACCTCATTCCATGGAAGCGCAAGCATCCAATCAACGTAGTTCCGCACAACCGTCGCCTCAGCTGACATGGGCGACATCATCTTCAGTTTCTTGATCTCCTTATCAGTCTTTTCGCGGGCATCTTCAGGCATATCCTTCGCCTTCAGCTTGTCCTCGAGCTCCTGAATCTCATTACGGAAATCATCTTTCTCGCCGAGCTCCTTCTGGATCGCGCGCATCTGCTCGTTGAGGTAGTACTCCTTCTGGGTCTTCTCCATCTGCTTCTTGACCCGATTACGGATGCGCTTCTCGACCTGAAGAATCTCGATCTCCGACTTCATGTGGCCAAGGATCTTCTCAAGGCGATCCTCAGGGTCGATCGTCTCGAGGATGTCCTGCTTGTCTTCGAGCTTTATGCTGAGCTGCACCACGATTGCATCAGCAAGGCGCGAAGGATCTTCGATCGCGTTTACCTGCATGATCATCTCGGGGTTAACCTTCTTGCCGAGTTTTACGTAGCTCTCGAAGGTGACGTTAACCGAGCGCATGAGCGCCTTAAGCTCAGTGGTGACCGCTGTGGACGGGATCAACTCCTCCGCCTCAACGAGCATGAAATCGTCCTCGGAGACGTAGCGCTTAATGCGCGCTCGGCTCTTCCCCTCCACCAGCACTTTAATCGGGCCATCCGCGAGACGGATGAGTTGAACCACCTCACCGAGGGTGCCTATCGTGTAGATATCTTTTTGCCCAGGGTTGCTTGTACGGGCATCTTTTTGCGCCGCAAGCATGATGTACTTATTCTCTTTTTGAGACTCCTCGATCGCTCGCACGCTCTTATCGCGTCCGACAAATAGCGGGACAACCTGTTGGGGGAAAACAACGAGCTCACGGAGCGCGAGCAACGGGACCGGATTAATCAAAGTCGCTTTCATATCCTCTCAAGAACAAACAAAACAGGAGTTTCCAAGAACTTACAAACCACCCACGCCGTTACGATCAGGACTCAGAACCAACCACTGAGCGGGCTCTAACCCCTTAACTATTCGATGATTTGAGGATTCCCTCCTATAAACTACGATGCTAGTAGAGGGGGGATCAAACCACAATAATAAACCCGAATCGCAAATTATATATCGACCGGCGATCACACTCACCACGGTCGGCCGTGATAACGATTTTACGGGGATTTGTTCAACTCAAGACACCCCTGACCTTCATGGATCGTAATCATCCCGCGCCCAATTTCCAAACCCAAGTTAGGACAGAGTCCACCCGAGGAGCTGACAAACTCGCACGCTCCCCCCTGGGGCAGAAGATCGCTGAGTTTGCCGAAAAGGAACCGGGGTAGCCACAAAAAGGTGTTCTATTCGGCGACGCGCACACGAGCCCCGCGGGACCAGAACTATGGGAGGACACCTAAGATAGACGGACTTTCGAAATGGATCTAAGCGCTCTCCGCTTGGCTTTGATACACCACCAGCGGCTTCTCGCCCTTTAGTATCGTATCCTCGGAGATAATAACCTCCTTAATGTCAGGCTCAGAGGGAACCTCGAACATGACGTCGAGCATGATGCTCTCAAGGATAGCTCTCAGACCACGAGCGCCACACTTCCGCTCGATAGCCTGCTTCGCGATCGCAGCCACAGCGCCCTCAGCGAACCGGAGCTGGACGTTCTCGTACTCAAAAAGCTTCTTATACTGCTTGGTGAGGGCGTTCTTCGGTTCTACTAATATCTTCTCCAGCGCCGCCTGATCGAGATCCTCAAGCGCAGCGAGGATCGGCAGTCGACCGATGAACTCCGGTATCAACCCAAACTTAAGGAGATCTTCCGGCTGAATCTTTGAAAGCAGCCGCTCCCCTTCTTTGGGCTGAGCCGCCGTTCCAGTGGAACCAAACCCCAACTTCTTCTCCCCTACCCGTCGTCGGATGATATCTTCCAGCCCAACAAAGGCTCCGCCAACGATGAAAAGGATATTGCTTGTATCAACCTGGAGAAACTCTTGTTGGGGGTGCTTTCGACCTCCCTTGGGTGGCACGCTTGTAACCGTCCCCTCGAGCATCTTTAGAAGCGCCTGCTGCACCCCCTCGCCCGACACGTCCCGGGTGATGGAAGGGTTCTCGGACTTTCGAGATATCTTGTCGATCTCGTCGACATAGACGATCCCCCGCTGCGCTTTTTCCACGTCGTAATCAGCGGCTTGGAGGAGATTCAAGATGATGTTCTCTACATCCTCTCCCACATACCCCGCCTCGGTCAGGCACGTGGCATCAGCTATCGTGAACGGCACCTGCAATATCCGAGCAAGGGTTTGCGCTAGCAAGGTCTTCCCCGAGCCGGTGGGCCCGATCAGCAAGATGTTCGACTTGGCGATCTCGACATCAGCTGCGGAGCCCTTCGCATCAAGGCGTTTGTAATGGTTGTGGACGGCGACGGACAGAACACGCTTCGCGTACTCTTGCCCGATGACATACTGATCGAGAAAAGTCTTGATCTCTTTCGGTCGGGGGATCTTGGACTGCGGAGCAAATGTCTCATCCTGCTCGACCTCTTCCGCAATAATGTCGTTACAAAGGTCGATGCACTCATCGCAAATATAGACCGACGGCCCTGCGATAAGCTTACGCACCTCCTCCTGAGAACGATTACAGAATGAACAGACGAGGGTGTGGCGACTTTTATCAGAACCCTTACTCATGCAGACTCTCCGTCAAAAACATTCGCCCCACCGAAAAACGTGCCGGGCAATCAAGCTTTTTTGTCCCCCGATACTCGCTTCTCGAACACCTCATCTATAACACCATACTCCTTGGCCTGAATACTGGTCATGAAGTAATCACGATCGGTGTCTTCGACAACTCGCTTAAAATCCTGTCCCGTGTGCTTCGCCAGGATATGATTCAGCTCTTCTTTAACCCGTAGCATCTCCCGCGCGTGGATCTCCACATCGGAGGCCTGCCCCTGGAAGCCGCCGAGCGGCTGGTGAATCATAATCCGCGCGTGGGGGAGCGCCGACCGCTTCCCTTTCGCACCGCCCGCGAGCAGGACCGCACCCATACTCGCCGCCTGACCGATGCATACCGTCGCCACATCGGCGCGGATGTACTGCATCGTGTCGTATATCGCCATACCGGCGGAAACCGATCCACCCGGGCTGTTAATATAGAGGTAAATATCCTTCTCTGGATCTTCGCTCTCGAGGAACAAAAGTTGCGCCGTGATGAGATTGGCGACGACATCGTTTACCTCAGTGCCCAGGAAAACGATGCGCTCCTTTAGGAGCCGCGAAAAAATGTCGTAAGAACGCTCACCACGCCCGGTTTGCTCGATAACATAAGGAATATAATTCATAATATTTTTTCTCGCGGTCTTTGGAGACAATCGGTTCACCCCGTGTGAACTCAAGCTCCCGATCTTAGTCGGATTCGCGCCCGGTCGCAAACCAAAGGTTATCGCCGCGCCGTTTCGAATAACTTCTCATCGCGAATTACCGGACGCCGCAGGGCCGCCAAGCCGGTCTTTAAACTGTTATGCTTCGGGGGGCCGGAAAAGCAACCCGATAGGGAACCTCAAAGAGAAACAAAAAAAATCAAAAATTCAACCTGTTACCGCCTTCAGCATTTTCACACCCCCTGCCCGAATCGGTCGATAACCAATCGAAACTTGTCCGCACTCTCAAAAAAAAACCGCCCGGCACCACCGAAGTGGTCCGAGCGGTCTTTTTAAGAGGTTTCTATGGCAGCGGCCTGACTATTTCTTCCCCTTCGAAGCCGACTTCTCAGCGCTCTCCTTACCAGCGCCCTTCTCCGGCGCCACAAACGAGACCTCTGCTTTCCCATGAAGGAAATCGAGAACCTTATTCCGACCAAGCTCAACAAAGAAACCGACATTCTGCTCGCTCTGCAGGAAGAACTTGCGGACTTCCTCGACCGGCAGTCCATTCTTGTCAGCGATATCTTTCAAAGCTGCGTTGATATCGTCATCCGAGGCTTTAATGCCCTCTTTCTTGCCCACCGCATCAACGAGGACGGCGGTCCGCACTCGCTTCTTCGCTACCTCGCCAAGGCGCTCACGGAAGGGCTCCATGTTGAGTTTCTCGATGTCAGCACGCTTCGGGTCGAGCACCCCATTCCGCACCAAAAGGTTGCGGATCTCGTCGTCGATCAGAACGTTTGGGACGGGGAACTCATTCTTCTCCAGCAGCTGATCGAGGATCGCCTGATGGGTCTTCTCCTTCAGCTCTTGGGCCGCTTGCTCTTCAAGCTGCTTCCGGGTCTCTATTCGCAACTCGAGCACGGTCTGAGGGCCGAAACTGAGCCCTTTGACGAAGTCATCGGTGAGTTCAGGCAGAACCCGCTCAGAGAGCCCGTTAAGGGTGACCTTATAGGTCGTCTTTTTACCCGCGATCTGCTTGTTCGGGTGCTCCGCCTCAACGACCGTGACGATCTCCTTTGACTGGCCGACCTCCATTCCAACGATACCGTCCTCAAGCTCGACCGGAACCTTTCCCTCTCCAAGCCCCACCACTAACGGCTCAGGGCGACTCGGAGGCTCTCCTTCGAGTTCAACGAGCAACGCCGCATCAACCACATCACCTTTTTGAGCCACGTTTCGGAAGTCGAGTTTTTTGGTGGTTGCCTTCGACTGACGAATCCGTTCAATCACCTGCTCGACATCTTCGTCGGTAATCTCACCTTTTGGAACAGACACCTTAAGGGAATCGTAACCAACGATCTCCGGCTTCGGAAACACCGAGACCTGGGCAGTGTACTCAATCTCCTTACCGGGCTCAAAGGAAGCCACGTCGATCTCCGGAGCACCGATCATGTCAATCGAATGATCCTTGACGAGCTTCGAGAGAGAGTTGGAGATAAGGCGATTGGCCACCTCAAGTCGCACCCGGGGTCCGTGAAGCTTCTCCACCATCGCGCGCGGTGCTTTGCCGGGGCGAAATCCTTTCAGGTTCGCCCGCGCAGCGAGATCGGTTATGGCGGAGCTAATCTCCTGCGTTACAGTTTCAGCGGGGATCGAAACCTTGATCTGCTTCGTCACCGGGTC
>JBILDU010000152.1:0-4387 GCA_044352465.1 Bdellovibrionota bacterium
AATAGCGGCGACAGCGCGGAACGTTCGACTCGTCGAGGCGGACGGCCAAGCGGCGCTCACCTTCGAGCGTCTCCACGGCTCGTTCAGCCTGCGGAAGATCGCGGCGCGGCAGATATTGCTCGACGAGCTCCAGCTCATCAACGGTCGCGCTATCGGCGTGGGGCCGGAGAGCGCTACATTTAAGTTCATCGATCACCTCGCTGCGCCGGTGCCGCCCGAGCGGGATCGTCCCGACCGCTGGAAGTTAAAGTTGTTGGGGCTCAGGCTGAACAACGGGGCTTTCGTCGAGAAGATAGGTTTAAGCGAGATTCGCGCTGAAAACGTGGGACTGGTTCTGAAACGAACCCCCGGAGATGACTTCAACCTGTCTCCCGAGGTCGAGCGACTCATTCTCCGGCGACCAGGCTCCCCCGACCTTATTCTTGGAAGGCTTGCACTCAATCTGTTCCTTGAAGACGAACACGTTGACTTTCGCTCGGTGGAGCTGGCGCTCAATCAGGCATGGATCCGTCTCGCCGGCACCGCGTGGACCGGCTCCGACAGTCTTATCGAAGGGGGCATGAGCTTCGCACTTGATGCGCGGTCGCTAAGCCTCCCCCCAACCCTCATCGGCGGAATTGCTGGGACGGCAACGATCAGTGGAACCTTCGGAGCCCCGGAGCTGAGCGGAGAGATGCGCCACACGAGCCCGATCGGACTCGGATTTCAAACGACACCGCCGCTCGTTTTCGACGAATTGGGGGTACGCTACCAATGTCGAATCGAGGACGCGGGTTTAAGCGTTGCGGTGCCGTCGCTACGAGCCCAGTCATCGGCCATCGACCTCACCGTGTCTCGCCCGCTCTCGATAAAGGGCGGGCGACTCGGGGGGACCCTTGCGGCAACGATTCGGGAGATCGCGTACGATTCGTACCGCCTTCGAAACGTTGGTGCCACTCTCGATATCGCCGGAGAGATATCGACCCCCCGCCTCGCTCTCAATGCTCGGGTCGGCGAGCTGCGGGGCGACGGTCTGGCGATTCCTGATTTGAGCGTCTCCGCGATCCACGAAAATGGGTCACTGGCGCTATCGCTGGACCACCGTAGCGAGTCCCACGGAGCCGTCAGCGGACAGGGGTCGTTACAAATGCGCGGACGAGATACTCCGGAGCTCGCCGATTTTAAGTTGGCGTTCACCCGCTTTCGGCCCCAACCTTCGGGGGAGAATGGTAACACTCGGGTCCTCGAGTTGGATGGGTCAGCGACGCTCCGCGGTCCCCTGAGCTTTCCCGGGATCGGCGGGGATGCCCGGTTCGCACTCACTGTACCCGGTACCCCCTTTCGACTCGACGGCTCCGCTCAAATTAAAGCTCAGGAATTAACGGCGCAGGCCTCAGGAATCAACGGCTCGCTGCGGGCGACGTTACGCCTCGTTCCAAAGGAAAAACGTGGGTCACTGGATTTCACCCTCTCCGAATTTAAACTACCGGGCGACACCGATGAGTGTTCCGCCATAAGCCTCGGGGGTGCGTATACGTTCCCGCTCGCTTCCCCCCTCGAAGGCTCGGGAAAGATCGACCTCAGTAAAGTGGCGATCGGCTGTGCTCCATTCACTATGGAGATAGCCCATCGGGTTGTGTTGCCGGTGGAGCGGGGGGTCCTTACCTTGCCGAACGTGCAATTGACGAGTGCCGAGACCGCTATCACCATCAACGGCTCGCTCTCGGAAACCCGCGGCTTCGATCTCGGCGTGAAAGGCGACCTCCACTTGAACTCCCTCCTCGGCCTCATCCCCTCACTCGATGACCTACGGGGAAGACTCTCCGCCCAGATGATGGTCAGCGGACCGATCGGTAAACCTCGATTGAGCGGGAGTGGAAAGCTCACCGGCGGAGGATTCGCCCTGGAAACTGCCGATCTGAGTGGTGAAGATATTTCAGGAGCTCTCGACTTAAGTGCGGATCGGATCGTTATCGAGGAGGTGAAGGGTTCGCTGAACTCGGGCAAATTCAAACTAAACGGCGAAATCTACCCCCTCGACCTGGCTCGTTCGCGCAGTGCGCTTCAGTTTAGCGGAATCGCTATCCAACCAAATGAGAATACCAATGTGGTACTTGCGGGGGATCTTGCTCTCACCCAGGCGCTCTCGCGAAAGCCGGTGATCGAAGGAAAGATTTCTATCGAAAGCGCTGAGTTTCAAAAGAGTACGAGCCTCGCATCGCTCGTCCGTGGGCTCGCCAGTGCGATATTCTCGCGGCGCCAGGCCGAGGCGTTTAAGCGATCGGGCGGGCCGAATATCGAGCTGAATATTGGGGTTGTCGGGAGTCGCAATATCTTCGTGGTCACGAACTGGGCCAACGCCGAGCTTGCTGCCGACGTCACCGTCCGCGGAACAGTTGCTAACCCGACGCTGGAGGGGCGGGTGGAAACCCTCACCGGTTGGTTCGGATTAAAGAATCGCCAGTTTGATATCACCTCCGGTGCGCTTCTTTTTCGAGCCACCACCCCCGAGCCAACCCTGGAGATCATGGGTGAAACTACCATTCCCACCCGCACGGGCGATACCGTTCTGGTGATTTTGGAAGCCACCGGCCCCTTGAGTTCCCCGCGCATCTCCCTTTCCTCTGACAGAGGACTCAGCGAACGAGACATCCTTGCACTCATGACGCAGGGTGGCCGATCGTTCGCGCAAACGCGGGCGAATACGATTGCCGACGATCTTGAGACCGAGGGGCTCTCAATCTTGAGCCGCTACTCCCTGCTCCGTTTCCACCGGCTCCTCTCGGCACTCACCCGAATCGATAGCATATCGCTCGAACCAACCTATAATCAGCAGACCGGACTCATTGAGCCAGCTCTGGTTGCTGAAAAACGGATCTCCGATCGATTCTCGGTCATCGGGGAAAGTCTTGTAGGAGGCACGAATCGAGTCAAAGCTCTCTATGATCTAAGCCCCGATCTCATGGTTTCGGGACTTATTGAAAATGACCCGGTAACAGCAACGGCCCCGGTCGAGATGAACTTGACGTATACGGTGCTCGCCCGGCAAGACGCATTTCTAAACCTTCGGATTAACGGGAACACTCAGTTGTCGACGCTGGACCTTCGACGGGGGCTCCGCATCAGCGAGAATTCGCGGATAACGCCGACCGATGCAGCCCGACTCGGCGGCGCTACGACCGAGCTCTACCGCGAGTCTGGATTTTTCAGCGCTCAAGCCGAGGTGTTCTGTGAGCATACCATCGAGCGCTACTGCCGAAATCTACGGCTCGAGATATCCGAAGGAGAGCGCAGCACCGTCAGCGCCGTGCAATTCGAGGGGGAAGATCCCCGCAGCATACTCACCGTGGCTGAGCGTGAGAGCCTCGGGACCGTGCGCAGTGGAATTCCGGCGACAAAGGAACTCTTGAGTGAACGACGGACTCAATTGATTCGGGCTCTCCGGAACGAGGGATACATCGCCGCTCGGGTTGATGCGCGATACGAGCAGGGCGACGCAGCCCACGCCCGGATATTGGTGTTCACGGTCACTCTCGGTAAGCCCGTCACCTTCACCTTCCGCGGGAATACAGTATTTAGTCCCGCCCGCTTCCTTGAAACGATAAATCTATTCAAACGTCGTCAACCGTTTGGGAACAACACGATTCACATTCTGACGGAGAACATCGAACGGCTCTACCGCGAGGCCGGGTATCTCTATGCCACAACCCGTTACTCCCGAGTTGAGGACCCCGTCTCCGGCCGAATCAACTTCCTTGTCGATATCGTTGAGGGGAGCGAGGTACCTGTAGTCAGGGTAAGCATCGAAGGCAACACCGTCTACACCGCCGAGGAGCTAGACCTTCTCTTAAAGGAGGAGGGACTTGATCCGAAAACGATCCGTGCACCGCGAGCGGCGGTGGCTGAGGAGATCAATGCAGTGGGCGAGGCGCTCCGCGCGATCTACATTGAAGGGGGATATCCTGAAACTTCGGTAGTAGCCGAGATCCTCCCACGCGAGGATGGTGTGATGATCGAGTATCGTATCACCGAAGGTCCCGACACCAAGACGGCGGGAGTTCTCGTCACTGGGTTTCCACCTGACATTGCCCCCCCTCGCCCGCCGAGGGCCCCCTTCTCCACTCCGAAGGCGAATCGCTTCATCGATCAACTACTCACCACCTTAGTTGATGCGGGCTATCGCACCCCTGGCATCGCTACAACCATCGCCCCAGGCGACCAGGGACTCGTCCTCGAGGTCGAGCCGGGCGCGGCAACCCGAATCGGTGAGATCGTCATTTCAGGCAACACCGCGATCTCTCGGGAAACGATCGAACGGCAGATCGCCTTTCACTCGGGAGAGCCCTGGAACGTATCATTGCTCGACCAAACGAAGCGGGATCTCCTACGACTGGGGCTCTTTTCGCGG
>JBILDU010000077.1:0-14727 GCA_044352465.1 Bdellovibrionota bacterium
CATAACGGACAATAAACCCCGCCCGTATTTGATTCGATCGCCACCCTCCGGACCACTCAAACCTAGTTAATCCCCACTCCACTCCATGATGAACATACGACCGTCCGGAAGCCACGGTGGCCCCCACCCGGAGACAGTAGCAGGAAGCTGCGCGATAGGCGTGCGCGTGCCGAAGGAACTCTGAACCAGTCGATAGCGATCATTGAAATGAAACTCACTCGCTGTCACGCGTCCTCCCCCAGTGCGATCCGCCCCGACAGGATATATCGGGATCTGGTGGCAGAGATGGCTTCCGCGCACGCCGTGGTCTGCGTAGCCCCGGTCCAGGAGCAGCCTCGAGTTGCCGCTGCCCCTCCCAACGAGAAGACGCTTTCCAACAAAAACCCCCAAGTCGCACCTGGGGAACGGCCCCCCTGAGAGGCGCGAGTGAAACTCAGCCGTAGTCAGGAAGTTTCTAATCCGAGTCAACTCTCCCGCCATCAGGCCGATGAGGCCTCCACTCGAAGTCCGGCTCCTGAGCTCATGGGTCGGATGTCCGAAGGATATTGGCCTGCCATAGAACTCGAACCGATTCCGCTGGGAATTGTAAACCACATGTCCCGCATTGGTAATGGTATCGTAGCTGCACTCATTACTCAGCCCGACTACGCCCCCGGCGAGGTACGCATCGACCGAAACAGCGGTTCCGACCCGCTCGATTGTGGCCGGGCTCGAGACACACACCCCGATTGCTCCACCTGCGAGAGCAGAGGAGGCGTTAATCACTCCGTGGGCAAATGCCGCGGCGAGTGTTCCCCCTCTGTTTTCGCCGGTCACTCCGCCGACGATGGTATTCGTGAAGGGTGGTGGAAAAACGGAATTGCGGCCAACAAAAAGATCCGGCGCGTCGCTCAGCACCATCTCTATCGATCCCTCGTTTAACCCGACCAACCCCCCGACGGTGACATTGGTGGTGGGAACCTGCCCATCGATCAGGAGCCTCCCGTAGTGCCACACATGGTTTACCCTGCCTCGATTGAGCCCGATCATCCCCCCAATATACTGGTGGCGGGCTGGATCAATCGGCGTAAGATTGCTCCAACTCTCCTCATCCGGGGAGTTGTTAAAAGAGAGCCGCTCGATCGTCCCGTGATTGACCCCGATGAATCCTCCCCTCACCTCGACCGGCTGGCCATCGGCGCGGGTAATCAGCACCCCGGGGGCAGCCGGATCCCGTATGAGGTGGATCCTCAGATTTCGAACCCCGCGTAAGCTACCCCAGAACTCCGGAATCGGCGAGAAAGGTCGGGTGCGGTCCTCAAGGTCACAGATGACCGTATAGTCACCGTACGGGTTCTGGCGAAGCTTCTCCAGGTCGGAGGGCATCACGATATCGCCCGGCTTCGGTCCAACGCGGCGCTCGACCGTGAAAAAATAAAGGTCAGTTATGCCCACCATGAAGTGTACGCGCAACCCGTTGCAGAGCAGTGCTTCAACATGATTCTCTCCGAGAGAAGTAAAGGTGTGTTCCACCACCCCCGTCTCGAGGGGAATGGTGTACTCTCCGCCGAGCGGTTCACCGTTGGCGTAAAATTGGTGAAAGATCTGTACCTCTCGTCCCCCGCATCCCTCCGTTTCAATGCGTACGGTTACCGCACTACCCCGCATAAGCGGCTCTCCCTCGGGAATGGGTCGACCATCGGAGTCAAGCAGGGTCAGACCCGTCAGCTCGCACGGTGGGGGCTCCGGGAGAGGCTGCACGACGAGGGGTATCGAGAGTGTGGCCCCCCGGGAGCTCTGAAGAGCGATGGTGTAGGTTACTGTGGTAGGCGATCTGAAGATGGTTGGAGCGATGAGAGGGTATCGTATCACCGAGTCCGAGAGGACGCCCTGCTCCGGTGGAAGGGTTACCGTTGTCTCGTCCACCACATAGCTCGGGGTGATGGTGAAGCGAGGACCATCCTCAGCCGTGATACAGTTCCCCCCGACCGTAGCGACGAGGACCACGCCGGTCTCAGCCTGCGCCTCCCGAACCGGGGCACCCCGCTCGTCCTCAAGGTGCACACCCTTAAGGTGGCAGGTGGGGAGTTCCTCGCGGTGCACAAAGGGACTCTCCTCCACCCGGTAGCATCGACCATGCCCACAGCCGTAGGGGCACCTAATCGGGGTCGAGATGGGGCCCTCCTCCCCACACGACGACTCCTGTACCGTGAAGTCGTCAGCGCAGAAGTCAGCGAGGAATTGCCCATCCTCCCACACCACTGCGCCACGGGTGAACTTCGCCTCCTCGTCGGCAGTTCGGTCGGTATCCACGCACTCCAGGGGCGGCCTACTCCTCACACCAACGCAATAGAGGTGGGTCGGCTCACGATCAAGCTCGGGACAGGAGCGGTCGGCAGCGTGGGTCCAGGCGGCGCTCGTCGCGGTGCTCAACCCGACCGTCCCAAGCGCCCGGTCAAACGCTGATACGCGATTAACCTTGCTGCCATCACCCTCCCGCCTCCATCCAGCACAGTGGTGGCCGGTAGGCGAGCCATCCCACTCCATGCCCGTCAGCACGGTTCCATCGACGAAGGTGCCGTCTGCGGCGAGAGCGATGGGAGCGGCAAGAGCTCCATCAAGGAGATCGGCCAGACTCTCCGCCACGAGTGTTCCATCGACGAGCTCTATCCGACGCCGCACCGGGGACGGATAGAGGGTGCCGGTGGTCGTCAGGAGCGAGCTATACCGGCCCTGAAGTCCCGCCGCGTTCGCCTCACGCATACACAGCGCATCAGCTCTCTCGCTGGGATCCCCGGCCAGGGAGGCTTTGATGGTCCCCCGGGTCACGAAGATAACTACATCTTCATGCTCGGGGCACACTCCGATTGGGCAATCATCGCACGGATCGCCTAACCCATCGCCATCGGTGTCACCCTGATGGGGATTGGCGACGGATGGGCAGTTATCCTCCTCATCCGGAATTCCATCATCATCACCATCACGGTCATCGGGCTCGGGGCACTCCGAGCGTGAGGTGTCCTCATCTTCACCTTTTGAATCTCCGCCCCGTAGAAGACCCTCTGTCGGAGGTCCACACCGATCAGGCACGGGTAGAGCATCGGCGCGGGCTTCCAACCGGGAAGATGTCGTCTCGGCAAGCACTTCATTTCCGTACCCGAGTACGTTTGCGGATACGAGGAGTTCAAGCGCGAGTACGACAGCACTGCACCCTTTTTTTACTGAAAAGCGGTACGGCGGCACCGAGAGTAGAAAACCCATAAAACACCATAAGAAAAATTAGGAGCGGCCGCTGCCCGACCGTCACTATTTCTGTTATAGTATCCCGGGTTTAAAATGTGCGATAAGGTAACCGTTTCGGACTGCCTGAATACGCTGGACTTGCCGGTAGAATAAGGGCTGTATTTTCAATAACTTTTCGACTCCTAGCACGACTGAGTAAGCCGCTGGGCATCGTTGCGACTCCGCATCAACACCATCCCTCCAAAAAGGATGGGGCGATGAGAGCCTTGCCACTGAGTCTCCGAGTGATGGCGACGATCTCCCGAGATTCCGCTCCACGCCACCGTATCGAATTGAGTTCCCATAAGCTCGCGATATCGAGGTCGTCTATCGGCGGGACCGCCTTCGAGGCCACGCTGGTAATCGATGTAGCGATGTCTTTATTGGGGAGACGCCGCAATTCTGAATCCTATCTGAGTTTAGTCTGATTTCAGATCCGGCCATGGGCGAACGTGGTATTGGATAAGCTCCCTCATGTCGTTATCACTTTAAAAAGGGAGTGAGCCATGTCATGCGAGCTACTTCTCGAGTTCCACGGTGAAAGCCCCGAGCTTACACGGACAATCTTTCGAGCGAACGGTGGCGAAGTAAGAAGCGCCATTCGTGGGAAGACCCCGGGCGCTCGGCGCAATGCGGGCACATTTCAATGGTCCTCCGCGGTGAGGGCGGTGTCGTTACTCTTCGCCAAAGCAGCACTGATGGGACGCGGGCTGTTGGAGGAATCAAACGCGGCCCTGCGGGGATCGACCGGCAGTAGCGCTGCGAGCCTTGATTATGCGATCTCGAAACAACCTGGATGGATAGTCGACATGTTCGGAATGGACGGGAGCGGTCACTCACGCATTCGACGGCTTATCAGGCGCTCCAATGCTGAGCGGAAGTATCCCGGTCCCGTGGTTCTTGGAATCAATACGCTGAACATCTCCCCCAATGCTATCGACATCTGGTGGAACGACGCACGAGTCGTCGACTCGACGATTTTAAGAACCCTGATTGATCATTTAGAGCGCCAATCCGGCGATCAGACTTCCACAACCTCAGCGCAGGAGTCCCCAGAGGCGTTTTTTCTCAGGCGAGCCCACGTCGCGTAGGCCGTTTCCACCGGGGATCGAGGCAGTCTCGAAGACAACCTCTACAAAAAAAGCCGCGCCGGCCTCAGGGAACACCCGAGACCGGCGCGGCTTTTGAACAAGCGAAGCCGGAGCTTTACTTGTTGTCGTCCATCTTCTGACGGAGGAGATCACCGAAGGTGAGCGCAGCACCGGTGTCTTCCACCATGTACTCCGCCATCTGCTCCTTCTCCTGGCGACGCTTAATCGCCTTGATGCTGAGGCTGATACGCCGCTCATCGCGGTCGATATTGGTGACCTCAGACTCAACCGGCTGTCCAATCGTGAACTGGGCGTTCAGATCCTCGCCCTTCTCGATGCCGAGTTGGGAGATGTGGATAAGACCCTCGATACCCTCTTCGATCTCGACGAAAAGACCGAAATCGGTAATCGAGCTGATCTTGCCCTTGACCTTCGCACCAACGGGGTACCGTTGCGCGATGGTCTCCCACGGATCGGACTGGAGCTGCTTGATGCCGAGGCTCAAACGCTCGTTCTCAGCGTCGATGTCGAGCACCACCGCCTCAACGTCGTCACCCTTCTTGTACAAGTCGTGGATCTCTTTCGGGTCACGGATGCGCTTCGTCCACGAGAAGTCGGAGACGTGCACGAGGCCGTCGATACCATCCTCGACACCGATGAAGATACCGAACTCGGTAATCGAGCGGACTTTTCCGGTGACACGGGAACCGATCGGCAGGCGAACCTTGAGGTCTTCCCACGGATTCGGCATGAGCTGCTTCAGACCGAGGCTGATGCGTTGTTGCTCAGTGTCGATGCCGAGAATGACCGCCTCGACCATATCGCCCTGGTTGAGGAGACGCGACGGATTACGGACCTTCTTCGTCCAGCTCATCTCTGAGACGTGGATGAGACCCTCAACTCCTTCCTCGAGCTCAACGAACGCACCGTAATCGGTAAGGCTCGTTACCCGGCCGTTGATCTTTCCTCCAACCGGGAAGCGCTCGTGGACGGTCAACCAAGGATCGGCCTTGAGCTGCTTCATACCAAGGCTGACACGCTCCTTCTCGCGGTCGTACTTGAGGACCACCACCGGGACGCTCTGACCAACCGAGAGACGCTCGGACGGATGATTGAGCCGGCCCCACGAGATATCGGTAATGTGGAGAAGTCCGTCGATACCACCGAGGTCGATAAACGCGCCGTAGTCGGTAACGTTTTTGACGACACCTTCCATGACAACGCCTTCTGACAAGACCTTGAGAGTCTCGGTGCGAAGCTGATCGCGCTCCGACATGAGAACCGCCCGGCGCGAAAGGACGATGTTGCCCTTGTCGCGGGTGATCTTGAGGACTTTGAAATTGAAGATCTGATCGATGAACTTATCGAGGTTCCGGTGCGGGCGGATATCGATCTGCGAACCGGGCAAGAAGGCCGGAATGCCGATATCGACCTGGAGACCACCTTTGACTTTCTGGACCACTTTTCCAGAGATCATGCCACCAGACTTAAAGGTGTTCTCGACGAGATCCCAGACACGCTTTTGATCGGCGCGCTCTTTAGAAAGGAGGAGCTGACCGTGCTCGTTCTCGAGCGCGATAATATAGACTTCGACCGAGTCACCGATCGTCGCATTAATCTTCCCTTCCGCATCGGTGAACTGCTGGACCGGCACAACGCCGTCCGACTTAAATCCGATATCGATGGTAACCATCTCACGGTTCACACTGACGATTCGCCCTGAAACCACCTTCCCGGGCTTGAGGCTTCCCATCTTCTCGGTGAGAAGCTTCTCGAACTCGCTGGCAAAGGAGCCAGACACTACTTCACTACTTGCTTCCATCATGTTTTGTCTTTTTGGGTAACGAACGTACCCTTTTGGTGCTCTAGGTTGATGTGTCGCGCGAAGGCCGTGGTGCCTTCCTAACGCGAGCGAGGTGCGGAGCTAAATCGGACCTCGAAAAAGCACAGTGTTGTAGCACTTCTAGAATGTCCCGTCCAATTGACCACGGGCCGGGGGACCTGGCGGCTCAGCCACGCCCCAGGCTCTCGTGTAGGAGCCTGAATACGCTCATTTTTTGACTAAGACCGGGGCCAGCCATATATTTTGGAGCAGCCTCAACCCCAAGGGTGCTTCAGGGAGATTTAAGACGGTGGAACCTCATCATCCGAATACAGAGCCCCCCCCCGGTGAAGCCGACCAAGCGCCGGCCCAGCCTGAGCGCTTACCCGAGCCGCTCGCCTATCCTCGCGAGGTGCTGTCCTTAAACGAATTGTTTCA
Organism: Bdellovibrionota bacterium; assembly: GCA_044352465.1. Taxonomy (GTDB): domain Bacteria; phylum Bdellovibrionota_C; class UBA2361; order UBA2361; family UBA2361; genus JBILDU01. The sequence goes on from JBILDU010000077.1 coordinate 6,613, forward strand.
AGATCGCACCATCACTCGAATCACCGTGCCCACCTCCACGCTCGAGGATGTCGTCGCAATCCTCTCTCAAACGATCTACCATCTCGAAGATGAGCCAGGCTTTGACGCTGCGCTCACGAGAGTGGTGAGCTCCCTCACCACGGGGGATCCATTGACTCCCCAAGCCGCCGCAAGTATCGCCCCGCGATTCGGGGATCTCTGCTTACGCGAACTGACGACGCTTTCAACCGTCGGACAAAAGCTCTCACGTTCAGCCGCCTTGGAACTCGAGCTCCACCACCCCCATGCAACCGGCTGTACGGTGACGATAGCAGCCGGCTCCTCACCTGAATCATTCCAAGTAACTCTCGACTGGCGGGGGGACTCTCCCTACCAAACCGACTACGCGGCTCAGAAGCGGTGGGAGCGCGTGGAGGATCTGCTCCCCTCTCTGACGGCGCTCGATCCATCAACCGTGATGGCCCAGCGAAGCACCACCTCGCCTCACCGGTTTACCCTCCCCGATGGACTTAGTTTGGAGGTGACTCCGCACAACGACCGGTATGCCGACATCTTTGTCGACCCCAGTCCATCGCTCCGGCCCGACCTCATTCACTGGTGCGGGCTCCGCCACCGGTTTGAAGAAGATGAGGAGCGGCTTGAACTCGACCAGCGCCTTTCCCGGCTCTACCGAAGACTCGCCTGTCTCAGTCCCGAGGTATCTCTTCGCGGGAATTTTGATGGCCGCGCCTTCACCCGAGAGGACCTCGCGCGGTGCGGCCCCGTCCCCTTTCTGAAAGGAAGCGATAAACATCTTGTGGGGTTCGTCGTCGAAAACTTCATCTTGATCGCCACTCACCGATCCACGGGGATCTCCCTGCTGGAGGACCTCGCCGCACTCGAGGAATTCGCGACAAAGGCGTCGTTGAGCGATCTGATGCCCCTCCCCGACCGCATCTTGGCGCTCGAGCTCGCTTTGCCGTCACCGACATTCACAGCCCAACTTTTCGCCGCGCTCGAACTCCCCGCCAAAGAGTACTTCATCGCCGCGCTCTCAAACTTCGTGGCTCATGCGAACTTCCTGGTCGATGAGGACCTGCAAGACGGGCTGCTCTTCGCTCTCAGCGCTGGCATACCGACGACTGTCACCTTGGGGCGAGAGTTTCTGATCGAAGAAAAGGAGCCCCCCGTTGAGCCCACTGAGGACAGCGCGAATGCCCCGTGGGAGGTATCAACCTGGGAAGCGGATGAGGATCCGGAGAACGTGGAGCTCTTTCGGTTTGCACGGGTTGGCATCGCGACCTCTGATTCCACGATGATTACTCCGGTCGCCTCGTTCGTTATTCCGCACCGGGACACCACCGCGGAAGCTCTCCATTCGCCGTTCGTCGTCTTCGGCGACGCCCCGTCCCTCGAACTCTCAGTCCAACCGAATCAACTCGGGGAAGTCCACCTTCCGGAGCGAATCTCCCGGATTTTTCTCAATCTCCTAGGCTACGGGACGAGGGACCTACCCAACCTTGCAGCCGTCGATGACCCGCTCTGTGGCGAGCGGACGCTCTACCTTGCTGAGGACACGCGTCTTCGTTTTAAACTCTAACTCCCTGAAACCATGAAAAACACCTCCGCGAACCTCCCACCGGAAGCCTCTTTGAGGACGCCTCTTTTTTTTGACCATCGCACCACGCTTCGATATAACCGGGGGAGGCAACCCAACCGGCGCTACGATGACTGAACACCACCAACCCCGCGTTCCCAAGCAAGGCGTTCCCGATTCGAATTATGCTCCGCACACCGTGCCTCCCTCAACTCAAAACGCCAGGCCTATCGCGAGCGAGGGACCGTCTGTCGGAGACCCTCTGTCCCTCGCGGGAGCTTCACTCGGCCAGCCCCCTCTCGATACGATCATGCAGCGTTACGCCCCGGCAGAGCTCTCCCTCGAGGGAGTAACGCTCGAGGATGCCTGCAGGGTTATTAACGAGGAGCTTCTTCCTAACGAGGATTTTTCTCTCGCACCCGATGAGCTTGGTCGATTCCTGGAGCAAACAGCTCGTGGACAAGCGCTCGACCGAACCCAGCTCGCCGATTTATCACCCCAGGGCATGGATCTCTTCATCCGCCAACTCATCACCCTACGCGGTGCCGAGCGGCAGCTCTCCGAGGAGGCTGGTGTCGAGTTTTCGATCAATGATCCGAACCACGACGGCTGTGTGGTGACGGTGACGGCCGGAAGCTCTCCGCAAACGTGTCGACTCACCATCGATTGGAGCGGCGAGCTCTCCTATCAGTCAAACTACTCACTTCAAGCTCGATGGGAGCGTGTTCAAGAAGTCCTTCTCGTTGCCGGAGAGATCGATACTGCATCGTGCAAAACAAGAGCGATCGATCTCCTCGCCCGTCGGTTTCAGCTCGAGGAGCGCGCCACCCTTGAGGTTGTAGCGCGAGATCTTCAGACCGCCGTTCCCTCGCAAGACCCTCACCTTTCGCAACGCCGCGATCTTCTCCCCCTGTGCGCCCTGCGGGTCCTTCCCGAGGAGGAGGACTCGCTGACCGATCTACAGGTCCGCTATGTACAGATCTACTCGCAGCTCGGCAAAATTACCGCTGGCCTTGAAACAAAGGTCGATTTTGACGCAGCCAAGATAGCCCGCTCGCACCTCGATCAGCTGGGCGAGATGCCGTATCTGTGGAATTCGCCGGTCGAAACCGCGCTTATCATGGTCGAGGATTACATTCTCGTGGTAACCCAAGCTTCAACCGGGCTCACCCTCCTTGAGGACTTAGCCGCGCTGGAACGTTACCGCCGCAACTCGACAGAGGGCACTCAGGAGCCAACGATCGATGCACTCAGGTCGATTCAAGCTACCGACCCTTCCCCTGATGGGCTCGCGGCGATATTCAAAAAAACCGCGCTCCCGAATAAAGACTATTTTGTCGAGGCGATGCGCGACTTCGTCGAGGACGATTCGCCCACTGCCCGACAGCGGATTAAAGATGGGCTTCTCGATGCGATCATACAAAATAAGCCGGCAAGCGTTGTCCTCGCGCGAGAGTTTCAGGTGGCGGGTTGTGAATTCGATATAACCGCGGATTTGGACGACGTGCCTCCCGGTCCGGAGATTTCTATGGAAGAGGAAGACCTGGCGGCAGCAGAGGGCGAGGAGACCCGCGCCGGGGACGAGCCCAACGGCGAACCTGCGGATGAAAGTGCGGCGATGGGCGGAGAACCGGAAGAGGAAAGCCCTGAAGACATGGTCACAGTCTCACGCACTGCATTTGCTGCACCGCGAAGCGGTCGAGCGCTCTCGGATGGTCCGGTGATCGGTTTTTTTGCAGGGGAAAAACATGAAAATGGCGACTCGTCATCTCATCACCCCAAACCGACGCTCTCGATAACGGTCGAGACGAGTCAAATAGAGGAGCCGTTTTTGCCTGTTGATTTCGCGACTGAATCTATCCGGTCGCTCGGTGGAGACCCGAGCGACCTCGCTCCGCTCGCTACCGTCACGAACCCGACACTCGGGGAGCGCCAGGTGTATATATCGGAATCGGTCAGCGTTATCTGCTAAGCAGCCTCCTGCGCATGCCTCTTTCAAAGCGAAGCGCAGCTAGCTAGCTTCGACTGTAGTTACAGCGAGCCCAGTCGAGCCGTCATGAGGGCGAGGTCAGGCAAACGGCGCGACGCGTAGAAAAGTCCATTTTTCGGGCTCTCCTTCGCGTCGCGACGGGTGCCTCCGCACCCCTCGGCACTAGGATCGGCTCAGAAAATAGCCCAGATCGGCCGAGTCGATGCTGCCCGAGTTATCAAGATCACAGTCGCCCGTGCCGCCCCAATTTTGGAGTAGCTCATCTAAGAAAACACACTTGAGCGCAGGAGGTGTCGGCGTCGGAGACGGGGTGGGTGTCGGCGTGGCCGAGTTGCCCCCACCGATGGTGACATCCCCACCAGTGACGGTAACCCCGTCAGCGATACGCGCACAGAGCGGAAGATTCGAGAGCTTCCCTACTTTCGAACGAGAGAGCTTGTTTCCTTTCTTGTCGACCAATGTATAGCGGTAAAGAGTTTTGCGATCGAGTCGGTCAAGAATGATTGATTTCCCACTAACGGTGCGCGCACGGATAAAAGCCTGCTGCCGCCGCAAACGCCACTTCCGCGACTGCTTATCGAGAACCTCGACCCGATAGCGCTTCAGGGTCACCTGGCGCTGCAGGGGCGCCGAAACCTCAAAGCCGAGGATACACCGCTGTTCCCCGAGGGTCTTGAGCTGAACCTCCCGCACACTCGGTGTGGCGGCATGAGCTGACTCAAGCACCAACAATCCAAGAGCTACGGTCGCGACGAGACGACTAAAATTTGAACCAAGCATAGACAATCCCCCAAACACTCCAAATGCGAGCTCCGTGCCCTTCTTTGGATTTTTCCCACCGACGAGATGCAGCCGAAACAGTTTCCGCTCTCCCATCCTTTTCAAAGCCTCCCACCCCTAGGAGTCATCTCAAAAATGAGCCCCTGCTCATTCTTGAGATGGCCGCTAGGAGCGCATAAAAGCGCGGCCGATAATGCCTCACTTTTATACAGAAACCTACCACGTTAAGCTACTTGCGCGCGCCCCGCCCCCTGGTCCAGAACTTAAGCCGCCAGACGAGAGCTGACGTCACCGTTTCGACCGATCACCAAAACCCGCCCAACCGAGTCTTCATGGCTATCAAGCCCCGGTTTCGTGGCGAAGCTAAATCGCCCAGTCACCCCATCCCGCTCCGGTTGGTCGATATGATGGGACTTATCGAGCTCCTGCGGCACGCTTTGGTACGACGCACCGTCCCGAAATTGAAGCACGTTCGCTGGTCCCCGCACTCCGGTATCAAGGTCAGCATCCTGCACCACCTCCGGCTCACTCCCGAAAGAGCGACTCCTCTGTTCATCGAAGGATAAAGGGGCGATATCGGTCTGCAGATCGGCGATGAGGGCAGCTCGGTCGGCCGCACCGAGGGTGACCGACCCATAACTCTCATCGAGCGCTTGGTCTTGTTCCTGTCGATTCGCACCTACATCGAGCTTTAACATAGGAGGAGGCCCCATAAGTTAGTCGGCGGGATATTCTACCGAGTCTCCTAACCTATCGAGGTAAAGCGGCGAACTGCTCCTTACTTTTTTGCGGCACAGAACGGCCCAACAGCAATAAGCGCAGCGACAACAATCAGTTAGGGCGGAAAATGTTAGCGGAAAATGTTAGCGACTTTGGCGTGCCGCAACGATCTCTTGGCTCCGCTCGCGCAGACTATCCGGAGTATCGCTCCAGGCTACCCGCATCGCGGTGAGAATGTTCGGCTCGCCGATGATGTGCGGCTTGCCGGGGGAGGACTCCTCCCCCGGTCTCGTCGCGTGCCGCGTCTCCTCAACGACCCGCAGCCCCTCGTTCGTAAGCGCCAAGTATCGCCGCGAGCAGACCGAGCCGACCGGACCGAAACCGCCCGAGTCGACAACCTCGACGCGATGCCTCCAACTCTGCGCGGAGAGTTGAACGATCTCTCCCGGGGGCACGACCCCCTTCAGCCCGCTCGATAGCTCGCGAAAAGCCTCACGAAGCCCAAAAACCCTGGCGATGTAGTTCGATTGGAACTCAGCTTCCCGCATCGTGGGATCGCTCATATTAACCACGGGTGGACGATTAAACATATTGAAACTCCGAAGAACTTTTCTTGCCGCTTTTCGAGAGAAACAAAGCCGCGGCCTCAAAGCCGCGCTCACACAATCCTAACATAGGCTTCGCATCGAGTCTAAGAGCCCTGAATCAAGGGGCCGTAGGGCGAACCGGACGAGATACGCGAGGGGACAGGAGAAGTGCGGAATCAAGGGTGAGCCTTAACGCTCTGATATCGCCTAAAGCATGCGGCGCAGGCGGGGCAATGTGCTCCCTACTCTCCGAGTCCATTGCAGCTTGGGCTCACCGGCCCTATTGTGGTGGGATTAGGCCACTTTAGGTTACCCACGATGGCGCCGCGATGCGATAGATGCCGGATGCTTCAGACTTTATGTCTTTGCCCGGTGACGCCGATCCTCGAGACCAAAACTCGGGTCGTCGTTGTTATGCATGTAGCCGAGAGAAATAAAACTTCAAATACCGCACGGCTCATCACTAATTCGCTACCCAACTCTGAGACCCGCTACCAAGGCGAGAGAGAGAAGCCACTCGACCTCTCGGGACTTACCTCGCCTGAGCGTGAAACGTGGCTCCTCTTCCCCGAGACAGGTAACCCACCCATGATGCCGGAACAGATCGCTGCGCTCACGCGGCCAGTCACCCTGATCGTCCCCGATGGAACGTGGAGTCAGGCCAAACACATCGCGGCCCACATCACCGCACAGACCGGGGCACGGCGGGTAACGATACCCGCTCTGGGACCCTCGAGGTATCGATTACGCATCGGACAGAAGCCGCACCATCTGTGTACCCTCGAGGCGGTCGCACGTCTTTTGGGCATGCTCGAATCTCCTCGGGTGCAAGAGGAGCTTGAAAAGTTACTCGGGATAATGGTCGAGCGGGTGCTCTTCACCCGCGCGAAGCTACCCCGTGGAACGACGGCGCAACAACTCGTTGCGAAGCGATGACGAGGTCACGATAACCGGTCTCGCAGCTGGGAGCACGGGCTCGGGCCGTCGAGACCAGGTCTGCGACCGTGGCTACCTATTCTCTTTGACGCCTCCAAGATGCGCGCTTTATAGTTTGCCCAACCTAATCGGAGGGATTCTATGACGACTATCGGCACTCCACTTTCCCCCACCGCAACGCGGGTGCTCTTGTGTGGGGCCGGGGAACTCGGCAAGGAGGTGGTCATCGAGTTGCAACGCCTCGGTGTTGAGGTTATCGCCGTCGACCGATATGCCAACGCACCGGCGATGCAGGTAGCGCACCGCTCACACGTCATCTCGATGCTCGATGGTGCGGCGCTTCGAGCCGTCATCGAAAAAGAAAAACCTCACTATATTGTACCCGAGATCGAGGCGATTGCGACCGACACTCTCGGCGAACTTGAGCGGGAGGGATATACCGTTATACCGACCGCACGGGCGGCCAAGCTCACCATGAATCGGGAGGGAATCCGACGACTGGCGGCTGAGGAGCTCAAATTGCGAACCTCACCGTATCGTTTTGCCGAGACAGAGACTGAGTATCGCGCTGCGATTCGAGACCTTGGTCTCCCCTGCATGGTGAAACCAATCATGAGCTCGTCGGGAAAGGGCCAGAGTCTGGTGCGCTCAGAGACAGAGATCGAAGCCGCGTGGGACTACGCCCAGGCTGGGGGACGCGCTGGCAGAGGAAAGGTGATCGTTGAGGGATTCATCGATTTCGATTTTGAGATAACGCTTCTGACGGTGAGACACTCCGGCGGCACCTCTTTTTGCGAGCCGATCGGCCACAAACAGGTTGAGGGGGACTACCGCGAGTCGTGGCAACCGCAGCCGATGAGCGCGCCAGCACTCGCTGAGTCGAAGCGAATAGCCGGAGCGGTGACGGAAGCCTTAGGCGGCCGAGGGCTCTTTGGAGTTGAGCTCTTCATTAAAGGAGATGCGGTATATTTTAGCGAGGTCTCTCCTCGCCCACACGACACCGGACTCGTCACTCTGATATCTCAAGATCTGTCCCAATTCGCGCTACATGCTCGTGCTATCCTTGGGCTCCCGATTCCAGCTATCGAGCACTTTGGTCCGGCAGCATCAGCGGCGCTCGTCGTCTCAGGGCGTTCAACCCAGATTTCCTTTCAGAACATCGACGGCGCTCTCCGCGAAGCTCACACCCAACTAAGACTTTTTGGTAAGCCATCGGTGGATGGGCATCGCCGCATGGGGGTGACGCTTGCTCGAGATAACGATATCGAAAATGCGTGCGCCAAAGCGCTTCGGGCGCTGGCGGCTATTGTCCCTGCTTGAAGATACGCACTTTCGAGGATTCTCTGGGGCGAGGGTAGCTCAGAGGGCCGTCCATCGAGCTCATGACAGCCCCGCAACGGGCACGCCAACCGGTTCAAAAGGTTCGCGCACCTCAAAGCCGCTCCGCACGATGGTCTTTGCCTCAAAAGAGCTCCGTTCGGCCTGGTGCGCCTCGGGGCTGCGGCGGCGCGTAAACGCTGGAGTTT
>JBILDU010000078.1:0-14662 GCA_044352465.1 Bdellovibrionota bacterium
TCTCTTGAAACACCCGCTCCTCGGGATAGACCGGAAGACCGAGGTTCAACATCGAATAGTTCACGAACGACAGTTCGATTCGCCCATCATCCCGGGTAATAAATCCTGAATGGAGCTCACGGGGGAAGTCACCCCGTCGCCGCCGCGATCACCTGCATTACACGCAAATGTCGCTTCAAATTAGTTGAGCCCCCCGGTCGACCGGTCGGTGGTGAGGCGGTCAAAATAGTTCCCGACCGCTACTCAACTGGGTAGCCCTTCCTCTCGACTTGTAATTTGGGCTGAGCGGCGCCGACAGCGGCGTTATCGCACACCGGCGCCGGCTCTCATTAAATGGCTATTCCAACCATCTCACCCCAAAAAATGGAGTAAATCGAATATACTCTCTGTTTCGAGGCAACATTTCGACGGAAGTGCTCATAACACTTTTTGACGTTGGGGATATATCAGCTAATCGGGGGCCGCCGTCTCGGCGCGATCTAAGACGATCGGCGATAGCTCTACACCGTTTTTTGTGTCGGTGAACGCGGTCGTGTCTACGATTGTGTCTCCGCTCGGTTCAAAATAAATGTAGTCGCCACGGCGGCGGTTTTGGGGGGGTCGCAATGGATTACGCAAAGACAACGAGACGAGTATCTTTTCGTCCAGCGCTTCTTTCGATCTTCACGGTAGTAACCGTTTGGTGTGGAGTAGCGCACGGTAACGATGACTTGGCAACTGACTCCGTCGATCCATTGGTGGCATTCATGCTTGCAGACCCCCAGGGGATAGAATTTGACTGTTACCGTGACGATGGGGCTAAAAAGAAACTGCCCCCCTCATGTCATCGCAACGTACAATGTACCGTTGGTGAAGATACCACCGACAATACGTGTCAAAGTCTGAAACAAAACTATTGCAAGGAATTCGGGGAGAAGTGCACTCTAAAACCAGTTGAAGGCGGACGCGCCTGCGAAAAGCTGTATGGCCAAAAATACAAAGCACGCGACAAGATACAGACGAAGTGCAAACTTATGGAACCATCTGATAAAAATAATTGCGATTGTCCAAAACCATCGGCTAGCGCCGATATAGATTTGAGCGAACTCCCAGCCTCTAATTAGCTGGGCTCTCACACTCGTCCCGTTCGGTAAAAACGGCACCACTGCGACGGTCGGGCTTTCCATAGACGACCGTCGCAGTTTTGTTTGAGAGGGCATACCGCCTACAAAGCTCACGTCCGATCTCTTGAAACACCCGCTCCTCGGGATAGACCGGAAGACCGAGGTTCAACATCGAATAGTTCACGAACGACAGTTCGATTCGCCCATCATCCCGGGTAATAAATCCTGAATGGAGCTCACGGGGGAGGCGCGCAACATCTTCGGGGTGCACCTTCATCACCGCTCGCGCCCCCCGCCGAGAATAGAGCGAGTGAGAGAGGTAATCGTCCCAAAGCCCCACGAGATTGAACGCCGGGAGTATCAGATAGAAAAGCGCAACCAGCCCGCTCACTGGAGCATATCGCCGCATCGCCGCGATCCCGAAGGGCCGGCTAAAGAGGATCCACAGCGATACGATCATCACGATATTCCACGGCCACACGGCGTGGTTCCAATTATGCCCCAGGGGGCCCAAGCAAAGGAGGATACCTAGATGCATCCCGGTAAGACCGATAACACCGACCCGCCGCCGCTTGGCGCTCAGAAGAAGGAGCGCAAGACCGCTCTCGATGAGCGGAACGAGCACTCCCCCAAGAAGAGGAATTACGCGGTGCTCCTCCGGTATCACCCCGATAAACGGCTCGATGAACCACGGAAAGCCGTGCAAAACGAACGATACGTTGAACTTTTGTATCCCTGCCCAGAGGTACACCGAAAACAAGATAAGCTGACACATCCCCCACGCGACATCGGCGCGAGTCTGGTTGCCGCGGCTCCCCCATCCGAGCACAACAAGCATAACGACGTACTGAAGGAGATACGGCATCAGCCGTGACTGGTCGAAGAGCACAAAGACGGCGTACGCCCCCGCCATCACGACGGCCGGTGCGCTACGGTGCGGACGAAAGAAAATCATCACGAGCGAGCCGACGAGTAGCGCCAGAAGGGCGAGACTCGCTTCACACGGCAGCGGTGTTGCCTCGAACACCGGTGCGGTCGGGAACGGCCGAGCGTCGAACCACGCAGGTAAAGTGAGCGCGATGGTGGCGAGAAACGCCACCACGATCACCTTCTGAAGAACTCGAATCGAGTCCGACATGTTACAAAAAGCCTTCGTTTCCCCTACCTCGGATCTCGTTGCCGCCGAACAGGCGACGGGAGCGAATGTCCGCTAGCGAAACACCAACGGAGCCACGACAATCGCCCCTCCGGTAAGGCTACCCCAGAAGAGAGCTTCACGCGACCTCGAATCGGTGTCGGTTGGGGATGTCCCCGTAAGGAGCCGAGCGAGCCCGTAGGTGATGACAAGATAGCTTACAAAGAAGAGGTCGAGATCTTTTAGCGGACCCCGCCGGGAATCATAAAAAAGAGGTAGTGTGGGTAAAAGAGGGTGCTCCCGAGGAAAAACCCTCCCCCACTACCGATCGCCTCCCGAACGGTGACCCAACGGACGATCCGCATGAGTCGGGGCAGGTTCGCAAGACCGACGAGCGGGATACACCACCCTGCGGCGTGAAAGATCATCCAGCCGAGATCGCGCAGATGAACGGCGGAGAGCGCAACTCCGAGGGGGAAATAAATGGAGACATCCTCCGGGACGATTCGACGGTAACGGGGAACGAGATGTCCATCCCCGGTATCGATTTGGGAAGATAGGGCGACAAACGTCGTTCATCGACAGGAGGACCTCTCAGCGCTCCCACGGCTATGAGGAGAACGAGACCGAAGGCTATCCCCACCGTCCCGATCGAATACGACCAACCATCGATAAGAAGGCAGACTATCGCGGTAATCGCTGCGGCTACCGCGATAGTCAACAGGCGACGGTGAATCATAACGGGGACCGCGGATTTTAATCTCAGGGGAAAGTTCCCCTACCGTACTTCGAGCCGTCCCCGCGCGATCTGCTCCACGACCGCCGGATCGGCGAGGGTGGTGATATCGCCGAAGCTCTCGGTCTCACCCTCCGCGATTTTACGGAGGATACGGCGCATAATCTTCCCGGAGCGCGTCTTCGGAAGCCCCGGTACGATCTGGATCTTATCGGGTTGTGCGAAGGGTCCGATGACACGGCGTACCGCATCTTTGATCGCCGTCGTAGTCTCTGCGTTCGCCGTAACCCCAGCGCGGGGGATGCAAAAGGCGTAGATCCCGGTGCCTTTTACGTCATGGGGAAACCCAACAACCGCGGCTTCAGCCACAACACCCGACTGTACACACGCGCTCTCGATCTCAGCGGTGCCGATCCGGTGACCAGCGACGTTCAGCACGTCGTCGACCCGCCCTGTGATCCAGTAGTACCCGTCCTCATCGCGGATCGCAGCGTCCCCGGTAAAGTAATAACCGGGGTAGTCTGAAAAATACGTTTTACGGAAACGCTCGTGGTCCCCGTAGACGGTGCGCATCTGTCCTGGCCACGGAAACTTAATGCAGAGCCGACCTTTGACCCCGTTGCCGTGAAGCTCCTTACCGTGTTCATCGAGGATCACCGGCTGAACGCCGAAGAACGGCCGGGTTGCGGAACCGGGTTTTGTGCGGGTCGCACCCGGCAGGGGCGTAATCATGATGCCCCCCGTTTCGGTCTGCCACCACGTATCGACGATCGCGCACCGGCTATCCCCCACCCGCTCAAAGTACCACCGCCACGCCGCATCGTTGATAGGCTCACCCACGCTCCCTAAAATACGGAGCGAGCTTCGATCGTACTGGGTTATAAAATCGTCCGACTCCTTCGCGATGGTACGAATGGCGGTCGGTGCGGTGTAGAAAATCGTGACTTTGTGACGTTCGACGATATCCCAATACCGTCCCGCGTCGGGATAGGTCGGCATCGACTCGAACATTATCGTCGTGGCACCGTTACAGAGGGGGCCGTAGACGATATACGAATGCCCGGTTATCCAACCCGCATCGGCGGCGCAGAAATACACATCGTCTTCGTGGCAGTCGAAGACGTAGCGGTGCGTCGTCGCAACATAGACGAGATAACCACCTTGGGTATGCAGCACACCTTTCGGTTTACCTGTTGAACCAGAGGTATAGAGGATAAAAAGTGGATCCTCGGCGTCGAGCTTCTCCGCGGGACACTCCGCTGATGCCTTCAAAACCGCGTCATCCCACAGCACATCACGCCCCGGCACAAGGTTACACGCCGACTCTGTGCGGCGGTAGACGAGCACCGCCGAAACGCAATCGACCCCATCGAGCGCCGTATCAACGATCTCTTTCAGAGGAATCGACTTCGGCCCGCGAAGTCCCTCGTTCGCGGTAACAACCACCTTGCATTTTGAGTCGAGCACCCGGTCTCGCACCGCCTCGGCCGAAAATCCAGCGAAGATGACCGAGTGCACCGCACCGATTCGGGCGCAGGCGAGCATCGTCATCGCAAGCTCCGGGACCATCGGCATGTAGATCGCAACCCGGTCTCCTTTCTTAACCCCGAGTGCCTTAAGCGCGTTCGCTGCCTTTGATACACCTGTGTGGAGCTCTCGGTAGGTAATCTTTCGCTCATCACCCGGCTCGTTCCCGATCCAGATGATTGCGGTCTTATCCCCCCGCCCCTCAACGTGGCGATCGACGCAGTTAAAGGAGACGTTAAGCTCGCCTCCTTGAAACCACCGAATATGGGCTTTCGGGTAATCGTGCTCAAGAGTCGTCTTCCACGGGGAGAACCAGGACACGAACTCCAGCGCGCGCTCGCTCCAGAAACCTTCGGGGTCTTCGATCGAGCGTTTGTAGAGCGCTTCGTACTGAACGTTATCAAGGAGGGCGTGCTTTGCAACACGTTCCGGTACATCGAAGATTTGGGGTGGCGTCATAAAGGAACTCCTCCAGAGGAGTTCTACCACACCGGATGGAACCGATGAACTGAAAGATTTGCCCGGAATTGCCCCGTTTTAGCCCTTAATAACCGCCACCGGCTTAAGCTTCGCCACCGGCTTCGCGAGCTCGCCGTGGGAGACCACATCAACAACGGCGTTCACATCTTTGTAGGCAACCGGTGCCTCCTCCAAAAGCCCCTTCGCCGAGGCGGAGCGGATGATGATGCCTTTCGCGGCGAGGTCGCGCCGGAGCTGGTTATAGTCGATCGTTTTTCGGGCCCGCATCCTTGAAAGTTGCCGTCCAGCCCCGTGGCACGAGGAGCCGAAGCTCGCGTGCATGCCGAGCTTCGTGCCCCGTAGCACGTACGAGCACGTCCCCATCGAGCCGGGGATTATCACCGGTTGGCCCACCTCACGGTACCGCTCCGGGATCTCCTCCCTCCCGGGGCCGAAGGCACGGGTCGCACCTTTGCGGTGCACGATGTAGTCCTTAACCCCGTGGGTCTCAAGCTTGGCGATGTTGTGGGATACATCGTAAAGAAGTTTTAGATTCTCGGAGTCCTCAAGCTTAAGGCACCGTTTAAAAGCGTTCCGCGCGGCGTAGGTTATCACCTGACGATTGGTCCACGCAAAATTCGCCGCCGCCGCCATCGCTTGAAAATAGCGCTGCCCCTCGGGGGACATAAACGGCGCGCATGAAAGCTCTCTATCGGGAAGCTCGATTCCGTATTTCGTGAGCACATTATTCATCACCTGGACATAGTCGGTGCACGTTTGGTGCCCAAGCCCCCGCGACCCGGTATGGATCATCACCGTAATCTGATCCTTGAAGAGTCCGAAAATCTCGGCGGTGGGCGGGTCGAGGATCTCTTCCACCTCCTGAATCTCTACGAAATGATTCCCCGATCCGATCGTGCCGAGTTGGTCGCGCCCCCGTTTTTTAGCGTGCTCCGACACCGCCCCGGCATCGGCGTGGTGGTAGCTTCCCCGCTCCTCGATACATTCGAGGTCCTCCTCTCTCGCGTACCCTTTATGCAGCGCCCACTCACATCCGGTATTAAGCACCCGATCCATCTCCTCGTCGGAGAGGACAAATTCCCCTCCCCGCCCCACACCGGACGGGATATCGCGGGAGAGCTGGGTTGCGAGACCTTCGAGGCGATCGGCGATATCGGCGCGGATGAAACGGCTTAAAAGAAGCCGCACCCCACAGTTGATGTCGTAGCCCACACCTCCGGGCGAGATGACCCCGTCGCTTGAGCGGATCGGCGCCACCCCTCCGATCGGAAAGCCGTAGCCTTGGTGCATGTCAGGCATCGCCAGTGCGTACGGGTCGATCCCGGGTAGCGTGGCGACGTTGACAAGTTGATCGACCGAGGTGTCGGAGAGAATCGCGTCGATGAGATCGGCGCGGGTGTAAAATCGCGCCGGTGCGCGCATATCGGCGCGAAAAGATGCCGGGACCTCAAATAGGTACGGCGAAAGTTCGATAAGATCGGCGCGAGTAACGTGGCCGTGGGTCATACAAAAAGTTTCTTCACAGAAGACAGCCCTGCATTACCCCTCGCGATCTGTGGATGGCTCGATTCTGTCGAGCCGTGCTTGAATCACCTGTGGCGCTATTCGGCCGGACAGAGTCCGGCCCTCCAGAGCCGTGCTCACACAACCTGTGGCACTCCACCCTTCCGATCTTTGATCGATCACCCCGACGGCTCGTCACACTTAAATATCGAACGTGACACACGCCTCAACACCATCGGGGGTGTGAACCACCTTCAGTCCATGATAGGTAACCGCTTTGATATCTTCAAGTTGCTCACCTTGCACAACCGCGAGTTTCGCATAAACCGCAGTGCATGAGATATGCGTTATCTCTCTCACGACGACTCGCCCGTGATGGATCGAGGTCAGGAGAAGGATATGTGAGAGCCAATCAACGATGAGCCCGACCCCATCTGTGGCGTGGAGCTCAACGGTCTCTTCGGTGATGAACGAGCTCGAACCAGCCTCTGTCTCGCCACCAAAGAGATACTCGCTCATTCCCCGGGCGAGCTCGATAAAGAGCTCTCGCTCGCTCGCACCGCGCGCTCGAAGCGCAATATCCGCTGTATGCTCAACGAACTCGTACGCCAACTCGGGGACCTTCTATCTCGCTCCGACGATATCTTTATACGCCCCGCCGTTGATGACCTTGGTAAAACCGAGCGCCTTCAGCTCAGCCACCGCGAGGCCGGAGCGCCGGCCCGAGCGGCAGTAAAGAACGATCTCACGTCCTCTATCGTCTCCAAAGACCGCAAGATTCTCTGCGATCTTGGTATGGGGCACATTAATCGCGTTTTCAAGGTGCCCTGCGGCGAACTCCTCTGGGGTACGGACATCAACTACTAAAGCACCGCTTTTTATTCTCTCGAGTGCATCGCGCGGCGAGGTGGTCTCAAGAGAAACAACTGCGTCGCCCTCCCGCGAGAGAGGAATCGCCTCACCACCACCAGCAGCGAATGCGTCGACCCGAGGGGTCAAAAGAAGACACACCGCCAATAAGCTTTTGAGCCAATCCATCGTTCCTTTCCTCTAAGCCGCAGCCATGGTCGGTACAGGCACCGGGACGACCGCGAGCTCGCCATCTTTGAGCTCCACTTTGATACCCGAGCCTTCAGCGATCTCATTCGCCAGGAGCGCCCGACCGATTCTCGTCTCAAGCTGCCGCTGGATATACCGCTTTAAGGGGCGCGCACCGTAGACCGGATCGTATCCGGCTTTCGCTACATACTCCTTTGCTTCCGCAGTAATCTCAAGGGAGATATTTCGGTCGCGGAGTCGCTTCGCCACATCGGCGATCTGGAGGTCAACGATACGAGTAATCTCCGCCAAGGTCAGCGGCTTAAACAGCACGATCTCATCGATGCGGTTGAGAAACTCCGGCCGAAAGCGACCCTGCAGATCGCCCATCACCCGACCACGCGCCCCTTCGAGGATCTCTCCCCGCTCAGTGATCCCCTCGAGGAGATGCTGTGAGCCGATATTCGAGGTGAGAATGATGACTGTATTTTTAAAATCAACGGTACGTCCCTGCGAGTCCGTGACCCGTCCATCATCGAGGATCTGCAGCAGCACGTTGAAGACATCGCCGTGCGCCTTCTCGATCTCGTCGAAGAGCACTACCGCATACGGCTTGCGCCGCACCGCTTCGGTAAGCTGCCCACCCTCCTCATACCCAACGTACCCTGGGGGTGCGCCGATGAGGCGCGATACAGCAAACTTCTCCATATACTCGCTCATGTCGATCCGGATGAGGTTGTCCTCGGAATCGAAGAGGGTTGCCGCTAAAGTCTTGGCCAGTTCGGTCTTGCCGACCCCTGTCGGGCCTAAGAAGATGAACGACCCGATCGGACGGCGAGGGTCTTTTATCCCCGCACGGGCGCGAATGACTGCGTCTGCAACAAACTGCACCGCCTCATCCTGACCAATGACCCGTTCGTGAAGGATCGCATCCAGCTTGAGGAGCTTCTCCTTCTCTCCCTCCACCAGCCGGGTCACCGGAATACCGGTCCAGCGGGAGATGATCTCAGCGATCTCTTCTTCGGTAACCTCTTCTCTCAGGAGGCTCTTGCCGCCCTCACGAGCCTTGATAGCCTCCTCGGCGGCTTTAAGCTCTCGCTCCATCTGCGGAATCCGCCCGTGCCGGAGCTCCGCCGCCTTCGTCAGATCCGAGCCCCGCTCGGCGCGCTCACACTCTCGCCGCATCTGCTCAAGTGATTCACGAAGCGCTTGAACCTTGTGGATTCCCTCCTTCTCAGCCACCCACTGCGCATTCATCGCGGTGGATCTCTCTTTGAGATCGGCGAGCTCCTTCTTCAATTCACCGAGCCGATTTTTACTCGCGTCGTCTTTCTCCTTGGAGAGTGCAGCCTGCTCGATCTCCAGTTGTCGCACCCGTCGAGTCACCTCATCAAGCTCCGCCGGCATCGAATCGATTTCGGTCCGAATAGTGGCGCACGCTTCATCCACGAGATCGATCGCTTTGTCCGGAAGAAACCGCTCCGAGATATACCGATTCGACAATACTGCGGCCGCGACAAGAGCATTGTCCTGAATCTTCACGCCATGGTGAACCTCGAATCGCTCCTTCACACCCCGCAGGATCGAGATCGTGTCCTCAACGTTCGGCTGCTCCACCATAACCGGTTGAAAACGTCGCTCAAGCGCAGCATCCTTCTCGATGTATTTGCGGTACTCATCGAGGGTGGTTGCACCGATGCAATGGAGCTCACCTCGAGCGAGCATCGGCTTCAACATATTGCCCGCATCCATCGCCCCTTCCGCCTTGCCGGCACCCACGATAGTGTGGAGCTCGTCGATGAAGAGGATGATCCGGCCCTCCGACTTCTTCACCTCGTTCAAGACCGCCTTGAGGCGCTCTTCAAATTCGCCCCGGTATTTCGCCCCAGCGACGAGCGCTCCCATGTCGAGGGCAAATACCGTTCTCTCCTTGAGCCCTTCCGGCACGTCGCCCCGCACGATCCTTTGGGCAAGCCCTTCGACGATAGCGGTTTTACCAACCCCCGGCTCGCCGATGAGTACCGGATTGTTTTTGGTTTTGCGCGAGAGCACGCGGATGACCCGACGGATCTCAGCGTCGCGTCCGATAACCGGGTCGAGCTTGCCTTTTTGGGCCTCACTCACCAGATCACGCCCATATCGCTCGAGCGCCTCGTAGGTTGCCTCCGGGTTGGCACTTTGCACCCGCTGATTACCCCGGATCTGGGTGAGGGTCTCCAGAAATCTCTCACGAGTGATCTGGAAGGTACTGAACAGCTTACCGGCGACGCTCTTCGTCCCCTCCTCGAGGAGAGCTAAGATAATATGCTCAACGGAGATGTACTCGTCTTTGAGCCGCTTCGCCTCCTCCTCAGCGCGGAGGAAGACTTTTTGAAGTCGCTGCGAGACATAAATCTTCCCGGCTTCAGCCCCGGGGCCCGACACCGAGGGGCGCCGGTCCAATTCGCCGTTCGCCGCATCGGCAAACGCTTTACCGTCGACTCCCATCTTGGTCAGAATGCGCGGCACAAGCCCCTCGGACTGCTCCGCCAGCGCGGCCAGCACATGCTCACCATCCACCTCTTGGTGGCCGTAACGCACCGCTTTTACCTGCGCCGCCTGAATCCCCTCTTGGCACTTTTCGGTCAATCGATTGAAGTCCATAGCCCCTCCCTCTAAACTCTATTAAGCCCGCGGATTAAAAGCTGAGACCCGCGACAACTTTTCGAAATATTCACGCTCTTCACCGGAGAGCTTCCGCGGCACCGAGATCTGCAGCTCAGCGAAAAGATCCCCTCGCTCAGTCTTCGTCCTCGGCAGCCCCTTACCTTTGAGACGAAAGCGCTGTCCGCTCTGCGCCCCCGCCGGGATAGTGATTTTCAAACCTCCATCCAACGTGTCGAGATCGACCTTCGCACCGAGTGCCGCCTCCCACGGAGCTACCGGTAAGGTTGTTGTGAGATCAAAATTCTCGACTTTGAACCGGGGATGGGGGGCGATCTTTACCTTCAGAAGGAGGTCCCCCGCTGGGGCACCGCGCACTCCCCGTGCCCCCTGACCCTGAAGCCGTATCGTCGAACCGTTCGTGGTTCCCGCCGGAATCTGCACCATCAATGTCTTGATCCCTTGAGGGCCCTCAAGCGA
This sequence comes from Bdellovibrionota bacterium, assembly GCA_044352465.1. Classification (GTDB taxonomy): domain Bacteria; phylum Bdellovibrionota_C; class UBA2361; order UBA2361; family UBA2361; genus JBILDU01. Next base: position 10,646 of record JBILDU010000078.1, read on the forward strand.
TATCCCCGTTTTGGAACCGTTGTATACATCGCTTAAACCTAAGGTGATCTCGGCCTCCTGAGCTGCTCCGGCGCGGGGCCGAGCGCTCTCCTCAAACATACGGCCAAAATCGTGCGTGCCCCCAGCGCGAAACCCGCCGCCACCGAAGTCAAATCCAGCGCCACCTTGTGCTCCCCCGAAGAGGGCCTCAAAAAAGTCGCTGAAGCCGCCCATATCAAAACCGGCTCCGCCGGCTGAGCCAAACTGCGCACTGTCAAACCCCGGAGGTGGACGAAAATCCTGACCAGCCTTCCAGTTTGCACCGAGAGCATCGTAGCGACGGCGCTTCTCCGGGTCTTTTAAGACCTCGTAGGCCTCACCTAGCTGCTTAAATTTATCCTCGGCTCCCTCCGCCTTGTTGACGTCCGGATGGTACTTACGCGCCAGTCCGCGATAGGCTTTTTGGATTTCCTCAGCGGACGCCTCACGTTTGACCCCGAGTATTTCGTAATAATCTTGAAATTTCACGCGCCTATCCTGTCTCAACCGTTCGTGGCTTAAGATTATAGGTAAGCACGATTCAAGGGATTTCAAATAGACGGGGAAGCAGCCACCTCGACATGATGAGCACAACGCCCCACACCCCCCCGATCCCCGAGGGGTGAACGCGCGATAAGCGCGAGAGGGGGCGAAAGCCCCCTGGGCAAAAGCGCCTAGCGGGAAAAAACGCGCCGAGCGGGGAAATTACGAGCACGACGCCCCATCCCCAAAGTTTCCCCAGGGGTGAACGCGCGATCAGCGCGAGAGGGGGCGAAAGCCCCCTGGGCCGAAGCGCCGAGCGGTAAAAATAGCGACGGGTGGACTCGAACCACCGACCTCGGCATTATGAGTGCCGCGCTCTAACCAGCTGAGCTACGTCGCCACAAGAGAGTAAGGGCTCGGGGATAATACCGAAGCCTCGATTGGCAGGCTTGGATAATTGCCCGATTTCACCATTAAGATCAAGCGCCTGGGGCGATTTAACCCTTCCCTTATGGCTCACTACCTCTCTCCTCCCCCCACGAAGCCTCCCCCTATGACTAAAATTAGAAGCCGCTCTGGCGAGCTAAGGCATCTTAACTATTGAGGACGGGAGATTCTAACGAACTCAGACTGCACGTTGATGAAGGAGTTTGGTGTGGGCAAAGGCGATCAAGATAACCAGGATGGTGAATCTGTAAACGGACCTAAGGTTGCAGCCGATATTTTGAGCCGGATGAAACCCGCCGTTCAAGCGCGGTTACAAAGGGCCATTGAGGCGGTCGACCCAGCCATCGCCCAAAAGATAGCCGACAACATCATTCGCTTCGACAGCATCATCGAGCTCAACACGAAGGGACTCCAAGTTCTTCTCAAGGAGATTCCCCATCAAGACCTGGTGCTCTCTCTTAAAACCGCCAGCCAGACGGTCAAGGATATCCTGTTCAATAATATGTCTGAGCGGAAGCAGACCATGGTTCGAGAGGACTTGGCCGCGCTGCCGCCAACCCGCTTATCCGAGATTGAACAAGCACAACGCCGTATAGTCCTTAAAATGGACGAACTCAGAACAAGCGGAGCAATTCGGACCGACTCAAAAAACGACCTCTGGGTTTAGGGAAACGCTTATTGAATGGGCTGGCTACTCGAATGCCTGTGGGGCAGACCTAAGCTCCCCGTCCCCCCATGTACACCCTTTTTATAGCCGCTGAGTTTTCCGCTCCGCGTGAGGCGGCCACTCGTTTGTCCTCCCGGTGCTCCTGCAAGCTAGCGCGGTGCGCTCAAAACTTTTGTCGGATAGGCTCAACAATTTTATTGAGACCCGTTCTGCCTGGTGGTAAGGTCGTTTAAGAAGTTTAAACGACGCGCATGGAAGCGAAGCAGCTATTCCACCAAAACCAAGCGCAGGACACCAACCTCCCCGGACGCCGTGAAGCGCTCGAGCTAGGCGTGTCAGAACTTCTTCGGGAACATAAAATCTCTACCGCTGCTTGGGGCACAGGCTCGCACAAGAGTTTTCGTAGCCTTGTTGATGAGATTGAAAAGTCGGAGGCCCGGCTTGATTTATTTGAGGGCCGCCTCTACCGCTTTGCTTCCGTCGTACGGGTTGACGTACGTTACGCCTCCCCTCTCGATGGCAAATCACTCCAGCTTTTTGAGGCGGAGCAACGCTTCGCCGATGGTCGATGCCGCATTCGAGGTTCTGATTTCGCCGTATGGGAGAAATTAAAAATCGGTGAGGCACCGGAGCTCGGTCTAAGCCGAGCACTCCATGAGGAGTTGGGAATTCAGGGACCGGTATTCGTTATTCCCGGGACCTCCACGACGATTCACCGCCCGCCACTCGATTTTCCGGGGATTCCGTGCCGACTCACTACCAACGATTTTACGGCTTGCATCCGTTCGAGCCAGTATTGCCCGAGTGGTTATGAGGAGCGCCAGCCGGACAAAACAACGGTCTTCAGGTGGCGTCTCGCCGCCGCTCCTCCGGTAACGGTCAACGCACGACGTTTCCTCTCTCTGAGCCCACAGAATCGGCAAGCTGAGGCCTAGGAACGCGAGGTTGTCAGGAACGAGAGGGCTGAGGCCCCACGCCAGAGAAGCCGCGATGGCGATAAGGCCACCGGATATGCACTCACCGGTAGAAGTTAACTCGAGAACCGGAGACCACCGATTTTTCGGTTGCTAAGGCTCCAGCGATGGCGCTCGCCGCCCACCAAGAAATCATGAGCGATTTTTAACGTGGCCCCTCTCTGAGGAAATGCTGCGGAGATGGCCCCGAGATGGGCTGTAAAAAGAGATTCTTACAACCCAACTCCGAAGAGCCACACGCGACGAGCTACAAGGATAGCACCGCCTTCATCTTCTTTCCTAGCTCAGCGGGAGAGCGGACGATATGGGCCCCGGCGGCCTCAAGCGCTGCGAACTTGGCTTCAGCGGTACCGGCACCTCCGCTGATGATCGCACCGGCATGGCCCATACGGCGCCCTGGCGGAGCCGTAGCACCCCCGATGAACGAGACCACCGGTTTCTTCATGTTCGCCTTAATCCACGCCGCCGCAGACTCCTCAGCACTTCCCCCGATCTCGCCGATCATAATGACGGCATCCGTGTCTTTGTCTTGATTAAAGAGACCCAGACAATCGATGAAATTTGTGCCGTTCAAGGGATCGCCGCCGATGCCGATGCAGGTAGATTGGCCGATACCAAGCTCAGTGAGTTGGAAGACCGCCTCATAGGTCAAGGTGCCACTACGGGACACAACACCAATCCGGCCGGGCTTGTGAATGTGTCCTGGCATGATTCCGATCTTGGCCTCTCCGGGGGTGATAATCCCGGGGCAATTGGGGCCGATCAGGCGGGTACGACGCCCCTGCATAAAGGCCTGCACCTTCAACATATCGAGCACCGGTATGCCCTCGGTGATACAGATAACAAGGTCTAAATCGGCATCAACCGCCTCCATAATCGCATCGGCTGCGAACGGAGGGGGCACATAAATCACCGAGACATTCCCGCCGGTCGCCTTCTTCGCATCGGCAACGGTGTCGAAAAGCGGAATCCCCATGAACTCCTGACCGGCTTTCCCCGGACCAACTCCAGCGACCATCTTGGTGCCGTATTCGTGACACATCTTGGTGTGAAACGAACCGGTCTTGCCGGTCATGCCTTGGGTAATAACCCTGGTCTCTTTGTTAACAAGAACGCTCATAACGTGACCTCTAAATTTACTTAACCGCCGCGACGATCTTCTTCGCCGCATCGTCCATGGTATCAGCCGGCGTGATCGCGAGCCCGGACTCAGATAAAATCTTCTTCCCAAGTTCAACGTTCGTTCCTTGGAGTCGAACCACAAGTGGGACCTTCACTCCGAGCTCCCGTGCAGCCTCAACCACACCGGAGGCGATGACGTCACACTTCATGATGCCACCGAATATGTTTACGAGAATACCCTTCACGTTTGGATCGGAGAGGAGGATTTTAAAAGCTTCCGTCACAGTCTCTTTCGATGCCCCACCG
>JBILDU010000079.1:0-14523 GCA_044352465.1 Bdellovibrionota bacterium
CGTCAAGCCAGGGGGGCGGGCGGCGAGTATGGAGGCGCAACCCAAGGTCGATGAGGATTTCATTCGGGCATTCGTGGAGGACGAGAGTCGGAAGGCAGAGCGGATGCTCTTTACCAAAACGGCGTGCTATTTGTGTCACGAGGTCTCAACGAAGGATGTCAGCGACGATCAGCTTCGTGAGGAGGGGGGGAGTCGATACGAGGTATTAAAGCCCCAGATTCCAGAGGTTTGGATGCCGGAGGCGATCTTTAGCCACGGTGCGCATGAAGAGGTCAGTTGTGAGAGCTGCCATGAGGGTGCTCGAAGCTCAACCCAAACGAGCGACGTTTTGTTGCCAAAGGTCGATTCGTGTCGTACCTGTCATAGCGCTCTTGGTGGGCAGCATCCAACAGGCGGCCACTCAACGGTGAGGAGCGATTGCATTATGTGCCATTCCTTCCACGAGTCGCTCCTGATGGATCTTGATAGGAAGCATTCGATTGCGGATATCGTCGGCCGTCCGGTGCGGTGACCGATGATTCTGTGGGGAAGCTCACGGTGTAGTTTTTGGCGATGGGGCGAGTAACCATGAAATCCACGTTTGCGCTTGAGTCACTCCGGCATGCTCTTCGGCTCAGTGCTCTGGCGCTGAGCCTCGCTGGGTGTGGGGGCGGAGGCGGCGGTGGTGGTGAAGGGGGCGGTGATTCTCGGGGTGGCTCAACGAGCGCTGACTTCGGGTGCACCGGCGGTTGTGCCAATCTGAATCTCTCAGCCGATGAGGTGCGTACGATCATAGCGAACGGTGTCCAGGGTGCAGAGACGCTTGGAACCGCTGCGACTTTCGCCGTTGTCGATCGAGTTGGCAACGTGCTCGCGGTCTATCAGATGGCGGGCGCGCCCGGAGGCGCCTCTATCAACGGTCAGATCGGAGCGACCGGAGGGCTCGAAGGATTGACGGTCCCGGCTACCCTTGCGGCGATTTCGAAGGCGGGAACCGGGGCGTACCTCAGTAGCCAGGGGAACGCGTTCTCAACCCGAACGGCGAGCCAGATCATTCAAGAAAACTTTAATCCGCAGGAGCGCAACCAGCCGGGTGGGCCTCTTTTTGGGGTGCAGTTCTCGCAGCTTTTGTGTGGGGATGTGGTGGCGCACAACTCGGCCGCGGGTGGACGGGGAAGGTTCAATGCCGGTGGCTCCATCGGTCCACGCCCTTTGCCTCTCGGTCTCTCCGCAGATCCCGGCGGCCTGCCCCTTTATAAGAACGGGGATCTCGTGGGCGGAGTCGGGGTTGAGTTCGACTCCCTTTATACTATCGATCGAGTGGTTACTGATACCGATGACGATCCCGAGGAGCGGGTGGCGCTTTTTGCGACTCGTGGGTTCGGGGCGCCGTCTGCCCGAACCGCTGCCAATATGAATGTCGGCGGTAAGGCATTGCGTTTCACGGACCTTGGCTACAACGACCTCGCACTCACTGTCGCCGCCTTGCCGCCGCTCGATCCCGCCGGTTTCGTGCGGGTCGGCGGATTCACGAACGGCGCGGTGCGTGATGGTGCTGTCTTTGGGGAGCCCTCCTCCGGAGTCGCCAAGACGGCACGTGGAGGGATGCCGGCGGCGATTCTGGTCGATGGTGGGGGGAATAACCGATTTCCACCACAGAACGGAAGTGTGCTGCCCGGGGGGGCGGAGCTTAAAAGTAACGAGGTTGATGCGCTTCTTAACTCGGCCCTGCTGACCGCTTTTCGAGCGCGGGCAGCGATTCGGCGGCCCCTCGACGACGCCGCCCGGGTCTCAATCTGGGTAATTGACTCGACCGGTCGGCCGCTCGGATTCATTCGGAGCGAGGATGCGCCGGTTTTCGGTATCGATGTGGCGCTGCAAAAAGCTCGGGCCGCGGTTGTTTTTAGTCGGCCGAATGCGGCTGCCCAGCTCTCCGCAGCGGGCCTTGGGGGTTATGTGGCGGCGGCTCAAGGGGTGCTCGGTAGCGACGCTTTTGCGAACGGTCGGGCGTTTGCGAATCGAAGTGTGGGGAACTTAGCGCGTCCGTTCTTTGTCGATGGGATCAATGGGAACGGAAACGGCCCCCTGTCGTTGCCCTTTCCCGGTAGCGGAGTAGGGGAGTCGTGGAGTCCTTTTAATACCGGACTACAGCTGGACTTCGTTTTGGGGGGGCTGGCGGCCGCGTTGGGCGGGGGAGCACCTGCGAGCTGTGGCAACACCGGAGTGTTCGGCCCGGCTGCGGCGAACGGTATTCAGATCTTTCCGGGCTCGGTTCCACTCTATCGGGGGACAACTCTTATTGGAGCTATCGGGGTTTCGGGGGATGGAATCGATCAAGATGATCTGATCGCCTTTTATGGGTCAAGTCGTCAGGGACTCGATGACTCGGGTAATGGGGGAGTCGGGGATTCGATGTATGGCTTTAATGCGCCGATTGAGATTCGCGCCGATGTGCCGGAGCTGTTAGTTCAAGGAGCGCGACTTCGCTACGTCAACTGCCCTGAGGCACCGTTCCGTGGCGACAACAGCCAGAACGTATGCGATAGATTTTAGGATCTCGGCTCGAACGGTATGAAAGGGATGAAGAGCGACGGCAGCGTTTTTTTCTTCGGGGTGGTAACGCGACTTTTCGGCATCGGCTGTGGGGTATGGCTGGGTTTCGTCGCGCCGGTTGACGCTGAAGAGGGAGTCCCTGCGGCGACACCGGAGGTTCTTGAGGACTCGGTTCCGCGCGATTCTCGTCTGCGTCAGCGCCCAGGGGAGGAGTCCAGGCCGGTGCAGTTCCCCCAATACATTTACGAGGTGATTCCAGACATCGAGAGCTCGGCCTCTGATTTTGCGCCGGTGTTCGATCGGTGGCGACAGTTTTATGCCGGCAAGTGGTACGATCCCTATAATCAGAATGTTTTGAAGGGGGATATCCCGGTCTTTGGGGATCCGGCTCATCCGTGGTTCTTTGAGCTATCGATGATTTCGGACACCCTTTTCGAGGCGCGGCGACTGCCTATTCCGGTGGGGGGGGCCTCGACGGATAAGCCCCAATCGACCGATACGTTTGGCTCGGGAGATCAGTGGGTCGTGGCGGAGAATTTTGTCTTCTCGCTGGTCCTGTTCCAGGGCAATACGAGCTTCAAGCCCCAAGATATCGAGTTTCGCGCGGTCCCGGTGGTGAGCGCGAATTATGCTGACGCTGACGAAGATGGCGCGCTCCGGGCCGATCCCACGCGCGGCACGACCCGTGGTGATAGCCATGTGGGTTTCCTTGAGTTGTTCGCTGATGTCCATTTGGCGAATATCACCGACCGGTACGATTTTGTGTCCACCCGGGTAGGTATTCAGAAATTTAATAGCGATTTTCGTGGGTTTATTTTCAATGACGAGGCCCCCGGGGTGCGCTTTTTCGGGAACCACGACAATAACCTGTGGCAGTACAACCTCGGATGGTTCAATCGACTCGATAAAGACACGAATACCGGTGTGAATACTTTTCACAATCGCTATGAGCAGGTGATGGTGGCAAACCTCTATCGGCAAGATAAGCCGGTCTTAGGTCACCAGATTCAAGGTAGTATCGTTCACCGCATCGATAACGCGGGGGACCACGGGCAGCACTACGATAATAACGGTTTTCTCGTTCGGCCGGCTGCCATCGGTGATGAGCGGGATAAAAATATCCAATCGACCTATTTCGGGCTTACCGGAGACGGTCACTTCGATCGAATCAATTCAACGGCGGCTTTTTACTACGTGACTGGCAGTGAGAGTCACAACCAGATCGCGGGACAGCAGGTCGATATCAACGCGGCGATGGCTGCGCTTGAGCTCTCGTACGATCGCAACTGGATGAGGTTCCGGACGTCGTTTTTCTGGGCTTCAGGTGACCGCGATCCGTTTGATGGTGATGCTGAAGGGTTCGATGCTATTTTCGATGTGCCCAATTTCGCGGGGGGCGATCTCTCGTTTTGGCAACGCCAAGGTATCCCACTGATCGGTGGTGGTGGGGTGAATTTGGTTAACCGGAATAGTCTCTTACCGAATCTACGCCCTGGCAAAGAGGAGGGGCAGTCGAATTTTGTAAACCCTGGACTCCGTCTGGTGAATCTCGGTGTTGATTTCGAACTCACACCGAAGCTTAAGTTGATAAATAACGTGAGCTATCTCCAGTTCGATGACACCAGCTCGCTTGAAGCGGTGCGCCAAGATGGAAGTATCGGTCGAGACATCGGATTCGACATATCGACGGGGCTACTTTATCGACCATTCCTCAATAACAACGTTCAGTTTCGGTTCGGGGGGGCGCTCCTCTTACCGGAGAAGGGGCTGGAGAACCTCTTCGGTGATAAGCGGCTGTACGATGTATTCACAAACGTAATCCTCCAGTACTAAGGCGGTCTATGGCGGCAGGCGGGCGTACGATGCACAGAGTCCTCTGGATTACGATGGCAGTGTGGTTTGCTCTCTCCACTCGTATGGCCGGAGCGGAGAACGCTCCCGTCGTTATGCCGACCGTTGAGGTGATTCGACCTGGGCTGACCATGGCTCACATGGCCGAGCAGAGCCGCGGTTGCCAGGATTGCCATGTGAAGACCGACGCGCCGACGATGCACCATAATCCCGGTGTGGTGATCGGATGCGCTGACTGTCACGGGGGAGATCCGCAGGTCCGCGCTGACGGGCTGGCGATGAGCTCTCCCGAATATCAGACCGCGAAGCTGAAAGCTCACGTACAGCCGAAATATCCGGAGAACTTTCCAACCTCGGCTAATCCGCAGCATACCTATTCGAAGCTCCTCCAAGAGCCCGCCGAGTTTGTCAAGTTCATGAATCCGGGGGATCTGCGGGTTGCCCGTGAAACGTGTGGTGGGTGTCACGCCAAGATCGTTCATGCGGTTGAGCGGAGTATCATGACGACGTCGGCGATGTTGTGGGGAGGAGCCTCCTATAACAACAATATCTTGCCGTACAAGAATTACGTCTTGGGTGAGAGCTACGATCGAGACGGCCAGCCCCGTTCGATCACGGCCACGACCGCACCGACTGCGGCAGAAGCGGCACGCGGGGTCTTGCCGAAAATCGTACCGCTCCCTCAATGGGAGGTGGTCAAACCGGGTGACGTGTTTCGCGTCTTCGAGCGAGGGGGGCTTTTCATCAAGAGCACGTTTCCGGAAATCGGTCTCCCGAATCCTTTCGAGGAGCCTGGCAAGCCAGATATTCGTGCCTCAAACCGCGGCCCGGGAACGGGCGCGCGGATCTCGGTCCCGGTTATCAATATTCACAAGACGCGGCTAAACGATCCGCATCTCTCGATGCTGGGGACGAACGACCATCCGGGGGATTACCGCTCGAGTGGATGTACGGCGTGTCACTCAGTGTATGCCAATGATCGTGACCCCCGACACTCGGGGCCCTACGCGCAGTTTGGACATGAAGGCAAGACTCAGACGGTCGATCCGACCATTCCAAAAGATGAGGAGGGGCATCCGCTCAAGCATGAATTCACTCGGGCAATCCCGACTTCTCAGTGCATGGTGTGTCACATGCACCAACCGAATATGTTCGTAAACTCCTACCTCGGATATACGATGTGGGACTACGAGTCCGATGCGCCGAAGATGTGGCCCGAAAAGCAGAAGTACCCCACCAACGAAGAGCTCTATAAATCCTATTACAGTAATCCCGAAGGGGCCGCCGCCCTCGGTAAATGGTCGGATAAGGACTTCTTAAAGAAAGTCAGTGAGCTGAATCCAACTCTTAAGGATACCCAGTTTGCTGACTACCACGGTCACGGCTGGAACTTTCGCGCTATCTTTAAAAAGGATCGGAAAGGTCGTCTCCTCGATAAAGACGATAAACTGATCGATTTCAACGATCCGAAGAAGTTCCAGAAAGCGGTCCATATGGCTGACATCCATGTCGATAAGGGCCTCCACTGTATGGATTGTCACTTTGAGCAGGACTCGCATAACGACGGCAACATATACGGAGAAGTGGCTCAGGCGGTGGAGATCGGATGTGAGGACTGTCACGGAACGGTGCAGTCGAAGGCTACCCTTATTACCTCAGGTCCGGCATCAAAGGGGAGAGATCTCAGTCTGATGCGTACTCCCTTTGGCGAACTGCGCTTTCAGTGGCGGAACGGGGAGCTCTATCAACGCTCAAGCCTCACGCGCGGCCTCGAGTGGCGGGTTGATCAGGTCCGAGATTCGGTAGACCCGCAGAGCCCGCATTACAACGCGAAGTCGTCGCGCGCGAAGACTGTCGGACGGATCCCGGCGGGGGAGACCGAAGCGGGGTGGGTCGATCTGAAGACGCTCGACGGGGCGAAAGAGCCGAGTAAGGTGCTTGCTCATGCGAACGAGAATCTCTCTTGTTTTGCCTGTCATAGCTCGTGGGTGACGAGTTGTGCCGGATGCCACCTTCCGATTGAGGCCAACTGGAAGAAAGAGTCGAATCATTACGACGGGAAGACGACGCGAAATTGGGCGACCTACAATCCGCAGGTGGCACGCGATGACATGTTCCAGATTGGACGACACGGTCCGGCGAAGAATTTCAAGATCGTGCCGGTGCGGTCATCGAGCGCGCTGGTTTTGAGCTCGACCGATATCAATCGAAACAAGATCTATATTCAGCAACCGCCCACCGCGGCTTCGGGGCATAGTTCGCAGGCATTTGCGCCTCATTTCCCTCACACGGTTCGAACGAAAGAAACGAAGCAGTGTGAGGACTGTCACGTTTCGAAAGCGGGGGACAATAACGCCATTATGGCGCAACTCCTCCTGCAAGGGACGAATTTCGTAAACTTTATGGGGTATAACGCCTGGGTTGCCACCGGTGATGCGGGACTCGCCGCTGTCCAGGTAACCGAGTGGACTGAACCCCAGGCGGTTATCGGTAGTTTTCTCCATCGGTATGCGTATCCGGATTTTTATAAGGCGCACGAGGAGAGCGGTCGTGAGCTTAAAGAGTACCACACCCATCACGGGGCGGGTGGGGTAACGAATACGGTGCAGCTGCGCGGTGAGTATCTTTATTCCACTGCCGGCGAAGGTGGCTTCAGGGTGTACGACGTCGCCAATATAGCGAATAAAAACTTTTCGGAGCGTATTGTGACGGCACCGGTGTCGCCACTGGGTCAAGACACCCATGTTGACTCCCCGAATGCGACGTCTTTCGCACTGCCGACCAATATGCCGGTAGCGCCGTTTCGAGAGGTCTTGAAAGAGAATCTGGAGACACCACTGCACGCCATCTATCACTACGCTTTCATCACTGATAGCGAGGAAGGGCTGATCGTGGTGAATGTGGACACCCTCCAAGATGGCGACCCACTCAATAATTTTCTCCGTCGGGCGATAACGTGGAATGAAGGTGGAGTGCTCACAGGGGCGAAGCATATTTCGATGGGCGGCGCGCGCGCCTATGTCGCGACGGCGGATAAGGTGGTTTTTCTCGATCTCGATGATCCGTTAAAGCCCCGGGTCATTGCGACGTTGCCGTTCAATGCCCCTCGGGCAACCGCCCTCCAGTTCCGTTATCTCTTCGTCACCGACAAGGATGGATTCCATGTCGTTGATGTCACAAGCCCGGAGAGGCCGATGAAGGTAGCGGGAGCCTCGGTGCCGCTAAGCGATGCTCACGGAATCTATGTGGCGAGAACGTATGCCTATGTGGCTGGAGGAGCGGAGGGGCTTGTTATCGTTGATGTAGAGAAGCCCCACATCCCGAAGGTGTATATGCGTTTCACCGATGGTGGAAAAATCAACGATGTACGGGATGTGAAGGTGGCGAGCACGAATGCGAGTCTGTTTGCTTATGTGGCTGATGGAGTGAACGGGCTCAAGGTCCTACAACTTACCGATCCTGATCGTGTGCCGGCGTATTACGGATTCTCACCGGAGGTCCAACCGGAAGTGATTGCTCATCATAAGACGCATGGGCCGGCGCTTGCGATTTCGAAGGGGCTTGATCGAGACCGGGCAGTCGATGAGACGGGGCACCAGGTCAGCGTATTTGGTCGTCTGGGGTCTCGACCGTTTACCGCAGAGGAGATGCGCAAGATGTATCTGACGAGGGAAGGGAAGCTCTTTGCCGTCAAGAATTGAAAAGGGGCGGAAAAAGGAGCCCTTCCGGCTGGGTAAATGATCCTCCGACCCCCAGTTAACCGGGGGGTCTCTCCCAGCCAGCTTTGGTAGAATTCCAGCCCTGCCGCGCAAAGACTTGGCCTTTGCCGGTATAGGGTAAGCCAGCAAAATGCTCGGGTAGAAAATAGTGTGACGGGTAAATAGTGATGTCGCGGTAGCTCATCCGCCGAATTGTTTCCGTGAGTCTGCCAGGTCCACGGTATTCCCATGGGAGGAGGTTCCCCGGATATTCCACCCCTATGTCGTGGATGATCTGCCCGATGAGGGGATGTTCGGGGATTGCGCCAACGATCCCGTTGGCGATGAGCCCGGGGCGTAGAAGTTCGGATTCCCAGCAGGCGAAGACGTCAGGTTCTAAGAGCCAATCTTCAAGGGGGCGCAGGCATTCGGAGTCAGCATCGAGTGCTATTCCACCAAACTCGTACAGCAGCTCCCATCGCATGCAATCAGCTACTCCGCAGATATGAGTTCCCCAAAAGTGCTGCATGCGCACCGCGAGTCTCCAGCCGCGCTTCAGGGACTCATTTCCCCAGAGTGTTATCTCGTAGTGAGGGTTAAATTTTCGCCATGTGTCAATGAGGGCGTGCGGGGCTTTTGACTGATCGCCTACCCATACGAAGTGGAGTCGCTTTGGGATCATCGGGAGGTGCTTGGCTGGCAAAATAAAAAATGGCTTCTTAAGTGTAGAGCGACCGAGCCGATTCGTCTACAGTGCGCCCGTGAGCTTTCTGTGTGCGGCTAATTCCGCGGAGCATCATCAGCGCCGACGGAATGGGGACGGTGATTCTATCGATTGAAATCGAGTACCGCTCGTATTTTGTGTTCTCTCGGCGCGATGGGTGCGATTACCTCAAAGACCGGTGGCGTGCGGTTGATGTCGGTGTGACGGACGACGAAGGATTGCGTATCGGGTAGCTGCTCGCGATAGCTCTCGATATCTACCTCGAGCAGAATCCCCGTGTTCATCAGCTTGCGAACGCGGGGGTCGGTGGTGTCGATTTTGAGCACGGCGAGAAGGTCGTTGGGGCGGTTTTTGGGCCACGGCTGGGCGTACCCCGCTACCCAAGAGAGCTCGCTCCCCATGAAGAATCCCGGATCGATCTCCAGGAAGTCGGGGAGTTGGCAGATCTCTTGGGCGACGAAGGCGATATCTTCCGGTGACAGCCAGCCGACCTGGCGTTGTAGCGCGTAGGATAAGCCATTCGTAGCATGGTATAATTTTTGGTCTGGGAAAATCCGTTTGATGCGCTCGAGGTCGACAACTCCAGAGCGCTCATAGGAGAGATCGAAGTAGGTTCTAATCTCGCCGTACTCCTGAGCTGTCAGGCGTCGATCGAGGGGGAGCGCCGTGATGCCTTCCGGGCGGTACCCGCGAGAGGAGAGAAGTTCTCGTAGCGGGGCGAGTATGTCCTCGGGGAGAATAAGGTCTGCTGTAGGGCCGAGAGTTATCTCGGGTGAATGCCCCTTGCCTCCGACCAGGGCGGCTCTTTTGACAGCGGAGAGGATGGATTCCTCGTCTCCCTGTGACGGGTCCTCGCCCCCCTCGCGGGTTAGGCGCGCCATCCGCTCGATGGAGCGATAGTTTTGTTCGATCCGTGTCTCTGCCATCACATCTTGTTATGGGGCGTCGGCCGATTATGCGACCGATCTGTGACATTAAAGATTCCGAGTAAAATCAACTGTCTGAGTCGGCTAGTTATTTCCGGGGAAGGCGCCAAAGCTAGGCTGCGAAGAAAAATCTGAGCAAGTCATATCATCAACAACTGTAGGGGGTCGTTGAGCTGAGCCCCTCGGAGACTTTTTTGCGCTCGTGTGCCGATATCCCCACTTCCTTAAGCACAGCTATCAACGGCTGCCCTAGCTGTATTTACACCAATGCTGGATTTTCCAAGAGCTAAGGGAGGAGGCCTATACTCCTCGATTGGTCCATTTGGTCTCGTCGCCGCGCGGGGTGCAGTAACCTTGTAGATCGTCGAGTTGGGCGCGGGTAAGAGTGAGCGGGGTAGCCTCGTGCGCGCGGCCTTCCGACGACGGAGCCGTGTTCCGTTCGGCGATGCGATTAAACTCCATCGTGGCGTCGAGGAGGGAGGCGTGGAGAGCCGGTAGGTGTTCCTCGATCGGCGACCTTGTCTCGTACGCCATTAAGACCTGTTCGAGGCAACGCTGAAGATCTAGTAACTTCCCCCAAGCGCGGTCGAACGCACGTTCATCAAGTTGATGCAGCGAGCTCATTCTCGTTGGAGTCGCGGAGAACTCTCTTACGATGGCGAGAAGTTCCGGCTGTGCCGCGCTGATATCCTGAACAAGTTTGGGTAGATTTTCAGCCGCGACAGACAGAGGGGTGAATTGATCGGTCATGGTGGTTAGGAGAGAACGTACTCGGTCGACGGAGGAGTCTCTTTGAGCCAGCGCGTTCTCTTGGCTTGTGCGCTCTGCGCAAGCGACGACTGCTCGTGCTATCGAGGGGCAGAGGCCCTCAAGCGACTGATCGGTGAGGGTGTCAGAAGCTGCGTGTGTCGGGGGTGTGGGGTGATGTGCGTTATTTGGCTGCATCATAGAACGAAACTCCCTCAGAGCAGGGGCGTTAACCCCTATCAGTTAGGGAGCAATGATAGCCGAAGGAGGGGGTCTAATAAAGGCGAATGTCTATGAGGGATTGATTGGAGGGCTCTATAACCGCCGTTTAGACCCGGCCAGGTGTTTTCTATCGGTCGGGGCATTATCTCAAAATCCTCATCGGGACGTTTTCGGGATGCGGGTGGAGGGTCTGGCACGTTTAGGTATTGGGAGTGCTGGCTCCTCACCAAAGCTGTACGAGGTCACAACGATCTTCGCACCACTCTGTCCGTCAAGCTCCACTGCTTCGGTAGTGTCTTTGTCAAAAGCTGCGAGGTAGCCCCGGACACGCTGATGAAATTCCCTCCCGTTTTCAAGGATCCAACGCTTAATCTCAGGGAGTTTGTCGACAGGGAGGTTGTCGTACGCGGTTTTGAGATGGAGATTGCGCGGGTCTGGATTGAGAAGCATGTTTTCTTCGGCAGAGCGGAGGCAGCCCTCGAGGTTGGTTTCAACGATCTTCGTGGCGCGGTCGATATCCCCTGGGATGAGGGCCTCGCGCTTGATGAGACGGACCATGTCATCCTCAACCACGACGAGTCCCGCTCGTTTGAGTTCAGCCAAGATAGTTCCGTCATGAGTATCTTTACTCACGGAGTAGACAAGTTTACTGAACTCATTTCCTTTAACTTTCCAGCCGAGGGGCCGCGGTTTTTTTGAGCTATCGAGAAATTTTGGCGCGGTTTCCCACTTGCTGAGTACCCGGGCCACCAGGCTGGCGCTGTATTCGCTTGGTTGGTGTTTGCCCTTGAGGTACTCGCTAATCTCCCGGCGATAGAGCCCCGTCATGACACTGATGCGGCTGATGTTGACCTTGCGGCCCTTGTTTACCATCTCCTCTTGGGCAGCCTCGATGAAAAGCTCTTTGCCGATGACGATCAGGTCGTGGATCGAATAGCCATGGCGAAGGAATGCCCGGATGATCGGTTTTAGGTAATGCCGTATCTGTTCCTTCGTCAGTACCGCCATTTTGTTTCTCTCCGCAAAGAGGTGTATCGGCAAAAACTGGTAA
Organism: Bdellovibrionota bacterium; assembly: GCA_044352465.1. Lineage (GTDB taxonomy): Bacteria > Bdellovibrionota_C > UBA2361 > UBA2361 > UBA2361 > JBILDU01. Next base: position 11,752 of record JBILDU010000079.1, read on the forward strand.
ATCTTAACAGATAGAGGTGGGGCTGTCAGTGGGGGTATTCCGCTGGCTTTAGGGCGAATTGGTTTGATTCGGGTCTTGTTAGGGTACTTCAGGTACGTCGGGCGCCTCCGCTACGGTACGGTATCTGCGCGGCCATCCTGGCCGCACTCGGATCTCGGCCCCAAAATCTCTGGCAGGTAAAAAAACTTTTTTAGCGGAACACGAAAGGGCTATTTAAACCCAGTTATGCGGGGCGTCTTGTGGTGTCGAAACTTTCCAACATGGCGTTACTCTGCTACTTTCGGAGGCTTAGTTGTTGGTTTAGCTCGGTTATGTTGCTCGTCGCAGATACCCACGTTCATATTTATCCGTCCTACAATCTTGAGGTAGCGCTGGGTGCCGCCTTCGAAAACTTGGGGCGTCTGGCCGGTCAGGCCAGCGGTGGAGTTGTTCGTGTTGCTTGCCTAACGGAGCGGCATGATTGCCACATGTTCAAAGCCCTACGGGGTGGCAACGTTCCCCTCGATCCCCGTTACTCTTTGCATCATCACGGTGACGAGGTGTTAATGGTGGCGCGTGATGGGGGGGAAGAGCTGCTCCTCCTCGTTGCGGGCAGGCAGATCGTCACTCGCGAGCGGCTTGAGGTATTGGCTCTCACCACCGATGCGGAGATCCCGGACGGTCTCGCAATCGGGGAGGTGCTCGAGCGAATAGGAGGGGCAGGGGGCGTCCCGGTCCTCCCATGGGGTGCTGGTAAGTGGTTGTTTGGTCGTGGAAGAGTGATTCGCCGGGTATTGAACGCGGCCCAAAAAGCGACCTTGCTCGTGGGGGACTCATCTCTTCGCCCAGCGGGATGGGGTGAACCTGGAATCATGAGTTTGGCGCGCTCGCGTGGTATACGGGTGGTTGCTGGCTCGGATCCGTTACCTGTCCCCGGAGAGGAGCAACGGATCGGGACGTATGGAATACTCGGAGAGTACGATTTCAACTGGCGCGATCCGCTCGGTTCGATACGTGGCTTGCTGCTCGAGTCGCCGAGTCTACGGACGGTTGGTGAGCGGGGAGATGTACGGACCGTATGGTCGCGTCTTATGGCTCATCGGCGGATGAAAAGGGGAGGCTGTGACCGAGGAGGTGGGGCATCGCCGGTCGGCGGCCATCGAGGAGTTGTTGAAGTGCCGTGTGCCTAGAGCGTCGCGGTCAGGCGGCTAGGGGAATGACGTGTCAGCAAGGCAGTCATGGCGAGCCGTTGCCTCATGATTTGCCTGTCCCGGGGGCGGGAGTCTTCGTCAGGGATTACTTTTTATTCGCTCACGCAGTTTTTGTGAAAGGCTTGATATGGTTCATTCAGTGACACTTTTGGGCTCCTCGTCAGGTCGTAACGCCGGTGATGCTGCGCTCATCTCGGGGATAATGGAGTCGGTCGATGCCGCGTTAGGACGGTCGTTGGTATATGAAATCCCGACGATAAAGCCTGATTTTGTGCGCTCCAGTTATCCAAATCGGGTGGAGCCGATCTCGATGCTGCCCTGGAGTGGTTCGCTAAAGATGTTAGGGATTCCCACCTATCGTTCGATTATGCGAACCGATCTTTCGCTTATTTTTGATGCAATTCTCTTCGATCGACAGCTCTATAACCCGCTTTTTAATTTTCTGTCGACGCTGGCGTTGATGTTACCGATGGCGAAAAAACGGGGGAAGAAGCTGGGGTTCTTTAACGTTGGTGCGGGCCCGGTGACGACGCCGCGGGGGCGCGAGATGCTACGACGCTTGGCGGACTCGATGGATTTTATCACCGTCCGCGATCAGAGCTCGTATAATATTCTGATGGATATCGGAGTGTCGAACCCACGGATTTTGGTAACGGCCGATGCCGCGTTGAACGTGACTCCGGCGCCAGTTGAGCGGGTTGATGCGATTCTACGTTCACATGGACTGACGCCAGGAGAAGAGATCTTGGCGATAAATATTAGTAAGTATCTCGATACATGGGCAGGTGCGACAGCATCTTCGATGGGTAAGGAGCGTTTTCTGAATGAGTATAGCGCCGCGCTTGATACGGTGGCGAAACAACTTGATGTGCCGATGTTGTTTGTCTGCACGCAACACCACGATATCGAGGTGACGCGTGAACTGATGATGCGGGTTACTGCGGCGGAGCGTAAAGCGCTCGTAACAAACCGAGAGTGTTCCCACTACGAGATCCACGGTATTTTGGGGCGGGTCGCGTTGCTTTTTGGAATGCGGCTCCACGCCACTATCTTGGCGTCCTCGCTGCTTACTCCGGTGCTGGCACTGCCCCATCAGCCAAAAGTGGCCCATTATTTTAAGACCCTTGGATTGGATGAGTATGTTCTCACCTTCGATAGGTTTAGCGCGGCATCGCTGGCTGAACATATCCTGAAGGGCTGGGCGGAGCGGCCTCGGATCTCCGCCCTCCTCAAGCAGTTCATTCCCCCCAGTAAGAAGCGAGCGCTGAAAGCCTCTGAGCTCGTGCTTGCGATCGCTCGTGGGGAGGACCTCGACGCCGCCGTCGCGCGCCTCAAGAATGACGCGATCCTCTCCGCCGCTCAACTCGGCTGAGCCGCTCTCCTTGTCCGTCCCAAGTGTGTAAGAGGTTTATCTGAATGAAGAAAGTGATATTTTCTGGTGGATCTGGCGCCTGGTAGTACAAAAAAGTCGCTGAATTTTGCAACAGCTGCTCCGTGTTTCCGAGAACGGAATCATGGGCAGACCAAGAAAACAAATACTATCGAACGAAGTCTACGAGGTTTGTATGCGAACGGGGCATGG
>JBILDU010000011.1:0-43122 GCA_044352465.1 Bdellovibrionota bacterium
GCACGACGGACGCATCGAAGAGAGCGCGGAGCTCACTCGGCACTCCCGGTAAGGCCACCGCGAAGACCCCGGGACGAAGCTCGAGAGCGAAAGCTGCCGCGGTTCCGTGAGGATTCGGAATCACCGTAGCGCGCTCGGGAAAGGTCGCCTGTTTGGTATTCGAGGGGTCGAACGTACGTCTTTTTTTAACGTAATAATCTTTGAGATTTTGAAGCGCGCTGTCGCTCACAACAAGTCTCTGCCCGGCGAACTCAGCGAGCGCTTCGCGGGTCAGATCATCGGTCGTTGGACCGAGCCCTCCTGTCACCACGATAAAGGACGCCTCGGCGGCGAGGAATTCGAGACTACGTTGTATCGACGCGATATCGTCGCCGCAGGTGGCCGTGCGCTTCAACATCAAACCGAGATCGGTCAGGCGTCCGGCGATGAACTGTGAATTAGTGTCGGCCACCCGTCCGTCGAGAAGCTCCGAGCCGGTGGCGAGAACAGCGATTCCATTGGGCATAACGGAACTATATCGAGAGGGGCCTCCGAATGAAAGAAGCCAAACTGCTTACGCGCACTCCGTCCGACGGACCGCCGCTCAGGTGGACGAATTTTTGGGACAGGCAACGAGTGCCCGTTTGAGCAAGACCCAGGGCGGCGGCGGCCTGTCAGGCCGGCGAGAACTCGCGAAAAGGCTCACGCCGCTGATTCGCCGCGATCCGCCCTTGCCAGAGGCGTCATTTGGCTACGCGCTCTTGTTTTTTTGATGTGGTTTCCAGGGTAGGTAGGTACGAGGTCACTCGCGAACACCTCTGAGCTTCATGCCCTATGGCACACACGTGCGAGGCTACGCAGGTGAAAAATCGCTCCGACAGGCACTACGCCGGCCGTTTCGCCAACAACTCCGCTTGGGCAAGTCGCACCTGATGGTGGAAGGAGTGAATCGTATCGAGCGCGGCGGTCAGATAGCCTTCGGGAAGAGGGGGAACATTCGACGTCGTCGGGAGGTCGGCTTTAAGAGGATTCACATATTTCCCCTTATCGTAGAGTGCGAAGTGAAGATGAGGCCCGGTTGCCATCCCGGTAGCGCCAACCGCACCGATTGCTTCGCTTCGCGACACCGCCGTTCCGACTTTCAGGCCCTTCGCGAACTTGGAGAGATGCATATACTCGGTCGTATATCGACCGCAGTGTTTGATCCGTAAGGTGTGCCCCCCACCGGTCGTCCACCCCGCGAATACGACCACACCATCTGCAACCGAGCGCACCGGGGTACCGGTCGGCGCTGCGAAGTCAACCCCGTTGTGAGCCCGCTTTTTTTGAAGTACCGGATGAAAGCGCGCCGTCGTAAACACCGAGCTGATGCGGGTGAATTTGAGGGGATAACGGAGAAATTCGTTCCCTAGAGCAGCACCGTTCTCCGCATAGTAGCGGAACTTTCCGTCCGCCCCAGCATAACCGATTGCCGCTAAGATTTTATCCCCGGTCCCGATCGAGGCTGCGGTGATCGGACCTGGGGGAAGAAGCGTTCCAGAGGCATCACGTCGTTCAGTAAAGGAGATTGAAAACGTATCTCCCCATTGAATCGAGCGCTCAAACGCGACGCGGCTGCCGAAGATGTCGACTAAATCGTCCACGACAGCGTACGGAACATCGAGCTGCTGAGCCGCTAACGCCAGCGACTCGGTGATCATCCCACTCACCGTACGGGGGGTCTCCGTCGCTACCAACGGGCTAACGGTAGCGGTGTAACCGTTTGTTGAATCCCCGGTTAGCTCAACCACTTTCGCATCAGAAAAGCGGTGTTTGAGACCGACGATATCCCCCGAGGCCGAGATCGTGAGCTCAAGAATCGCCCCCTCGCGCAACGTCCCGGCCTTCGGATCGGCCTTGTTCAGCGCATTGAGCGCCAGCACACCACCACTTCGAGCGGCTCCGTGTTCGGTCCATATCGAGGAAAAGGAATCACCTCGCTTCACCGTATAAGAGGTCCCCGTTGTCGGCAACGTCACCGCGCCATCGTTCCGGGGGGGTGCCTCAAGCGCGCCGAGAGGCTCGGTGCCAAGGGTGTCGCTCGGCGGAACTGCCGTTGAGCTCACCTCAGCAGGACTGCTCGGGGTCGCGAGATCCATCTGACCACCCCGCAGAGCAAACGCGGCGAGAAGCGCACACGCCTGCACGCCGAGCATTCCCACAAGGAAAGACGACACTTTGTTTTTTCCGATATATTCGGCGATGCTCATGCGTTGATTTTGATTGGGCAGGGAGATCTGGCTTTTGCTAGATGATTAAACTTCAGCCCGCCTCACTGATTTCGATTAGCCCGTTTAAAACATCTTTACAATAGGGGACTTTTCGCTAGGTTAGAGCGAGAACGGGTTCGGACGAGGTTCTACCAAGCAAAACGGAGTTGTCGTGACATATGTCCTTGGCCTCGACGTCGGCACAAAGCGGGTAGGGGTCGCTCGGGGCGACGAGCGAACAAAGATGGCCTCTCCGCTAGAGACTTACCCAAAGGCTCAAGGGAAAGCGGAGGCCAAGATAGTGACGCTCGTCGAGCGTGAGGATATCCGCAAGATCATCGTGGGCTTACCCTTAAGCGAGAACGGCGACCTTAATGAGCAATGCTTGTTGGTTATACGTTTTTGTAGGAGACTCAAGAGAAGGCTCAACGTGCCGATATTTTGTGTCGACGAATATCTTACCTCTGTAGAATCTCAAGAGATTTTAGGTCTCTCGGGGAAAAAAGAACGAGCGGTGCGAGCCTTAGGCACGATCGACTCTGTCTCAGCGGCACTCATCCTTAAAACGTACTTGGAATCCGGCACCTGCTTTGAGGTTCCCGAAATTCCAGCAACCGAGGGTGAGGGACGATAGCCTGTCCGGCGAACGTTTCAACGCTCGCCGGGGAGATGAGTTCATTGAGTCCTCGGGCGAGCCTTGCGGCAACCTCCATGGGCGAACCTCATGGAGGAGGCCTGAGGCGGACAGCGAGACAGAGGACAGAGACACGGAAGACAGAGATACGGAACGCTCAACAGGTTTTCGGGGAGAACATCTCACATCATGAAGCCGTTGCTTCGAATATTGCTCATCGTTCTCATTCCAGCGCTCGTCGCCTTCATCACCTATAAATCGGTTTATACCGCCTTCAATCAGCCGGTGGATCGCAACGATGCAAATCTAACGCTCGTTGAGATTGAAGCTAATTCAACTTTCCGCGATATCTGCAAGAAGATCGCCTCCGCCGGATTCCTCAAGCATTGGTGGGTGCTCGAAGCGCTCGCGCGCCTGAAGAAGATCGATAAAAGCGTCAATGCCGGGGAATATCAATTCAGCCGTAACATGACCCCAACTGATATCCTGCAAAAGCTCACGTCAGGTGATGTCTTGAAGCGCCGGATAACGATCCGAGAAGGGCTCTCGATATGGGAGATCGGCGGTCTTGTCGAAGAGGCCGGTATTTTAACCAAAAATGAATTCGATCAAGCGATCGCCGATCCCAAATTACTCGCGATCGCCGGGCTCAACGCCCCAAGTTTTGAAGGCTACCTCTTCCCCGAAACGTATTTCTTTTCCCGGCCAACGACGCCAAAAGCGATTATCTTTACGATGCTTGAGCAAGGCGAGCGAAACTGGCCGGCGGAGTTCACCGCTCGTTCAGATGAACTGAACCTCACCCGCCACGAGGTTATCACTCTCGCCTCGATCATCGAGAAGGAATCGGGGAACGTGGATGAGCAACCGCTCATCTCCTCGGTATTTCACAATCGCCTCAATCAAGGGATGAAGCTTCAAGCCGACCCGACCGTGATATACGGTATTCAGAACTTCAATGGGAATCTCACCAAGCAAGATCTTCAAACACCGACCCCTTACAATACCTATACGAACTTTGGATTGCCTCCCGGACCGATAGCGAATCCAGGGGCATCAGCGATCAAAGCAGCCCTACACCCAAAGGAGACTTCGTTTCTTTTCTTTGTCGCTGATGGCAACGGCAACCATGTGTTCTCGACGACCCTGCAAGAACATAATGAAGCGGTGCGACGCTATCAACTCAACGGCCAATAATCGGGGGTGCGAACGTTGCTCAAACAGCCGATGGCGGAGCAGCGCGCCGTAACGAGCACGCCAAGTAAAGAGGAGCGGGCCCGGTGAGTATCGTCGATACCATCAATGCGGTGCATGAGCGGCTCACCCGCCATTACCGCATCACCAAGACACTTGAGATCTTCGTCGCCGTAAGTTACGCGGCGCTTGCCGGAACTCTCGTAGGATACGTGTCGCCGCTCCTCGGATGGTGTGTCGGGCTCGGCTTCCTCCTTGCCGGCGGCTCTCTCGCATGGAAGCGGGGAATCTTCACTTCTCCTTCGATAGAAGACGCCAGCTCGCTCATCGACCGAAAGTTTGCGACGCAGGACCGTGCTCTCACCCTCGCCGCAACATGGAACGCTGCCGGTGAAGCGGAAAAAGCGCTTCTGGAGCGACAGCTCGACGCGATTGTCCCTCGCTTCGATGAGGAAATGGCTATTCCGCTGGCCGTCTCTCGGGGGCTCAGACGCGCACTCGCCACACTTCCTGTGGTCTGGTTCATCACCTTTTATCTCAACAGTATCGCCACGAGCGTGCCACCAGCCGAATCACAAGCCGCACTCATCACGACACTGCTCGAGGAACGCACCGATCTTCCACTCTCCGTGCGCGAGAGCCTGGTCGATTTAAAGGAGACCCTTGAAACAAAGCCTCTGACCGACGCGGCTGTCATCGAGGCACTCAAAGCGGCCCAAGCCCAGATCGATACGGCGCAGACAGGCGCTGGTTCGACCACTGACGGTGGCGAGGAAGAGACGGTGGAGGAAAGCGAGAGCCCTGCGGCATCGGGAGAGGGGGACCTCGCCGCGGAGTCCCCCGGGGAGATCGCTCCGATCCGCAACGGCCCGACGCCGACCCCCGAACCGACAGCGACACCGTTGCCTCGCACCGATGCACCACCTCCTCAATCGTCTTTACCACCTGAAGACCGGGCCGAGGAGAAAACTCCCGAGCCGCAGCCTCAAAAGGAGAAGGCCGCGGAAGAGCCAGCCTCTGAAGATACCGACGTTCAAAATTCCCAACCAGCAGCGCAAGGGGCAAGCGCGGATCAGCAGGAGACGCGCTCTCAGACCGAGAGCGGGGCGGGGGAGAATCAAAGCCAACAGCAAAACTCAAGCGGCCAAGCCGGAAAAAGCGGTGGTGACGCGGGTAAAGAGCAGAGCCAAGGAGAGGGCCAAGAACAGGGCCAGGAGAGCTCTCAACAGGGCCAAAGCGGTGATGGCGACGGAGACGGAGCTTCCTCCGCGCAAGGCGGTCAGCAGTCTGGAAAAAGTGGTGGTCAACGCGGCGCGGATGGAAGCTCTAGCCAACGGTCTCAGCCGAGCCCCCAAGGTCAGTCGGGCAAGAGCGGGGCCGGGAAAGAGGGGGACTCCGGGGCGAAGGCAGGGACCTCGGGAGCACAATCGGGCCAGACTACTACCAGCGGAAAAGAGAGTGGGCTCGCACAGGCTCAAGAAACTTTAAACCAGATCGAGCAGCAGTTAAAAGCCGAACAACAGGGGGACCAAAAGGGTGACCAAGCCGGCGAGAAAGAGGGGCAAGCTCCCGGCGACAAGGGAGACTCGCCGTCTGGTGATCCGTCCGGTAAAAGCGGCGCGAAGCCCGGTAAGGCCGATAAAGAAGCCCCTTCCGGGAAAGGCCAAGGCGCCGGACAAAAGGCCGGTCAGGATCCCGCCGCACAAGAGGGGGCGAAAAAAGACTCCCGAAACGAGGGCCGCGGTCAAGGAGGTCAAAACGGTTCCCCGCCGAAAAAATCGCCGAGCTCCAGCACGGCGCCAGGTGACAACGAGCCGCGCGAAGAGTTCGGTGACGCGCCACAGCTCCCGACCGGAAGCAGTCTTCCCCAAGAGAACGATGCGGCGCTGGGCGAAGGAGATGGGAGTGGTGGACGGGGTAGCGGGCTCGGTGATCGCAAAGGATTTAAGGACACCGAGATTAAGACGGGCGACGAGAGTTACGACTCCCGCTTCACCGGGGTCGACGGCAAAATCGGACTCAACAAAGCACCGGCGCGCCCTAAAACTCGACTCGAGGATGTGAAACTGGCCAAACCGGATCCGCTCAAAGACCCCGCGGATCAACCGATTCCGCTCGAGTATCGGGATATTTTAGAGTGACAGGGAAGTGGCGCAAAGCGAAATCGATTCCGCTGAAATCAGCACTGCTGAGATCGAGTCGATCGAGTAAAGTCTACACCGTGAAGGCATCACGGGGTCTATGAGGAACAAGGCCGAACTTTATGGCAAATACAGAGATACGAGACTTAGAGGAAGCGATCTACGAATTTAATTCGGCGTTCGCAACGGTAGAGAACGAGGTCGGGCGAGTTATGGTCGGCATGAAGGATGTCGTCCGACGCACCTTGTCGTCGGTCTTCGCGGGCGGTCACGTCCTCCTCGAGGGAGTCCCCGGCCTCGGGAAAACGCTCCTGGTCAAATCGATCGCCCGGTCGCTTGGACTCAGCTTCAAACGGATTCAGTTCACCCCCGACCTGATGCCCTCCGACGTCACCGGAACCCAGGTCCTTCAGGAGGATGCCACCGGGAAGCGTTCGTTTGTTTTTAAACCTGGACCGATATTCGCGAATATCGTCCTCGCCGACGAAATCAACCGCGCGACACCGAAAACCCAATCTGCGCTCCTCGAAGCGATGGAGGAACGCCAGATCACCGTGCTCGACGAAACTCATCGCCTCGTTCAACCGTTCTTTGTACTGGCAACCATGAACCCGGTTGAACTCGAGGGAACCTACCCGCTGCCGGAGGCACAGCTCGACCGCTTTCTTGTCAAAATCCTGGTCGCCCCTCCGTCGTCGGCCGAATTGAAGGAGATTTTGAGCCGTACTACCGGCGTCGAGGTTCCCCAAGCCCAATCGGTATTCGCCGCCGACGAGGTCGTCGGAAGGGTCGAATCGATGAAGCGTCTCGTCCGTCACGTCGTCGTTGCCGGACCGATGCAGGAGGGACTGGTGCGAATGATCGCAGCGCTTACCCCCGGGAGTGATTTTGCAACTGAAAAAGTCACTCGATATGTCCGCTTCGGTCCCGGTCCACGAGGTGCTCAAGCGGTCATGATGTGCGGCAAGGTTTCGGCGATCCTGGATGGTCGGATAAACCTTTCCTTCGACGATATTCGCTCCAGTATTATTCCGGCGCTTCGGCACCGCCTGATTTTAAACTTTCAGGCCGAAGCCGATGGGATCTCGGCCGACGACATCATCGCCGAGGTCAAGAACGCGAAGTAATCGATATGCTGCCAGCAGTCTTCACCCCCGAATTGCTGCATACCTTGGAGCTTCTCCAGATTCGCTCCCGTCGGGCGTTTCTGGGAACTCGCCAAGGCGGACACCTCTCGGTGAAGCGGGGGCACGGTATCGAGTTTTCGGACTACCGCAAATACGAACTCGGTGACAGCCCCCGCCATATCGACTGGGGGGTCTACGCGCGGAGCGATCGCCTCTACGTGAAGCGTTTCCAAGAGGAGCAAGATCTCTCCGTTCTCATCATCATCGATACGAGCGCTTCGATGATTACACCCGCCGAGGACCGTAAATGGGAGACGGCGCGTGACATCGCCCTTGCCCTGGGGTACATCGCCCTGATGCAACAAGATGGGGTTTCCCTTGCAGCCCCCGGACATCTCCTTACTCCCCGCCTCAGTGGCGCCCGCGCGATCCATCAATTAGGCCAACTGGTGACCGAACTAACGGTCGACGGGAGTGCTGATTTCGTCGCTGGAGTAAAGCAAGCCGCGACCGCCGTTCGCTTTCCCGGAGTTGCGATCGTTATCTCGGACTTCTTGATGCCGTTCGAGCAAATCCAAGAGGTATTTAATATTCTGCGGGCGCGCAATCTGGACACCTCGGCCATTCAGGTTCTCGGAGCCAACGATCTTGAACCGCTCAAAGGGGCCACTGATGTGGTCGCGGTCGATAGTGAAACCGGCGAGGAGGTTACCCTGAGCTTGTCTGCAGCCGAACGGGAGGAATATAGCTGGCTCCTGGAGCAACACACCAAGCGACTCGCCGAATTTCTCGCGAGCTCACGGATTAGCTTCACCCGAACAACGGCGAGCGAATCGCTCGGTGATTTTATCGTCCAAAATCTCACACGCACGGGGCTCGTCGCATGAACCTCTTCGGTGGCTGGGCACTATCGACGCCGATACTTCTGGCGCTCCTCCCGGGAGCGATCGCCGGACTGGTCTATGCCTACCGGCGGTACGGCCGCGGGCTTCGCCGACCGGTGGGAACGGTGTTCCTTCTCAAGGCCCTCGAACGAACCCCCTCAGCGCGGCGGCAATTCAAGCCGCCACCCCGGTTCTTCCTTGAACTGCTCCTGCTCACGCTCCTCATCATCGGAGGAGCCGGATTGTACAATCGCGCAGGGGGAGAGCGGGTGCTCGTGCTGCTCGACAACTCCCTCAGTATGGGGGTCGTACCTCCAGGGGAAGGACAGAACGTACTCGAGCGCTCGCGTAGCCTGGCCCAAAGCGTCATCGAATCACTCCCAAGCGACACTCAGATCGCCGTTACGACAACAGGAGCACCAGCCGTAGAGGGCTTTCTCGATCTCGCGGGAGCCGCTCAAGCGATCGACGATGTCGCGGTAGGATATCACGCCGATAATCTTGAGCGTCTCCTCGCCCGTTTCGGGAGCGACGCTCGATTCGACCGAGTTATCGCATTTACCGACCGGCAGCCCCAGTTTGCGAGCCCGGAGAGTCGCTCCCGGCTTGAGGTGCAGACGCTGCGGCGTGCCCCAAGCTCTAACATCGCGGTAAGCGATGTTGCCATCCGCACGACTCCCACAGGGACACAAAATGTTCGGGCGGTCCTGAGCTCTTACGCGGAGCAAGCGGTCGATCTCGGCGTCGTACTCGAAGCGATCGACCCCGACGGTAGCGTGACGGTGGTCAAACGGGAAACGGTCGCACTTGCTCCGGGAACCAGTCGCGCCCTCGAATTCAACGACCTGACCCGCGCCGTCGTGGCTTACCGAGTAGCGCTCGTCTCACCGCCGGGTCAGCGTGCGCAGTTCAACGCACTCAGCGCCGATGACGAAGGATGGGTGGGCGCAGCGCCGTCCTCTGAGGCGATTATCGTCGTAAGCGATCTTTCGAGTGAGGCTCTCGGACTGACCCGTCTCCGCCACCTTCGCTTCAAGGTTATGAAACCGAGCGATTGGAGCGAAGAATCCGCGGCGGCGACCCGGACCGTGGTCTTTCACCGGTTCACACCGCCCACGCTTCCACCGGTGAATGCTCTTTTTGTTATGCCGCCAACTGGAGGTCCGTTTGAAGTCGGCCCGCCACTTGCCGATACAGCGATCACCCGCTGGAATGTGGCGGATCCATTGGCTAGTTACCTCAACCTACCAGCGCTTCTTCTCAATGCAGTGACGCCGCTCTCCCTGCCTCCGTGGGGACGGGAGGCGATCGCAACAACGGGTGGTGTCGCCGCTTTCACCGGGTCCCACAACGGCAATCGCATTATCGTGACCGGCTTTGAGATCTTTCCGTACGAAGGTTCGCGGAGTCGGCTGATGAGTATTCTGACATTGAATGCGCTCGGTTGGCTTGCTGATACGAGCATCGGCTTCGAGCCGACGGGAACGCGGGTGGAGCTCAGTCAGACGATCGATCGAGTCCGCTACAGCCCGGGCGAGACCGTGTGGCAAAGAGGCGATCCGCAACTAGACAGCATCGTTCTCGAACACCCTGGGGTTGTGGCGATTAAAAATTCGGACGGTTCAGAGACCGCTCGAGTAGTAAATTTTTTCGATGAGCGGGAATCGAACACCCTCACTCCCGCACCGTTTACCGTTGAGCGAGTGACTCCAGCAGACCGGGGCAACGAAATGGAACGTCGCTACCTGGCTCCCGCTATCGCAATTCTCGGGCTCCTTCTGTTGCTGCTCGATCTGTTTCTCTTCGTGCCGGGGCGCCCCAGCTCAAGCCTCACCGAGGTGAGGAGTGACGTATGATCTCATTTACTCATCCAACCTATCTTCTCGCCCTCAGTGGTATCGCTCTTCTCGCACTGTATCAGATCGGTCGTCAGGGTGGACTTCACGCCGTTACTCGCGGTGCCTTCATCGGGTACCTGCTGCAGTGGTGCACGTTCGGAGTTCTCATCGTCACGGCCGCCGGGCCATTTCTCGAGGTTCATCACGAGTCATCAACTGCCACCCTTCTTCTCGATATCTCTGAGAGTATGGACGAGGCCACCGCCAACGACATTCTCGACTCGGTCAAGCGCTATCAGGCGACCGGGTCTGACCTTGAAATTGTTCCGTTTGCCCGGGAGACAGCCCCGCTCTCAGTCTTCTCCCATGGCGGTTTCCGGGCTCTTCGTAACGCCTGGTTCAAGCTCGATGTCGGTGGGACAAACCTTGAGCGCGCACTCCAGACGGTCCTCTCGCGTCAACCCGCGAGCATTCTTGTCGCCTCCGACGGATTTGAGACCGCCGGCGATGCCACTGCAGCGCTCAGCTCCCTCAAGGCCCGGGGCTTCCGACTCTTCCCCCTCATACCGGACCAACGTGGCACCGCGCCGGGCTTCACGATCTCGCATCTTCACACCCCTCTTCTTGCACCGACACAACAAAGCGTCGATATCAGAGTAAGCCTCCGCAACGATCTCAGTACTGCTCAGCGAGGGATGCTGACCGTGTCCCACGATGGGAAAAAGGTACTCGAGCGTCGGGTCACCGTCGCTCCCGGACAGGAGCTACTGGAGATCGCCCCGAGCGACCCCTCCAAGGAAGGCATCAAAGAGATCACTGCGACACTCACTCCCGACAACGAGGATATAGCTCCGAGCTCAGCGACGGCTTATCTCTCCGGGAAGACACGCGAGAAAGTACTCCTTCTCAACGGAGCCGGCGAGGATGGTCGTTTCTTGGACGAGGTCCTTAAAGATCAGTCTTACCAACTCACCGCGGTCGTCGTCGGCGACCAACCGCGCGATCTTCCCGCTCTTACCGACTTCTCCACCGTCATCCTCAACAACGTTGCCCGGTCCCAACTCCGCCAAGGATTCCCCGCCGAAGCTGAACGGTTCGTCAAAGGGGGAGGTGGACTCCTTATGGTAGGAGGTAACCGCAGTTTCGGACTCGGTGGGTACCTCGATACCCCGATCGCCGACATCTTACCGGTTGAAATCCTGCCTCCCCAGACACTCAAGAAACGGCTCAATGTAGCCGTCGCGCTCGTCCTCGATAAATCTCGGAGTATGGCGTTCGGAGATCGGATCGAATACGCCAAAGAAGCCGCTCGAGAGACGATTCGGAATCTTAAAAACGATGACTATCTGACGGTCGTCGGCTTCGATTCAGCTCCGTTCGTCGTTGTCAAGTTAGGGCAACTCGCCGAGATCCGCGCGGATGCCCTCGAAAGGGTCGAGCGCCTCTTCCCCGCCAACAAAACAAACCTACTCCCCGCCATCGACGAAGCACGGCGCGCCTTGACCCGGGCCAACGCGGGGCGAAAACACATGATTATCCTGACCGACGGGCGCATCCCCGATGAGGGGCCGTACTACGCTGAAATCGTCCGCCAGATGCGCCTCCTCGGCATTACCGTTTCGACCGTCCTCGTGGGGGGAGAGACAGACACAGGGATGCTCAACCAAATGGCCGAACTCGGTGGTGGCGCATACTACCAAGTGGCCGATCCACGCTCCCTTCCCCGAATTTTCATCTCCGATATTAAAGTAAGTACCGGCGAACGCAGTCTTAAAGAAGCCGAGGAGTTCCTCGTACGCGCTACCTCTGGCCTGACGAGCACCGCGCTCTCCAGCTTTCCACCGCTCCGTGGATACGTTCAAACAAAGCCGCGGGAGCGTGCGGCGCTTGAACTCGTCACGATGGTCGATGATAAAGCCGAGCCACTTCTCGCTACCTGGAAGGTCGGCAACGGCAAGGTCGCTGCTTTTACCTCAGACGTCAGCGGCCGATGGTCGAACTATTGGGTCGCTTGGAGCAAGTTTCAATCGTTTTGGAGCGATGTACTGCGCTCTATCCGACCACTCAACGACGCAACAGATGATGTCCGATTCGATCTTCGGACCTTCTACGCCCACGGCTTCCTTCATCTTGATCTGAGTGTTTTTAACGAGAACGCTTCCGGGGCAGCCACCGCAACACTGACCCTTCCCGATGGCGGCAGGCGGGATGTCGAGCTCTCGCCCGTATCACGTGGACGCTTCAAAGGACAGATCGGGGATGTTCTCCCGGGAAAATATGAGTTTCATGCCCGTATAGGCGAGCGCCGACTGAGCCCCGTTGGCTTCTACCTCTCCGGGGAGCTCTTCGGAGAGCAAAAAGGGCGTGGCTTCAATATACCGCTCCTCGCCACACTCGCATCGGCAACCGGAGGTGAGATAAACCCCGATCCCGCAGCACTCCGTAACCAAACATACACTCAAACGAGAAAACGAGAGCTCGGCACTTTCGGACTACTTCTCGCCGCGATACTCCTCGGAGCGACGATCATTTGGCGTGAGGTCCTCGCGCACTCACGCCGAGTGAGCGGCGGAATATCCCGACCGGGCCGGAAAAGAAACCGTATCGCGGCTTAACCGATCTCCCCCGCTCTCATAGGTTGGTTGCAAATTCCCCCGTTCGAGGGCTCCTCGCGTACGTTCTCGCGAGCGCCTCACCTGAATCTCACCGATCTCTAACGAAGCTACTCTGGTCTTGGCTATCAACTCGCGCTACCACTAGGCCGTCGTAGAATATGCGGAGGCTGTGTGTCTACTGTCGCCCCGATAGCTCCATCCAGTGGCTCCCTCGATCGCTCCCCCCACGCGGATCTGAACTTCACTTTTCGAAGCCACCTTCGCGCTGCTGAGCCCCTCTCTTCCGCGGCTGAGCGGGATATCACCACCCGCCTCGAGGCACTAACAGTGGAGCGCACAGCGATAATCCTCGGCTCTCCCCGAATCATCCAGCAGATACTCAGAGAGGCCCAAAAACGACCCTTCGATGGAGCGGACGAAGGATCTGCGCTTCGCTGGGGAGCAACAACGAACTGGCTTGAAACCATCGCGGCAACGGTAGCAACGGGGCTCAGTTCCTACCGTCTCGGTTCACTAGCACTCCCACTTCTCGATAAACAACTCGACCAGATCGGCGGACATCTTCACGAATCCGACTCCCTAAAAAATGCGCGCCTCGTGACGAACTCCGCACTTAATCTTTACCGACGGGAGATAGTCTCAGCATCCTCGCAGACGGACGAGAACGGCCCGATTCATCGCCTGCGCGCTCAAAGGCTTGAACAGGTGGAAGGGGTGCTTACACCACTTATTGATACCCTCGTCTCACGAAACCTACGACTCGTCTACGCAGTGGCCCGCCGATTTAATGTGAACGGTGAACTTCACGACGAGGTAATCGCGGCGGGCAATCTAGGCCTCCTTCGAGCGGCTCAGGGCTTTAAAGCGAGCGTCGGAGTACGCTTTGGGACCTACGCATTCAAAGTGATCGAGAATGAAATGATTCGCTCACTGACCACGCGCAACCGAGAACGTAGGGTCGGCAGCTCTGCCCCCCCGGAGGGTGCCCTTCCACGACGAGTCGTATCTCTGAGCCACGAGCTTGATTCGCACCGCGAAGGGGGAACGCTCCACGACCTTATCGCCGATAAGACGACGCCCCCACCCGGACGGGAGATAGAGCGGCGCGAGGATACCTCTCTTGCAGCGACGATAGTTACGACGTGCATCGAGAAGCTGCCTGAAATCGAACGTACCGTCATCAAACGTTTTTACGGATTGGAGGGGGCCCAGAGCGCCTCGATCATCCTCCTCGCTGTAGAGCTTGGCGAATCACGCGATCAAATTCGACGAACTCTCGACAAAGCTGAGCGTCGCCTCCGCCATCTGTTAGAGACCTATTCGCCGCGTAGTCTTACCGCACTTGGTCTCGAGGACAACGGCGAGGAGAACGAAACGCTGCCGCTCCAAGAACGAGATGGCCACCCGGCTCCCCCTATGGCTCGAACAGCCGAGCCCCTCATCGAGCACGCCCCCCGTGGGTTGACTCGAGAACCCCCGCTTTTCCCGCCAACTGAGCTCTTCTTCAAGCTCGTTGAGGAATATACCACCGCACTCACACAGATTCGCCGCGCGGTTCAAAGTTCTGCTGATGCTCCGCGGGCCCCTGCGATGGAGGAGACCGATGCACTGCACCGGTTCCACACCACACTTCTCGAACGGTGGCCACGTGGATTCAGTCAGCAAAGCTACGGTCTACAGCTCGAGGCCGAAATCCTTACCCGTAAGTCCCTCGACTCAATTCAATTGAAAGAAATCTACAGCCTGCAACTCACCCTTCAAGGGAGGCTCACCGAGCTCTCGACCACACACCTCTCCGTATCAGCTCCTCCCCGTGTTGAATGAATCGCTGAAGCCCCCACACCGTCGTGACTGGCGCATCTCACGAGAAGTTGCCTTAGGGGTAGTTTGTGCATGAGTCACACCCGGGATTGCGTGCGTCCAGCACGCGCTCACTCTCCGCGGGAATGAGCGCGTCTATCCGACAGAGCTCGGCTGGTGGACAAGTCGGGCCCCTGAGCGAACAATTGTAGACGAGGGGAGCCGGCTCATTGGCAACTGTATCACCCTCCAGGAAGCCAGGTTTCGTGACATCCCATACCGCTGTGGAGATCGGGATCTGCTCTCGAAGCAGTGCGCCTGGTTTTGTCCCGCACCGACTACGTCCACGGTACTTATACAGTTTGAGCATCTGATCGATCGTAGAGCTACTGACCGTCAGTACCTGCTCCCGAATATCGGCACGGAGCGTTCCGTAATCATTCTCGTGCGCTAGGAGCCACTCGTGACGAGCCTTGACGAGGTTCGTTGCGCCCAGATAGTCCGTCTCAGCCCACACGGCTTTTGGAACCGCCTCGAATCCCGGATCCCCCTGGTATCGTGACCGTCGGCCACGTTTCCCAACCCGCCTCGGCTGACTAGCCGCGAGCCGGTTCAACTCTGCATTTAAATGCCGTGTCGCCGCTTTCCGGTGGTATCCGTCCACATTACATCAAGGATCTCTGGTTTCATCAGACAGTTACCATTTAGGTTACGCTCTCGAAGCTCCACCATCTCCTCTTTTCGTCTGATAATTCCGGTACCTTATAAACATTCGGTAACTGGATTTATGATGGATTGGCTCCCTAAACCGTATCTATTCGGTAACTTTTTTTGTGATTAACAGGGGATAGGAAACATCACTACGTACTTTGTCATAACCTTTTTGAGTCGGCCAAGAACGGCATCTCGAGTTTTAAGAGATAGCGCGTTCATTAGCCACTAACTCATTTGTATATATTTAGAGGTAATCTAGGAGGGGCATGAGTAAGAAGGTTATACCGCAGCGGATCGCTTTTCTGAGGTTGAGCGCTTTCGCGCTTGTGGCTTTTGCCAATCCGATCGCGCCACTGGGAGTAGACGCGCAACCGCAGTTAAAGTCAGCCCCGTTCGAGCTTTTAAGCGAGGATCCGATCACTGACTATGGGGCACCGCATCTGATTGCCCTGTCCTGTATTCTGGATGAGGACGAACTCTCGAAGGAAGCTATTGCCGGCATAGAGGAAGACGCAAAGGAGTATAAGCAACATCGTGACAAAACCCCACCGGAGGGGACGTTAGAACTATACTACGGTAGTCGATGCAGGCCATCGAAGGAGGTCAAAAAGTACCACGATGACCAAGTGAAGAAAGACTATCAGGGCGAAACGATCGACTGCGACCAAAATCCCAAACCAGCTGGTTGCCCCGATCTGAAGCCGACCCTTATCGTAAGGATACCCGGAAGAGAGCCGATAACAATCGAGGGTAAACCGGGAATTAAGAAATTCCTCGAAGAGCTCAAAAAGTGATCGGGCTCTGACATCATCGGCCCCTTATTGTCTCACCAGAGCCAAATAAGGGGCCGTCTTTCAAAGCGGGATGCCGAACCGCCGGTATCCGTCCCTCAAGCCACGGGCTTGACCTGTCACGACCAGCGGTCGGGGAGGATCGTCTCCGGAGCCTCGCCGCGAGCGAGCCGTGGTAGGATATCGTTAAGATAGAGCCAGGTGTTGACCTTATTAAGCCGACACGAATTGATGATGGAGAAGAAGATCGCGGCGCGCATAGCGCCCGCGTGGGAGCCAGCGAACATTCAGTTCTTTCGCCCGAGTGCCACCGGACGCATCTGATTTTCGATGAGGTTATTATCGAGCGCGACGTGAGGATGTGAGAGAAAGAGGGTCAAAGCCTCCCAGTACGTGAGTGCGTACCATATCACCTTTCGTACCTCCCTCAGGCGCGACGTCCGGGCGCTCCATGTCCTGAGGTGCTCAGGGAGCTTCTCGCGTGACTGGCGCATCTCACGAGAAGTTGCCTTGAGGGTAACTTGGACATGCGTCACGCCCGAATTAGCGTAGGTCCAGCATGCGCTCACTCTCCGCGGGAATGAGCGCGTCTATCCGAGAGAGCTCGGCTGGTAGATAAGTCGGGCCCCCTGAAGGAACAATTGGAGACTATCCAAGCGAGTCTATTAAAACACCGCTCCTTCCAAACGGAAAAGCCACAGCGCGAATTAGGAGTTCAGCGGAGAATACGGGGTATATGAGCTCCCATGACCTGAGCAGATCTTTTGCCACCGCAAATTAAAACTACCCAGGCAGATGTAAATGGTGAAATCACCGAGTGCGAGTCCCTCTCGGCAAAGGGCGTGTTCTTCCTCTGTCTCGCCGCACTCTCCAGCTTCAATGGCTCGAAGAATCGCCTCTTCTCTTCGCTGGTGCCATCGCTCATCCGACTCTCCAACATGCTGTCCTTGCTCGAAGGCGAATAGCGTCTTCTCGGTATTCGAATGGTAACTTGAACTTTCATTGCAATGCGCAGGACACTCGAGTTGTGCTGTAGCCTCTTCCATCTTCTTACTCTTTTCAGCTACGAACGCTTCAAATTTTTTAGAGCAGATGTTGTCGGCCATCTCTTTATTAGACTTCGCCGTGACGTTTATAATGACACCGGTATAAATCAATTTCTTCCAGGCCGAACCGTAGTTACCACCACACTGAAGACCGGAAGATAGCGGCTCGGCTTCGAACGTCTCAGTCAGACCCGCAGTGGGCCTCGATAAAACACCACAAAATACCATCACGAAGATGAGGATAAATCGCATAATCCCTCGCCGTTAAACCTACGAGACCGATGAAAACCACCGTCTCTTCGGTTATGGGTGGTACCTCTAGGCGAGGAGCTCACGATCTGCTTACGTTCTGCCTCAAAAAAGGCCAGCTCGAAACCCCAATGAGCATGCAGGTATAGCGGGGAGTCTCTGGGTTCATCGAGTATCAGTTCGACCCTCATCGACCGCCGAGGCCCCGAGCAGGCCAAGAGAGCTCGGAGACGCTCTCTCACGCCACCCGGCACTCGCGGCAAGGCTGGTGCCGCCGATTCGCCGAGAGGCGCCTACGCAAGTACGGCGTGATTTGTCAGATGCTCTTATTCAGAGATTCTCTGGAAGAGGTGTCCCGCTACGTTGCCCGGCTTCGCCCCCTTGAGAGAATCCTTATTACCCCTTCCGCACCACTAACTGCGGATCGACATCGATCGTCGCGTCGGCTTTGAGTTTGGCGAGAACGGAGCCCACCAGGATCTGGACATTCCGCTCGGCTGCACGGTTTTTGTAATCGGCAAGCCGCTCAGTCAACAAACCAGTATCGGGCTTCTTGATATCCTTCACCTGAAATATATATCCCTTCCCCCCGACCTCGAAGACCTTCTTGGGGTGAGCAAGCGGCGCGACGGTGTTGAAGATCGCACTCTGAATTTCGGGGCTCCCGATGACTCCAGCGGCCGGTTTGGCGCGAGAAAATCCGTTCGCCTCAAGAATGGAGAGCTTCTGTTCAGCAGCGAACTTTGCAAAGTCGGGAGGCGTATCCCCCGTCAATGCTGCGAGCATCCGCGCCCCCGCTTCAGTCGCAAGTCGCTTCGACTCCTGACGACGGTAGGCGGCTAAAACATCGGCCTTGACCTCTCCAAACGGTGGAATGGTGGGTTCCTTAAATTCCCTTATCTCCGCAAGCACGGTAAGCTCTCCGGCCTCAACGATCTGCTTTTGAACCTCGGGGGTCACTAAGATTCTCTCGGTTAACCCTTGGAGATTTGAAGCGGGATCACTTCCAACTCCCCGGAGCCCCTTCGATTGTTCGGCGACAAGACCGTGTTTCGACGCGAAGTCACTGAGCTTGCCTTCGCTCTTACTCCACTCCTCGAAGAGCTGCTGCGCACGATCAGCGGTATACGCCGGCGCCTCACGCAATTGTAACTCCTTCACGATCGTCGCACGAACGACCTCGAGTTTCTGAGGCTCCGGCTCCTTGCGCTCCTCAAGTTTTATGATGTGGAATCCGTACGGGGTGCTCACGAGCTCGGAAACAGCCCCAACCGCGAGCTTCGCTACCGCGCCGTCAAATTCAGCCGACAGCGTTCCCACTTTAACAAATCCCAGGTCCCCACCAGCCGTGTTCGACGTCAGATCATCGGAATACTGAGTAGCCACGCTACCGAAATCCTCTCCCGCTTGGATCTTTATCAGCGCTTCTTGGGCACGCTCCTTGGTTTTCGCCATCTCCTCAGCCTTGGCCCCTTTGGCGTAGGTGAATTGGACGTGGCGCGCGCGATACTCCAAAGGATTCATAAAGCGACTCTGGTTATCTTGATAATACATCTCGATATCCTCTTCGCTCGGCACCACAAGGTCGACGAATTTCTGCGGGTCGAGCACGACATAGTCGTACGCTACCTGGGCCGGACGCTCGTAATCCGACGCATTGGTCGTATAAAACTCTTCCAGCGCCACTTCGTTCGAGACGTCCACCTGTCCTTCAAACTTCACGGGGTCAAACTCAACATAGCGAACCGAATAAGTTGTCTCATCCTGTTCCCACATCGCCCGCGCCTCCTCCATGGAGGCTCCCGTAACATCCGAAAAGAGGCCGACGAACTGGGCTCGTAGCGCCGAATCCCGCACCTCTTGCTCAAACGCCGGAGCACTCAGATTCATCTCCTGTAGGAAACGACGATACATCTCGGCATCGAACCCACCACTAAAGACCTGGCTTCGCATGATTCGCTGCAGCTCATCCGGACCAGAGAACAGACCGTTTGCTTGGGCGGCTTTAAGGAAGAGATTATCCGAGATTACCTTATCGATGACCTGCTGATTAAGGTTTGCTTCAAGCATCGGCGCGAGTTGGGCGTAATTCTGCCCAAGCATCGAGCGATACCGATTCTGAAGCTGTCGACGCTCGCGGTCGAATTCCATGAAACCGACCCGTTCATCATCTATTTTGATGGCGTATACCTTATCGGCCTCGTAATTCTGGTACATGTTGACGCCGAATCCGGTCATCGACATGGCGGCGATACAGACGACGAGGATACCGAAAACCGTTTTTCGATGAGTGTGAAACATTCTTAACATACGCAGATCCTTTTCTGAGGATACCGATTAATCTTTACGTGACTCGTGAAAATAGCCGAGATAAAGTTGCCGCTCCGCTTCCTCCGGCCGAGCTACCCCGGACCAGGGAATCATCGAGCGAATCGCTTCGAGGGCTCCCCGGCAATCCTCGACGACGCTCGGCGTCGTTAAGATACAGACGAGGGACTTCCTCAAATTGAGGGTGCGCACAATGCCGAGCCCCTCATAGAGTTCGAAGAATGCTTGCAAGAGGACAACTTTCTCGCTGGGGACCTCCAGGTAGAAGGCGCACGTCTCCGGGTCGATAAAATCAGGTGCCAGCGGTGCGACGTTCCGGTCGTTCATCCGCGCGCCTTTCGCTCCTCGAGCTCCCGGGCGATCAGCTCATTGACCTTCTTTGGATTTGCCGTTCCTCCGGTCGCTTTCATGACCTGACCAACGAAGAAGCCGTGTAGGCGAACGTTACCGCCGACGAATTCAGCTGCTTGGGAGGGATTCTTTTCAAAAACATCACGGACGACCGCGGTGATTGCATCCGCTGAGGTGATCTGCTGCAAACCCTTCTCCTCAACGATCACCTTCGGGCTTCGGCCAGAGGCGAACATCTCTTCAAAAACGGTTTTGGCCATCTTCCCACTAATGACGTCCTCATCGATCAGCTTGATAAGCTCGCCCAAACTTGTCGGACCGATCGGGCTCTGGGACAGATCCTTCCCGGCCTTATTGAGAACCCCAAAAAGCTCTGAGGTCACCCAATTGCACGCCGCCTTGGCGTTACCACACACCTTAAAGACCTCTTCAAAAAAGTCAGCGTGGCTCTGCTCGGCGGTCAAGACACCAGCATCGTAGCGGCTGAGCCCAAAGACCTCGACGAACATCTTCACCCGCTCGCTCGGAAGCTGCGGCATGCGGGTGCGCACATCACGGATCCAGCTCTCCTCAACCACGAGGGGAGGTAGATCAGGGTCCGGGAAATACCGGTAGTCCGAAGCCTCTTCTTTAGAACGGAGCGACTTGGTCACGCCGGTCTCACTGTCGAAGAGCAAGGTTTCTTGCACAATCGACTTTCCGTTTTTTAGTAAAGACGCCTGGCGGGCGATCTCGTACTCCAGCGCCCGCTCAACGAAACGGAAGGAGTTAAGATTTTTAATCTCAGTGCGGGTGCCGAACGCAACCTGACCGACCGGACGCAACGAGATATTAGCATCGCACCGGAGACTCCCTTCCTCCATGTTGCCGTCGCTAATCCCAAGATAGCGAACTATCTGGCGCAGAGTTCGGAGGTACGCCGCAGCTTCCGCAGGCGAGCGAATATCGGGTTCAGAGACCACCTCAAGGAGCGGCACGCCGGCGCGGTTGAGATCGATAAGCGAGGACTGTGTGCGCGTATCATGGATATTTTTCCCCGCATCCTCCTCCATGTGAATCCGCTTGATACCGATCGTCCTAAGGGCATCGTTCAGCGTCACTTCGATGTGTCCGCGTTCACAGATCGGTTCCTCGTACTGAGAGATTTGGTACCCCTTGGGCAGATCGGGGTAAAAATAATGCTTCCGGGCGAAGCGATTAAACTTCCGGATCTCACAGTTCATCGCAAGCCCGAGCATGATGGCAAACTCGATCGCCGATTTATTGACGACCGGCAGCGAACCCGGCAATCCCAGGGTCACCGGGTCAACAAACTCGTTCGGCTCACCGCCGAAAGCAGCTGAGGACCCGCAAAATATCTTCGACTTTGTCGCGAGCTGAACGTGCGCCTCAAGGCCGATTACCGTTTCGAATTCCATCTTCTCTACGCCTCGATCGCCGGGATACGCTTATGCCAATCGGTCATGCTCTCGTGAGCCTGCCCTACGTTCAACAACGTCTGCTCATCCCACGGCTTGCCGATAAGCTGGAGCCCCACGGGCAAACCATCAACAAAACCACACGGAAAGGTGAGCGCCGGAAGGCCAGCTAAATTAACCGGAATCGTAAAAACGTCGTTGAGATACATCGCCAACGGATCGGCGACCTTCTCCCCGATCTTAAACGGCGGGGTCGGTGCCGTCGGACAGGCGATGACATCGCACACGTTCGCGAAGGCGTCCCGAAAGTCTTGCGCGATAAGGGTGCGGACCTTCTGCGCGCGAAGATAAAACGCGTCGTAGTATCCGGCCGAAAGAACATACGTCCCGATCATGATGCGACGCTGCACCTCCGCGCTAAACCCCTCTGAACGGGAGCGGCAGTACAGCTCTTTGAGATCATGCGTCCCCTCAGCACGGTGGCCGTAACGGATGCCATCGTAGCGAGCCAGGTTCGACGAGGCTTCAGCAGGCGCCAAGATGTAATACACCGCAACCGCGAGCTCTGTATGAGGCAGCGAGACCTCGACGACCTGAGCCCCACGCTCCTCAAGTCGCGCGATCGCCGCTCGAACCAGCGCCTCGACCTCAGGACTCAAACCTTTGATGAAATATTCACGGGGGATACCGATTCGCAGCCCCGCGATATTTCCGTCGAGAACCGTCGTTGGCTTGGTCAGATTGACCGAAGTGGAATCGCGCGAGTCGTGGCCAGCGATAACATCGTACACCGCAGCACAGTCAGCGATATTGGCCGCAAAAGGGCCGATCTGATCCAGGGATGAGGCGTACGCGACAGCGCCGTACCGACTCACCCGACCGTAGGTGGGCTTCAATCCAACGATATTACAAAAGGAGGCGGGCTGCCGAATTGAGCCCCCTGTATCGGTACCGAGTGCAGCCGGGGCCAGACGTGCCGCGACCGCCGCAGCGGAACCGCCGCTCGATCCCCCGGGGACACACGCGGTATTCCAAGGATTTCGGACCGGCCCGAAGAAAGAGGTCTCGTTCGAAGAGCCCATCGCGAACTCATCGAGATTGGTCTTCCCAAAAACAACCGCACCGGCCTGCCTGAGGTTGGTGATAACGGTCGCATCATAGGGTGCGACGAAATTCGCCAACATCTTGCTCGCGCATGTATTACGCAAGCCGCGGGTCAAAATCATATCCTTGATGGCGATAGGCACTCCCAGGAGAGATCCAGACTCACCCCGCGCCCGTCGCGCATCGGCGCCACGCGCTTCAGCCAGAACCGCCTCCCGATCGAGCGTGATGAAGGCATTGAGATGGTGCGCTTGCTCGCTCCGGTTGAGGAGAGCTGTCGAAAGCTCTACCGACGAAAAATCTTTCGCCGCGAGTCCGCCGGACATTTGGGCGAGCGTCATAGTGGAAAGTTCGGCCGACATCGTATCTCCGGAACGGAATAAAAGGTTACCCCTCGGATGAGCCGATTATCAGAGGTACGCGAATAAAACGGCCGAGGGTGTCGGGGGCATTTTGAAGTGCCTCCTCGATCGGCATCGACGGGACAACCGCATCGGGCCGAAAAACGTTGGTTGAACCATGCACATGACTCATCGGTTCAACATCCTTAACGTCAATCTTTTCAAGGCGTTGAACGTATCCAAGGATGGAACTAAGATTCTCCGTCAGGCGATCCACCCGCGCGTCGTCGACGTGCAGGAAAGCGAGTGTAGCAACCTTGCGAACTTGGTCTTTCGTAATCATAGAACGAATAAAATGGCCCCCCGAGTTATAGCCCTCAGACCCCTAAAAATAAAGATTGTTTCCACTGATTGTCCCGGGCTAAACCTAGGGAACTCTCACACCGTTATGCTCGGTAATCGCGATCGATTTTGGCAATCGATGACGGGTGGGGAGTAATCTTATATCTCGGCGTCACCCGATCGGGGGCGAGCGAGCGATGGTTTTCTTGTGTAGGGGTCACGGTGGCTGGCAAACAACGTTCTAACGGAAAGTATGACTACGACCTTCTAGTCATTGGCTGCGGCCCGGCCGGACAGCGCGCCGCCATTCAAGCGTCGAAACTCCGCAAACGAGCCGCCGTCATCGATAAACGTGAGGTCGTCGGTGGGGTGTGCGTCAATACCGGCACGATCCCCAGTAAGTCGTTTAAGGAGGCGGTGTTATTCCTCTCCGGATTCAGACAACGCAACATCTACGGGGCCGGCTATCGCGTCAAAGCCGAGATAGAGATGTCCGACCTGACCTTTCGCTGCAATCGCATCATGCAGAGCGAAATCGAGGTCATTAAGAGTCAGCTCAATCGGAATCACGTCGACGTTATCTACGGTCAGGCGGAGTTTTCTGACCAACACTCCGTTCTCGTGCGCTCAGGTGACGGGACCGAGACATGCTACACCGCTGAGAAAATCGTCGTCGCCGTCGGGGCCGAGCCGTTTCGCCCCGGGAATGTCGCCTTTAACGGCAAGAGTATCTTTGATAGCGACGACATCTTAACTCTCGACCGGGTCCCGCGCGACCTGACCGTCGTTGGTGGCGGAGTCATCGGAACTGAATACGGCTCGATGTTCGCAGCGCTCGGTGTTCATGTGACGATCGTGGATGCGCGAAAACGCCTCCTCGGATTCGTTGATGAAGAGATTATCGAATACCTCCAATACCAATTACGCAGCATGGGGGTCACGCTACGCCTCGGGGAGGAGGTGAAGAGCTGCCAAACTCGCGAGGACGGGCAGGTCGTCACGACTTTGAAGAGTGGTAAAGTCATCGTCTCCGATTGTTGCCTCTACTCTGCCGGGCGTCAGAGCGCCACGGCCTCGTTGGGTCTTGAAAAAATCGGGCTAAAAACCGATGAGCGGGGCCGCATGACGGTCAACCAGAACTTCCAGACCGATATCGAACATATCTACGCGAGTGGTGACGTCATCGGATTTCCGGCCCTCGCCTCAACCTCGAGTGCTCAAGGTCGTCTCGCGGCGTGTCATGCATTCGGCGTCAAAGAGACCACGAGTGAAGTACCTTTGCCGTTCGGTATCTATTCGATTCCTGAAATCTCGTACGTTGGGCTCAACGAGGAGGAGCTCACCCGCCAAGAGGTGCCGTACGAAACCGGTATTGCGCGGTACCGTGAGATCGCCCGTGGCCATATTTTAGGCGACGAAAACGGCATGCTGAAGGTCCTCTTCCACCGCGAGACCCGCCAAGTCCTCGGGGTGCACATCATCGGCGACTCCTCGACCGAGCTCATTCACATTGGCCAAGCGGTGATCGCCCTCCGCGGCGGGCTCGACTACCTCGTTGACGCAGTCTTTAACTATCCAACCCTCGCCGAGTGTTACAAGGTTGCCGCTTTGGACGGCTATAATAAACTTCGGGCCTAGCGATGGTGGCGAACGGAGCGCTGCGCGACCGAGAAACTCCGACCTTCGCCGCTCTCCAGAACTTCGCTCGTGCGGTCAGCCACACGGTTCGAACCCCCCTGGCGGTCATTTCAAACGATTTACAGTACCTCACTGCACACGACGCTACCGGGGTCGCCCAGACGACCTTGGTGCAATGCCGCAAGATTGCGGCGATACTTGATACGATCGCGGTACTCGGTAAAAGCACGCTGCAACTCACGCCCATCGCGTATGGAGACCTGCAGCGATTGCTCGAACTCGCTCCGACGCCCGATGAGCCGGCACCACTATCCCCGGCCTCGGTTTTATTTATCGATCGCCGTTTTTTGAGCGAAATCGTTCGATTAAGTGACGCGCTCCTTGCTTCGACCGTCCCAGCCTCTCGCACTCTGCGACAGACCACAGCCGGCGTGCTGATTTCTTTCGGGGCCGTGCCGTGCCTCAACGGGCCACACACGCCCAGCGAACTGTGGGCTGATCGTATCGAGGCGATCCTTCTCGAGACACTCGTCGAAGCCCACGGAGGCTGGTTCGAAGGATGTTCGCTCGAATCACTCACCCTCGCCCTACCGCTCTCATCGCAACATCAAGGAGCTTTCAATGCACCCGGAGATCCTGTTCGTTGATGACGACCGGGCCTCGCTCGACAGCCTCATACGGGCTGTCGCGGATCAAGGTCCCGCCGGGAATTACCTCGCGGCGTCTTCGCTTAATGAAGCGCGCGCCATGGTCCGCCGGAACCACCCCCTTGTTGTGGTGCTCGATCTCTCCCTTGAGCCGACACGTGGAGTCGAAAGCGGCTACGAACTTCTCCGTGAGGTGGCGCTGGCCGATCCTCCGTGTCGAGTTATCGTTCTTACCGGTCACGGCGATGCCAGCTACGGCGTTCGAGCGCTCCATCTCGGTGCATCGAGCTTTATTCAAAAACCGGCTGATATCCCGCATCTTGCTGCGCTCATCCGCGACGGCATCGCCCAGGCAACCTTGTTACGCCAGTTTGCGGCACTACGCGGCTCAACCGAGGGTGTGGGGTTAGTCGGGGACTCGCCCGCGATGCGGCAGACCCTCCAAGAAATCCGCGCCGTCGCCCAAACGAACCAAGCGGTCCTCTTCCTCGGCGAAACGGGGACAGGGAAGGGTATCTCCGCCCGGGCGATCCACCGTTGGAGCCACCGCGCGCCACGCAGGCTTGTCCGGTATCAACCCACTTTTGCCACGCCCGATATGGTTCAAAGCGACCTCTTTGGGCATGTGCGCGGCGCGTTTACCGGAGCAACCACCGACCGACGCGGGCTGATAGCCGAGGCGGATGGCGGAACGCTTTTCCTCGATGAAGTCGACGAGCTACCCCGCGAAACGCAAGTGGCGCTCCTGGGCGTACTCCAGGAGAAGACCTTCCGACCGGTTGGTTCATCCACAGAGGCAACCTCCAATTTTCGGCTTATCACCGCTTCGAATCGAGACCTCGAAGAAGCGGTCAGCCAGCAGAAGCTCCGCCCCGATCTGCTCCACCGCATCGCCCACACGGTCATCCGAATCCCTCCGCTGCGGGAGCGACTCGATGATATCCCAGCACTGGTGGCCCACATCCTCAACCGTCTCGCTGACCTGGAAAAACTGACGCTCGGGGGAGTTGAGGATGGTGTCATTGAAGTCCTCAGCGATTATCGTTGGCCGGGCAACGTGAGAGAACTCGAGGGGGTGATCGAGAGCGCGGCTTTTCGGGCGATAACCGCTCGACGCGATCGCATCGCCCGGGAGGATATAAAATTTATTCGGGCGGGTACGCCGAATTCGCTCGCACGCGATCTCCCCGCTCAAGTCGCTGCATTCAAACGACAGCTGATCGAAGCAGCGCTCGCCCGGAACGGGGGAAACCAGCTTCGCGCTGCCAACGAGCTCGGTATCGACCGTGGAACTCTTAGTCGAATCCTCAAGGAGGCGAGATAAAATCACGTATCACCCGTCTCGCTCGCTCCCAATTCGCGGCACCGAACGTGGCGGGGTCCAGCATAAGGTGAGTTGGAGTTGAACCGTTTAGGGGAGGCAAGACCTCGAGCTGCCACGCCACCAATTCCCCCGCCTGGATGAATCGGCGGGTGCGCGAAACGCTGATAAATTCGTCCCCGTCATTCAGCAGCACGAGCGTTGGTGTTAACCGGAGAGCCTCCCCCGTTGGGCGTACCATCAACGTATCAACCGTATCGAATAACGCCGCATAGGCCGTCAGCGGGGTCGTAGCCTCCGCTCGATACGGGGGGGGAATGAAGCTCGGAAGCCCGAGGCCAGTCCAATCAAGCCAAGTCAAAGGGCGTAGAAGTGCTGTGTATCCCTTCAGTCCGATCGCCGGTGCGACAAGGACAACCCGCTCGAACAAGGGCCTACCGAAATCGCTGAGGCCATTGAGGATCACCGCACCACCGAGTGAAAACCCGAGCGCCGACATCCTCTTGCCCGGCCAGCGACGTTGCACCGCTTCTACCGCACACTGAAGATCCTCGACCCAGCGACGCCGTGAGGGGATAACCTCGCGCGCCTCTCCGCGGTGACCGGTCAAAGCCACAACGACGGTCGCAAAGCCGGTCTGGTTCAAAAACGTCGCTAGGGGCCGCATCGCCTCGGGAGAATTGTTGAGACCGTGGACTAAGATGAAAACACCGCGACCGCCCTCAACATCGCGCCACTCAGCGACACATGCCAGAGCTCGACTCGGAAGCCATACAGCCAACAGAAGGCAGATTCCCCACCACCCGACGCCGTTTAAGGAAGGGGCGACGGTTGGTTCTCCTCGCTCTGACCTAGATCGATTAAGAAGGGTTCGGCGTCTCGACACGCTTCAAGTATCGCATCTATCTCGGCTCCGAGACTATCATCATCTGTCATGGCAATTCGGCGGGCCTCTTCGGAGACTACGACCACCGGCAGATTGAGCGGCCGGATCGCAGCGAGTCTCCACAAACGCCAGATGAGATCGCCATCTAAAACAGACTCACTCTCTAAGAGGAGCGCCCCGTCAAAGGTCTCGATTTGCCGGCCGAGCCGCATACCCGGGAGTAGGTCGACGAGCGCCACCTGCCGCTCGCCTGCAGCGAGCACCATATCCCGCCATGCCCGCGCCCGACTGAGAAGCTGCGTATCATGGCGGAGCTCTTTCGGTACGAGGAAGCCTCGCGGACATTCCGACACCGCCGCTGCAACCAGATGAACGAGCGCCGCCGCAATCACCGGGGGCAGATCGCGCACCGTTCCCTCCTGGAGCCTACTTAAAAGCCCGTACGCTCCCCATGGATTCCACCACCCCCCGAGGAAGCATACCCGCCCGAGGAGCTCGGACCCATAAATGAGCGTCGCCAACCGCATCGCCGCAGGGTCAGCCTCATGCGGCCGACGCCGCGCGATAATATCACCAAAACACCGGATCATCGACGCGACATCTTGGCGCCCTAAATCTTCCGCGATCCGCGTTCCGCTTTCCTCAAGTCCTCGCACCAATTTGGTGCGAAGCTCGTGATGACGCTGTCTCCGGTAGTCACCTCGCAGGACGTCGGGGTCCTTGGCAGCGAAGCCGAGTCCGTAAAAAAGTGCCCCGAGCGTGCCGGAGCGTTGCTCCTCTCGGGTGCACCGCAGCGCCTTACTGAGGGAGCCGACGAGCGCAACGGTCCGTAGCACCTGTCGGCGCCCTAACCGATCAAGCTGATTAAGAAAAAGACGCCCCCGTTCAAGCTCCGCCTCTCCCAGCTGACAGATGCCACCGTCGCACATCTCCCGCAGGGTATATGGCCTCGTGACCACCGAGGTATCGAGCCGCTGAAAGTCGAGATTCGCTCCCGTGACTGCACCAAAAACTTCACCAAATCGGGGCCCAGACTCGTCTGCTAAGCTGACCGCGGTTAAACCGTTGGTGAGGCGACCGCTCAATCCCTCCGCCGATTGAGTCGGTTCGTTCCCGTCCTCTGGAGCGACCATCCTTGCGTTCTCTCCGAGACGCACCCGACAACGCTCAACCGCATCGAGCCGATGAAAGACATCCTCGACGTTACACGGGGGCGCGACCGTCAGAGCGATGGAGAAAAAGCGACATAGCACTTTGTGAACGGGGCGGGGGTCCGCCGTCGCCATAATGATCGGACAGTTTAGAAAGCGCCGATGCTCGATCAGCGTCTTCAAAATCCGTTCGACAACCGACGGGTCCGCACCAGCATCGATCAGCAGGGTTGGGTCCTCGAACTGCGCCCACCCGGGGAGCGCTTCGGAGAGGTGTTCGAGCGAGGTCACCCGAAACCCTCGGTCGGTCAGCCGATCGACGAGATCCGCAGGTAGGAGATCTCCGAGACGCAAGAGAACGACATTGGAGGTACGGGGCATACGCATCCAGAAAAAGGTATCTCCGTCTCGGTCGGTGAAAGATCCCGCCCCCTTAACGATCAACCGTCCTCTTCCGTGTGGGCATCATAAAATCGTGAACATACCTAAGGGATTTCGGGAGTGGTCATTACGAAAAAAGCGGAGTGACGGGCGCATCTCCGCGCCCTCGTTGAGATACCTTTCGGCACCATCTTTTCTATTTTATCATCCCCAGACTTTCCGCGGAGGGATACATGCAGGCATCGGTTAAAGTCACACTCATCAAAGGTTCATTCGAAACGGTAAAGAGCGAGCTCCTCGCCCTTCCGCTCACCGCTCAAGAGGCCCGCGCCAAGCAGGGTATCCTCCCAACCCTGAATCGAATGCTTGCAGGCATCGTTACCGAGGCGCTCCGAAGGGGGGACTTTAAAGGTAAAGATAAGGATGCCGTGCTCCTGCCGATCTTTACTGATTTTGCCCACAAGAATCTCCTGTTGCTCGGCTTCGAAGGAGGTAACGGCTCAACCTTTGCTCAGGTCAACGCGTATCGTAAGCTCGGTAGCTCGCTATTCCGCCACGCTCAACGAGGTGGTGTTACCAAGATTACCCTCGCTGCGGAGCCCCTCGATCTCCAACACGAGGCTTTTCTGGAAGCATTAGTCGAGGGCTTCGTGCTCGCGGGCTACACCTTCAATTACTACAAATCGAAACGCCCGAGCGACCCGAAGAGCTATACCCTCACGATCGTCTCCGCGCGAAATCTCTCCCGAACAGCGGTCGATACCGCATTGCGGATGTCGATGGGTGCCATGCTGGCGCGCGATCTTATCAACACCCCCCCGCGGGATTGTACGCCGCGGTATCTGGTCGCACAGTCTCGTGCGGTGGCAAAAAAAGGGGGGCTCCGAATCGAGGTCTTCGATCGAAAGCGGCTCAAAAAACTCGGTGCCAACGCGCTCCTTGCGGTCTCACAGGGCAGTGAGGAACCTCCGTTTCTCATCAAGATGACCTATCGTCCACGCAGCAAGGCCAAACGGATTATCAGCCTTATCGGCAAGGGCATTACGTTCGACAGCGGCGGCCTGAGTATTAAAACCGGGTCGGGCATGGAAACGATGAAGTACGACATGTCAGGCGCCGCTGCGGTCATCGGCGCGATGCACACTATCGCCGCATTGAAGCCCAGCGTTGAGGTCCGTGCTTACATTCCTACGACCGAGAATATGATTAATGGACGCGCCACTCGACCGGGCGACGTCGTCACCGCAGTCAACGGCAAAACTATTGAGATCCTCAACACCGACGCCGAGGGGCGCCTCATTCTGGCTGACGCATTAAGCCTCGCGGAGCGGGACGGATGTGATGTGATGGTCGATCTAGCGACCCTCACCGGAGCGTGCGTTGTGGCGCTTGGAACTCACTACGCGGGCCTTTTTACCGACGACGACGAACTCGCCACAGCGCTTCAAAAGGCCGGAGATCTTTCCGGCGAGCAACTCTGGCGGCTCCCCTTAGCGCCTGAATACCGCGACCTCATCAAAAGCCCCATCGCCGATATAAAAAATACCGGGGGACGATGGGGTGGGGCGATCACCGCGGCACTCTTTCTCAAGGAATTCGTCGCTACAACACCATGGGCGCACCTTGATATCGCTGGTCCAGCTTTCGCCGAAGGTGAAGAGCATCACGTGAAACGGGGCGGCGTGGGCTTCGCCGTACGCACCCTCGCGCGTTTCGTCGGAGCCCTTGAGACCCGGCGGCGATAGATTTTTACCCGTAATCGCCGGCGACCCCTTACAGCTCTCTGGCCTCATCGGCACCGCGGCGGGACGTTGAAGCGCGCGGCATGCAGCCGTGTTTTCAGAGGCTCCCCGGTTCGCCAAGATCGGCCTTACCACCTGAATCGGCTCAGGAAAATAGGGGTGTTTTCAACGCTTCGTACCTTGTAAATACACCCCTAAGAAGGTAGCTTTTAGGGAGGTCATCTCTCCGCTTAACGCTGAAGCGACACCGCAATTGAGCAGTCTGCGTGAAGCCTCGTGTGAGCTTGGAGTGGGGGAAAAAAAGTGCCCACAGGCGCACTTTTAACAGCCCTGCCAAGAGCTCTCGCCGAGCCTCGCGAAATACTCAACGGATAAGACCGTATTGTGTACCTGACGCTAATATATTTTAGACCGCTATATTTAAGACCGTCATATATCTGAAACCGTATGGATACCGCGATTATCACCCCGGTTAATATTGAAGAAGAGATGCGCCAGTCCTACATGGACTACGCGATGAGCGTCATTATCGGTCGCGCGCTACCCGACGTTCGTGACGGGCTAAAGCCAGTACAACGGCGGGTGCTCTACGCGATGATGGGGGAGGGCCTCGTCTCAAATAAAAAGCACTCGAAGTGCGCCGGTGTGGTCGGTGAAGTACTCAAGCGACTTCATCCCCACGGCGACTCCTCGGTGTACGAAGCGCTTGTCCGACTCGCGCAACCGTGGAACTTGCGCTACCCACTCGTTGATGGACAGGGAAATTTCGGCTCCGTCGACGGCGACCCCGCAGCGGCATATCGATACACCGAGTGCCGGATGACAGCGCTCGCCGAAAAGATGTTGGAGGATCTCGACCGCGATACGGCCGACTTTATCCCCAATTTCGATGATTCGAATATCGAGCCAACGGTCCTGCCGGCGGCCCTTCCTAATCTGCTCATCAACGGCGCCGACGGCATCGCTGTTGGTATGGCGACCCACATCCCGCCACATAATCTCGGCGAGGTCGTTGGTGCCACGATCGCGCTCATCGAGAATCCGCAGATATCCCTCGGCGAACTGATGCAACACGTCCCCGGCCCCGATTTTCCAACCGGTGGTATCATTTACGGGCGTGGCCCCATCGTCAGCGCATACGCCGATGGCAAAGGGGTTCTCCAGGTACGCGCAAAGGCCACGATCGAATCAACGACCGTGAAGTCCCGCGAAGTTCAGTCGATCGTGGTAACCGAGATCCCGTTTCAGGTGAACAAAGCCCGTCTTATCGAAAAGATCGCTGACCTCGTTAACGAAAAGCAAATCGAGGGCATCGCCCGACTCCGCGACGAGTCGGATCGAAGCGGAATGCGGATCGTCATTGAGCTTAAACGTGACGCCACCGCCGAAGTCGTCCTGAATCAACTCTTTAAACTCACCCCGATGCAGACGAGTTTCGGGGTTATCAATCTCGCAATCGTCGACGGGAAACCGGTCATCTGCTCGCTCGTTGAGCTCCTCACCCACTTCGTTAACCATCGACGTGACGTCGTCACGCGGCGGACCCAGTTCGATCTTAAGAAGGCCCAAGAGCGGATGCACCTCTTGGAGGGCTTTAAGATAGCGTTACTGAACCTCGACGAGGTCATACAGCTCATCAAGACCTCGCCAACCCCCAAGGATGCTCGGGAAGGACTCCAAGCAAAGTACGCCCTGAGCGAACTCCAGGCCCAAGCCATCCTCGACCTCCGACTCCAAAAACTTACCGGCATGGAGCGGCTCGCCATCGAGCAAGAGCACGCCGAGCTCGCAAAAGAGATCGAGCGTCTCTTGGGAATACTCTCCGATAGCCGCCGAATCGATGAGGTCATCTGCACCGAACTGCGCGCGGTTAAAGAAACTTTCACCGATGCTCGACGAACGGAGATCCTCGACGACGGCGGCGCAATCGCCCTTGAGGACCTCATCGAAGACGAAGAGATGGTCGTTTCCGTTAGTCATAAAGGGTACATTAAACGCACTGCGGTCTCTGAGTATCGAGCTCAGAAACGGGGCGGCAAAGGCATCGCCGGCGCCTCAGGATCCGACGACGGAGACTTCATCGAACACCTCTTTGTGGCCTCGACTCTCGCGGATCTGCTTGTCTTTACGACCCTCGGGAGACTCTATTGGCTGAAGGTATACGAGACCCCCGAGGCAGGACGCACGGCGAAAGGGCGCGCGCTGGTGAACCTCTTACAGCTAAAGTCTGAGGAAACTATCACCGCGATCCTCCCCGTACGGGAATTCGCCGCTGATAAACACATCGTTATGTGTACCCGTGAAGGCGTGATTAAAAAGATCGAACTCATGGAGTTTCAGCGCTCGCGGCGAAGCGGTGTGGTCGCCTGCACCCTGAAGGAAAACGATCTTCTGGTGAGCGTCAGTCTGGTCAGCGTACACGAAGACGTCATCGTTGCCACCAAAGAGGGAATGGCGATCCGTTTCAACGAAGACGATGTGCGCGCAATGGGTCGGGCAGCGGCCGGCGTTCGGGCAATTAAGCTCGAAGAAAAAGATGCCGTTGTCGGGATGGCGATCGTTCCAACCGGCCCTGAGGTAGAAGACGAAGCAGCCCCGGTGGAAACGACCGAAGATACGACGACCTTACTCACGGTTTGCGAGAACGGCTACGGCAAGAGAACCCCGATCGGAAACTACCGCAAACAACAACGCGGCGGTAAAGGACTGATCGATATCCAGACGGACGAGCGTAACGGCCCGGCGATCGGCGCTTGCGTTGTCACCGCGGTAAGTCAGCTCATGTTGATTACCTCAGCCGGCCAGATTATCCGCTTCAAGGCTGGCGACGTGTCGGTGGTTGGCCGAAATACGAAAGGGGTGAAGCTCATCGACCTCACCGAGAACGAGAAGGTCGTGGCGGTAGCTCCGCTGGTCGAAAGCGAGAGCGAGGCGAACGAGTAACCTTTGCTAGACTCAGCCATGAGCGCGACCATCTCAGTTCTCGGGCTCGGCAACTGGGGTACCGCCTTAGCTAACCACCTCGCCCTCAAGGGGCTGGAGGTACTCGGGTGGTCGCGCGAACCGGACGTGGTTGCAAGTATTAATAACGTTGGACGGAATGCCCGATTCCTCGCGGATATCAACCTCTCGCCCCGACTAAAAGCGACTGAGGATCTCAGTGCGGCACTCCAGCCCCCAACGATCATCGTTGCTGTGCCCTCCGGTGCTCTTACCTCACTCACCCCCCAACTTCTGGCAACGCCCCACACCCTTATCGTCAGCGCGGTCAAAGGGGTCGAGGAGGGGAGTCTTGCAACCCCGCTGAGCCATATCGAATCGACGCACCCCCGTCGATATCGGCTCGCCGTCCTCTCCGGCCCAAGCTTCGCCCGCGACGTCATCGCGCAGCGACCGTGTGGGGTCGTGGCCGCCTCCCGTGACGAGTCGGTGGCCCATGAGGTAGCCACCCTTTTCTCAAGCGAATCGATGAAGGTCTATGTTTCCACCGATCCGCTTGGGGTCGAGATCGGTGGAATCACCAAAAACGTTATCGCCCTCGCCGTGGGCGTATCTGATGGCCTTGGGCTCGGTGACTCTGCCCGAGCAGGACTCATCACCCGCGGACTTGCAGAGA
This sequence comes from Bdellovibrionota bacterium, assembly GCA_044352465.1. Lineage (GTDB taxonomy): Bacteria > Bdellovibrionota_C > UBA2361 > UBA2361 > UBA2361 > JBILDU01. The sequence goes on from JBILDU010000011.1 coordinate 34,528, forward strand.
TGATGCGGCTCGCCGACGCAATGGGTGCCGATCGGCAAACGCTGGCAGGGCTCTCCGGCCTCGGCGACCTCGCGATGACGGCATCGTGCGACAACAGTCGTAACCGGACGGTCGGCCTCCGCCTCGGTCGGGGCGAGAAACTTAGTGAAATTGTGGCCTCACTTGGCTCAGTAGCCGAGGGAGTAAGCTCGACACCGCTGGTTATAAAACTCGCGGACCAGTATGCCGTTGAAATGCCGATTACCGCCCACGTAGCGAAACTGCTTGGTGGCGAAATGAGCCCCCTCGATCTCGTTCGCTCGCTGATCGCCCGCCCCGTTCGGCGAGAATTCTGACGAACCGTTCCAGTACTCCCGCCCCCGGACGTACTGTCTGATGAAAAAAATCTCTTATCGGAGAAGTTCCCCAGAGAGCCTGTTCCTCAGATCGGCTATGCGGCCTAGCCCTGACGCTCCAGCGCCACCGCTCCGAGGCCGTACTCCTTCAGCTTATAGAGAAGTGCGCGGTGACTGATCTCGAGGATCTTCGCTGCATGAGTCCGATTGCCCCGCGTCTTTTTGAGCGCTCGGGTGATAAGATCAATTTCGAGTACACGGGTGCGTTCCTTGATCGAGAGATTGCTCTCATCGAATGGGGGCAGCGGGGACTCTGCGAGGCCCGCAGCGCCACTTTCGCGAACTTGGGGCGCAAGCGACTCGACATCGATACCATCGGAGTCGGTTAAAACGAGCGCCCGCTCGATACAGTTTTCCAGCTCCCGCACATTTCCCCGCCACGGCGCACTCACCAGACACCGCATCGCTTCAGGGTATATCTTCGATATAGCAAGGCCGAGCCGTTTATTATGCTTGGCCATAAAGTGATCAACCAGCACCGGGATGTCCTCGGGGCGCTCACGAAGCGGCGGAATATGAATTGAGACGACATGGAGACGATAGAAAAGATCGTCTCGAAACCGTCCTTGCGCCACGTCATCTTCAAGATTTCGGAGCGTTGCGGCGATGACCCGAACGTCGAGAGCTATCGGCTGCTCGTCCCCGACCCGCCGAATCTCCTGCTCCTGTAACGTTCGTAGAAGCTTCACCTGCAAGTGGATCGGTAACTCTCCGATCTCATCAAGGAAGATCGTGCCTCCATTCGCCTCCTCGAAGAGTCCCTTCTTATCTCTCGTTGCATCGGTGAACGAGCCTTTTTTGTGACCGAAGAGCTCCGACTCGATGAGGTTCTCCGGAATAGCGCCGCAGTTGATCGCCACAAACGGCTTGCCCCGCCGCGGCGAATTGTGGTGAATCGCTTTCGCCAACAGCTCCTTTCCGGTTCCCGACTCACCGGTAATCAGCACGGTGGTTGAGAAATTAGCGAGACGTTTCACCGTCTCAAAGATATTCTTCATCGCCTCACTTTCAGCGATGATGTTCGAAAAGTTGTACCGCTGCGTGATAGCTGACTTTAAGGCGGCATTTTCAGCGCGAAGCTTCTCTCGCTCCTCGATTTTTCGCAGCGTTAATATAAGCTCCTCAGGTTCGAAGGGCTTCGACATGTAATCGTACGCACCGGCCCGTAAGGCTTCGACGGCCAATTCGGTATTCCCGAATCCGGTCATCAAGACAACGGCGGTATCGGGAGATACCTCTTTACAACGACGGATGAACTCCAGCCCATCGATCTTGGGCATACGCAGGTCACATAAAACGATCGTGTACGGCTCCTCTTTGAGGAGGGCGAGCGCTGAGAGACCATCACCGATCGGCCGTACCGAATACCCGGCGACCTCCAGGGTAGCCACAATAGACTCGCGCAGACTTTCATCATCATCGATGACAAGTACCGACAGTCCGCTGAGGTTTTCGTGTCGAGCCGGGGCAACAGGCATAAATCTTCCTTACATGAGTGGGGGAACGACATGCCCGCCATTCAGAAAGCCAAGCGCATCTCCCCCCAGAAAGATATAGAGGTAGGTTGCCAGGGCGAGCGATGGGCCAAACGGGAGGGGATGGGAGAATCGCCGCCCCCCACACACAACGAAGAGTATCCCGATAACGGCTCCGAGAAGTGAGCCGATGAATATGGTGAAGAGCGCTCCTGGTGCCCCGAAGACAACCCCGGTCATCGCAAGCAGCTTTACGTCTCCCATCCCGAGCCCCTCTCTTTTGCGCAGCCGCATGTATCCCTCCGAAACTAGGTAGAGAAAGCCAGCCCCCGCGAGAAGCCCCCACACCGAGTCGAGGAGACCCGGAACGACCGGGTAGCTAAAGATATGGAGATACTGATTCACCACGGCGATTCCAACTCCAAGGACCGTTCCCGGCAACGAGATCACGTTGGGAATGATGTAGAAGTCGTAGTCGATAAAACTGATGACGATCAAGGCGCAACAAAAGATAAAAATGAGCGCTGCAGTAGGGGTCACTCCGAAGATCGTTACTGAGAGGTACGCTGTAAGCCCTCCGAGAAATTCAACCAAGGGATACCGCGCCGAGATCGGTGCCCGGCAGAATCCGCACCGTCCACGCAAAAAAAGCCAGCTGAGCAACGGGATATTATGCCACCATCGCAGCGTCTGGTTACAGGACGGGCAGAAAGAGCGCGGTGGATTATGAATCTGAATAACCTGGTGAGGTGGGCCTTCTGCCAGCGACTCCTCAGGGGGCGCTGAACCATCGATCGGCAGAAGAAGCTCTGGAAAATCCTCGCGCGACCGAGGAATCCGATAGATGCACACGGAGAGGAAGCTCCCGGTGGCGAGACCGAACAAAGTGGCGAATATAGCACTCAACATGAGCTCGGCTTCTCCTTTTTCAAGACCGGGTTACAGCAGAATATGTATTTGATTCGCCGCCCCCGCAGAGCGGTTGATACTTTCTGCATAGCAATAAAGTCTTGTTGTATCAACAAATTACATGCCCATGCGGCTTTCAAAGCGCACCGTTCGTGGCCCTGCTTGATCGACCGGGCACTCCGTCTTCTCAATGAATGGGCTGAGCTGAATCTCGCTCCAGAGACTCAGGTCCCCATGCGAGCCCTCTTTCGCGCACATACCCCACCGATCGTTCGGCCTCAGTCCCCGATGCACTTTCGAGCGCATCGATCCCGGCTCCCCTCACATCTTAGCCATGGGTTTTCGGTCCGCGAGCGGCGCGGGTCACGGTGACCACCCCGACCGTCGGTTTAGCGGAGAACGGCGGGGTGGTTACCTCGGTTTCCCCCTCATCTTTACGGAAACTCGCCCCCTCCGTAGCGCCCGATCGATGTTTCCCTCAGGCGCGTCAGGCAAAGCACCATACTCATCATTTTTTGACTGTGATTACCGAGCCCTCTCTTTGACCGCGACACCTCCTACCAGGACTCCGGCCCCCCCGCCAAGCTACGAAGAGCCCGAAAAATTGTTTTCCAGGGAGATTAATTCCTTGCTTCACTGGTGTTTTTGGTGGTGAACTGACCGGCATAGCGCTTGGGGTTAACCACAGCCGTCCCGCGGAGAACCGAACCATGAACGCTCCGTCACAACACGATGACGACCGAACTCCCGTGTCCTCTAATCTCGCGTCCTCTAATCTCGCGTCTTCGGCGTATCTCTTTAATGCCTCATTCTCGGAGCCCCTGGCCGAGATCCGTCGAAACTTCGTTATGAGGAGAGCGCAAGAGATCGCTCCCCCGCATACGCCCCTCACGACCCCTCCGGGTCGATTTCTCCATCAAGAGAGCGGCATTCTTTTTCACTCCCGATCGGAGGCGGCATGCGCAACGCTCATGTCTCGGCTCATACCGGGGTACCGAATCGTTGAAGGGGTGAGCTACGAGATTCCCGTGAGTGCTAATAAACACGGCCATATGCGCACGGTGGACTTCCTCGTCGCCGGTGTTCTCGTCGAATTTCACCCTGTGCGACTCTGGCGTAGTGGGCGCCAGTTCGGAGACTTCCAGAGCCGCGAGGAATGGCGCAAGTTCCTCAAGAAATACCACCGCTGTCCTCAACGTGACCGGGCGAGCTTCAAAGCGGAAAAGATGCAAGAACTCGAGGATCGCTACACCGAAAAGAGGCTCCGAGCGATCGGTGAAAACCCAGCGCTCTTCGGCAAGGAGCTTATCGTTGCCACATCGTCTGCCGATTTCTATGAGAAAGTAATCGACCGCTTCGCCCCCCGGCCCCCCTCTCTGCGTGATTTTCTCGAACTATTCGAGAAAGCGAAGGGGGAAGTTACCGATGTAAAATATCAGGGCGGGCGGAAGGCACCGCCCAACCGTTCGAGCTCACGCAAACGGTAGCGCCCCCGCTTCTCTTTTAAGCCGCGCTCTTCTCACGAAGCCGTTGCATCAGCCCCTCGAACTTCTCCTTACGGATGATTCCGGCGAACTCGTTGCGATAGTTAGCGACAAGCCCGATGTTCTCGATGACCACATCGTACACCCGCCACGTGCCTTCTTGGTTAAGGAGCTTATACTCGATCGGGAACTGATCTCCCTTATGGGTAACCGTCGTACGAACAAGCGCCTTTGAGCCCTCGAGCTTCTCACTGTCGATGGTCACCATGCCCGGCTTCACCGTCTCGATCCGCGATAGATAAGTCTTCGAAAGAAGGCCTGAGAACACATCCACGAAATCCTTCTGTTGATCCCCCGTGCAGTTACGCCACTCCGCTCCGAGAGAGCGCTTCGCCATCTCTGCAAAATCGAAGCGGGGATTGATAACCTGACGCAACTCGGCGCGGCGCTTTGTGGTATTTTCATCGCCCGGAAAGATCTGAGCGATACGGACGACCTCGTTAATGACCGCCTCAACCTCGCTCTTCGGCGAGACTATCTGCTGCGCGACAGGCGGGGGATTTTCAGCCCAAAGCCCACCCGGCATCCCGAGGAAAAGTAACCCAAGAGAGAGTCCAATAATCGTCTGTCGCATAGCTATCACCTTTAAAATGTCCCTGACCGAACCCGCTAAAAGCTCACCGGAGCCTATTCGCTCTGCGCTTCAGCTTTCTTGTCCTCGTCTTTGTCGCCCCCCAAACTATGGACGAATTTGCCGATGACATCTTCAATATCAACCACAGACTCAGTCTCCGTAATCGTGCCCCCCGGTGGGATTAAAATATCCGAGGCACCCCGACTGATCTTCACATAGCGGTCACCGATTATACCCTTGGTTCGAATCGACGCGATATCATCGTCCCGTATCTGTACCGCCGTTATGAGCTCGAGGGTCACCCGCGCTACCGGGTCTTTGAGGTCGATCTTTGTTACCGAGCCGATCGGCACCCCGGCGATCTCAACCGAGGCACCGTGCTGGAGTCCGGAGATGTTATCGAACTCAGCATAGATCGTATACCGCCCCGTATCGAAGAGACGGAGCTCACCCAATCCGATGGCGAGATAACCCACGGCTGCCACCGAGAGCAACGTAAAGAACCCCACGAAGAACTCGATTGAGAAACTACGCTTCGGTAACTGAATCTCCCCCGTGGGTGCCGTCACCGCGCCTATGCTACTGGATTTTGATTGGTCCATCGATTCTCCCTTGTAGAAATTGCTGTACCGCTGGGTCCTCCGAGGCCAAGAGCTCCTCGGGGGTCCCCTCTGCGGCTACCTGAGCGTTCAAAAGCATGACAACTCGATCCGAGACCTGAAATACCTCGGGGATTTCGTGGCTAATAACGACACCCGTGAAACCCCACTGCTGCCGCGATGTCTTAATCAGATCGTATACCTCCTGACCCACCAAAGGATCGAGCCCGGTGTTCGGCTCATCGAAGAGGAGAAATTTTGGCTCGGTGATAAGCGACCGCGCCATCCCGACCCGCTTTCGAATACCGATGGAGATCTCCTGAGGGTACGACCACGCATACTCAGTCAAACTGAGCGCCTCGAGCATCGCCACCACCTTCGAGTGTATCGCGATTCGATCGAAGTGCGTGCGCTCTTGCAGTGGAAAAGCGACGTTGTCGTAAACGTTCAGTGAGTCAAATAGGGCCGCCGATTGAAACAACACCCCGAGCCCTGCCCGAATCTCATTTTTTTCAGCTTCACACTTCGCCGCGGTGATGCTCCTACCATCAACAAAGATCTCGCCAGATTCGGGAGATAATATGCCCATAATGAGTTTGAGCAGCACCGACTTCCCGACCCCACTCGGCCCCACGACCGCAGTTGTCTCACCAGGCTTTATCTCAAGACTGACCCGATCGAGAACAACCTGCGAACCGAACCGTTTGGAGACGTTTTGTACCGAAATCACGCGCGGAGTTCTCAGTTCATGAAAAATCGGGTCAGAATACTCGTGAGGAAATAATCAACCACGAGGACCGCCACCGATGCGATAACCACCGATTGAGTCGTTGCTTTATTCACCCCAACGGCACCGAAGCCGCAGGTATAGCCCTTATAGCAACTGACCCACCCGAAAATGATTCCAAAGACGAACGACTTGATGAAGCCGGAATATACGTCCATCGACTCCACGGCAGAGATCATCTGGCTCATAAAGGTTCCAGCGCTCAATCCCAGGAGCCCCACGCCGACGACATAACCACCAAAGATACCGATGACGATAAACAATCCCGTGAGGAGGGGCATCGCGATAATCCCCGCGAGAAAACGGGGTGCCATGAGATATTTAATCGGATCAACCGCCATCGAGCGGAGGGCGTCGATCTGCTCAGTTATCCGCATGATGCCGATCTCAGCAGTGATCGCCGATCCCGCGCGACCGATGACCATCAATGCGGTAAGCACCGGCCCCAATTCACGGATGAGGCTCAGCGCAACCATCGAGCCGGTAAACGCAGTAGCACCGAATTTCGAAAGGGTGTACTCCCCCTGAACCGCGAGGACCGCCCCCGTGAAGATACCGATAAGTCCGATGACGAGCGAAGAGTTCACCCCGATCTGAAACATCTGGGTCAGAAAGAGATGGAATCGAAACGGTCGCTTGAAGATCGCCCCGACCGTGCGGGCCAAGAAGATCCACGCATCGCCCCACCGCTCAAGCGAATCGATTACCCCCCGCCCGAGCCGCTCGGTCGCTGCAATCACACCCATGGAATTTTCCTTACAGCATCGCTTTCGGCGCGAGGGGTTTATCAGAACCCTACGAACGCTCCGGCGCTACCCTTTGAGCCCAAGTCCGATAACATAGAACTCATTCGACGTTTTTCTCGTAGAATCGAGCTCCACTCGAGCCAACTTATTAAACAACGGTCGCGCTGCTTTGACAAATGCATCCGTGTCGCCCCCCTTGAAAACCTTGGCGACAAAGCTTCCCCCCGGCCGCACCACCTGACCGGTCAACCACAAAGCCAACTCAGCACACGCAACAGTTCCGGCTTGATCAGCCTCCTTGATCCCGGTGAGTTTCGGCGACATATCGGAGATAACAACATCGAACGGTCCACCGGCTTTTGCGAGAACGGTCGCGATAAAGCTCTCGTCCCGTGCATCCCCGGTAAGGAGATGGACGTTGTCGTAGCCGACCTCTTCAACTTGGACGAGGTCGATTCCGACCACAAGCCCAGCGGGCCCGACCCTCTCCGCCGCCACTTGAACCCATCCGCCCGGCCAAGATCCAAGATCGAGCACCTTCGCCCCCGGCTTTAAAAGGCCATATTTCTGGTCGATCTCTATCAGCTTATAAGCTGCCCGCGAGCGATAACCGGCGCTCTTCGCTTGATGATAGAAACGATCTTTTCGATTATAACCACTCGACATTATTGGGTTTCCAGCCTTAATCACCGGTGTAATGAGAGCATAATGACAAGCCACCGCCGGGGGAGCAAGGCGCGGACTCATCCAAGCGATCTCGTTTCACCCCCCAAAAAGTTATTTCATAACATTACGAGACTAGAAAAAGACTTGAAGTCGCGACGGAAATACCATATAGAATAAGAATAGAAACGGAGACCGCTCACACGGAGAAAACTATGACCGAACTCGTCTTAAGTCTGGATATCTTCGCCGCGCTTTGCAGCATCGGCTTCCTCGCGAAATTCATTATCTCGGGTAGCCCGATCGAGGACATCGTTCTTTTTGGCAAGGCCGAAAGAGTCAGCGGCGGAGAGAAGCGCTCCCTGATGAACCAACATATTCGCCGACGAACCGCTTAGTAGTCATCCCAGAAAGGGGGCTCATTCGGCTGGACTCAAGTCCCGAGATTCAAGAGGTCGGATTTAACTGAGCCGCCTTACGTAGAACCCAACATGCCCACTGAAAGCGTCTCATCGAAGTCCGTCGCGGACGCTTTGGATTGGGAAGGGCCTCAAGACACGTGCTCCCCCTTACGGGTCACCCTCGCACAACCTGAGGGGTAAGCTTCGATTAAAAGTTTGATTCACAAGTACGATGGGATAGCCCGCGGTTCGCCTCAAAACGAACTCAGCGGGCTCTCTTATTATAGAAACGCCGATACCCTGTACAATGTCCCCTAATTTTTGGAATATCTCTCCCGTGAACAACTCTCCCACTAACTCCCCAGAGACACTGCGAGACCTTAACCCCGAACAACGTCGGGCGGTCGAGCACCATACCGGCCCGATTCTTGTCCTCGCCGGCGCGGGCAGCGGCAAAACCCGTGTACTCACCCGTCGGGTGGCACACCTTGTGCTGCACCAC
>JBILDU010000080.1:0-14479 GCA_044352465.1 Bdellovibrionota bacterium
TAAGAGCCTCTTCAGCTTCCGGTTCTCGTCCTCAAGGCCTTTCAGCTTGCGTAGGTCGGTGCTCGTCATCCCTTCGTACTTCTTTTTCCAGCTGTAGTACGTCGGCTCACTCACTCCGTGCTTTCGGCATACCTCGGCAACTTTGCCGTAAGCTACGCTTCCTGGAGAATCTTCACTATCTGATCCTCCGTAAATCGCTTTCTCATCTCGTCCTCCTGTTAAAGAGGACTATTCATCATCCCGTAGCTATTTCAGGGGGGCAGGGCAAACCCACTTATCCTCATCCTTCAGCGCCTCGATGAGCGCAGGCACGACGCTGTCCGGCTGGCGTGAGGTTTGGTTGCGCTAATCAGGGACAGCAGGCCAAGGTCATGGTGATCCGCTGACCAAAACGTTAAGCACAAGCAGAATAAGGGCAGGGAGCATCTGAAACAGATTGTCCCCGATGCGAAAGCGCACGAGGACCCCGAACACCATCAGCAGAGCTAAGCTTGCGGCGCTCAAAACTCTTAGCGGTTCGTAAAAAAAACCAACTATAAGCCCGAGCGCGCCCGCGATCTCAAGAGCCCCGGTAAGTTTCCTTAACTTAGGAAGCCTATAACGCTCAAACTCAAGCCGAATCACACCGGAAACGAAACAAGAGATTCCATAGCCAAGAAACGCAATAATTGAGAGCCCGTGGCAAAAGGTGTGAAAAGCAGAATATGTGAACAAACCAAGTCTCTAGGTTAAATTTAATCCTTGCCTTTGAGCGGAGAGGATAGCAGGATCTTGTCAGTCTCCCCCCCCCTTTGTTTTCGCAGGAATATTATGTTCGTGCAAATTCTTCAGATTGTTGTGGCCCTCGGTCTTCTAAACGTATGGCTTGTGCGCGCGAACCTCGCCACCGCGTATCGCGGGGGAGAGGCGAAAAATCTTCGGGAAGAGTTTGCCGTCTACGGGCTTCCCGGGTGGTTCTGCACGGTGGTGGGAGCTTTAAAAGTTGGCTCAGCGTTGGCGCTTCTTATTGCCCTGTGGATCCCCGAGCTGCGCCAGCCAGCAGCTGCACTGATCGCCGCTCTTATGATCGGTGCGGTATCGATGCATGCAAAGGTCAGAGATCCGATCTCTAAAACGCTGCCCGCGGCTGCGATGTTAGCGATGAGCGTTGTCCTGTGTTTGGCTTAGTGACGTCTTGGTTTAGTTGGTTCTGAAGCCCAGACAATCCGCAATCAGACTCCGCTGGCAGGGCCCAGTGACGGCAACTAGTTTCATAAGGGGTCCCCGTTTTAGTTCGAGGAATATCGCGCAAAAAAACGAGACTCGTTAGAAAAACCCGCTAACGAGGGGCCAATATACGAAGATCTCGTAGGGTCAGGTGACCGGGGGCGCTATAGAGGAATCATCTGCTAACGAGTGTCCGAGGCCCGCTGCCGGAGGAGTTCTTTGAGCTCTTGAGTCCCTCGACGAACTAGTGCGCCGGTAGAGAGACTGGGACGTGTCGGCTAGAGGGGATTATCAAAGCCGCCCCAGCCTGCTTCCCTACTCTCTTCGTATGGGGGCCTAAAACATGCCTCGTCCTAGCTAGCTTAGGTCACTAAAGCTGACTCTGTAGTAAGCGCGATGACGAGTGCGGGATTAAGCCTGCGGATATCTTTTACTCATTCCAACACCCGACCAAAACTATAGCACAGGTGTCTAAGATACGGGGGGAACATCAGTCCGATTCAGTGACGGGGAGCTGTTCTGAAGAGCTCTTGTGAGATTCCCAGTGTGTCATGGTCTCTCTCATGGTAATCAGGGTCTATGAGCCTACTCTTCGAATGGGATGCTTCCAAGGCCCGGTCAAATCTTAAAAAGCACGGAATCTCCTTTGAAGAGGCTACGACTATTTTCGGAGATCCAAGAGCGATTACCATTGAATCTTCGGTAGTTAGCGGTGAGAAGAGGCTGGTTACCATCGGTCGCTCCGCCTCCGGGCGCTTTGTGATAGTGGTAGTACACACCGATAGAAATGATAGAATACGAATTATAAGTGCTCGGCCTGCCAGCCGAGCGGAGCGAAATCAATACGAGGGCCGATAACATGAAGCAGGAATATGACTTCTCGAAGGGTGTGCGGGGCAAATACTTCAAGCGCTATCAAGCAGGTTCGAATGTTGTCATCCTCGATCCTGAGATCGCCGCTGTATTCAAAGATTCCGAGTCAGTAAATGATGCCCTGCGCTCTCTCATGCGCGCTGCGGGGCATAACAAGACACTGCTGCGGACGCGCAAAGCGCGCCGCAAAGCGTAGCGTTATCTCTCTAGTATCTTCATATGCCACAGCCCGAACAAAATCGCCGTGAAGTGTAATTACAGGTGGCAACTCGCGCTTACACTGATGCCGACTACCCCGCCATTGCTGACATTCTCGACAAGGCAAAATTAGTTGACCCCGAACGGGATAACCGAGAGTGTCTCGCTCGTAAAATCGAAAAAGATCCCGGCTCTATTTTCGTCGCGACAACTTCCGAGGGGTGCGCGTTAACGATACGGCTCTAGCACCAAGTCCTTATTTACGAAGATCGAGAACCTCTTTCCTGGCTCGATTTCGATAGTGGGCTGAATATTAAGATTCTTCCTCGCTATCTGTTGCCCCACATCGTCGACATTCATCGCAAACCCTTCTGCTCCAAGTTGGCCAAGGCTTGGGTCCACGGTCCTACTCCCCCCTTGGGCCACTCTCGAACCAGCGCTTAACACGGAGCTCACCACAACGCCGCTTAAAAGTTTTAGGTAGTGGTTATTAACCTTGTCAGCGAGCCCTGCATACCCCGACATATCCACTCCGGGCATCCCCTCTAACGACAGCGATTTACCGTTCGGAAAGAGAAGCCTCGTCCACACGATTAACACCCGCTCTTGGCCATACCCGATGCGACTATCGTACTCACCGACGATCTTCGTTCCCTGCGGAATGAGAAGATACTTTCCGGTGACCGAATCAAAGGTATTTTGCGACACCTGGCCAAGGATCTGGCCCGGAAGGTCGCTATTGATTCCAGTGATGAGCACACCGGGTATCTGTGTGCCCGCCATAACCTGATACTCAGTGACGGGGGAGCGAAGACGCTTTGAAAGAACCTCGTCGCCGCTGCGTCCATTAGTGACAAATGAGCGCTTACTCTCTTGGTCCGTCCCTGAAGTCCCAAAGCTTTCCCCCCTCTCCCCCATTTCCCCCTCTTTTAAAGGGTCGAGAGAACCATCCACCGCCCGCTCCCTCGTGGGTGGAGCCCTGTTCCCCCTTCCTATATCGCCACGAACCGGTACGAACACCTCTTGAAGGCGGGTTTGGAGAGCCCGCTTCTTTTTATTGAGACGCTCCATGTGCTCAAGCTTCATAAACTCAGCACTCATCCCATCCTCAACCGCACTCGCCCCCTCGGACGGCGGAAGGAGTGGAAGTGGCGGAGCCTCTTTCTTCATCTCATAGGTGCTTGGAAGACTTAATACAGCGCGTGATGGTAACGCTGGAGACGGTGGCTTTATCGCTTCTGTGGCCACGGCTTTGTCTGCCCCATCGATAAAGACGAACGCGCCGATGAGTACAATCACACCGAGGACAAGAGCGATCGCCCGTGCGTTAAGCCGTAGCCCTGGCGTGATACCTGTCTCTTTTATCTTTATACTCATACGCTACCCAAAAATACGGTCAAATAGGGACTGCTCAAAATCCTCGCGGCGAATTCGGACCCGCTTTTTGCCGATTCTGAGCTCCGCCTCATCAAATAATCGGTCAACGATGTAACTACCGTCTTTAAGCCGGTAATTTACGAGCACGGGCTCATTGTCCTCGATAACAAATAGTGGTGGTGCCTCATTCACCTTCATGGAAGGAGACACACCTGCGCTTCGCGCCGACATCGACGCGGCCGTTCTCAGATGGGCTCTCAGATGGGCAAGGCGAGCTAGTGAGCCGACGAAATACCAGGTGTCGCCACCGGTGGAGCGACCCAGGTGAGCGGCATCGCTACATGCTCAAAACCAGCAAGGAGGCGCTGCTTTTCGGTAAGAGAGGTCTCGTCATCGGCGCCAAATACAAGCTCCACATCAGCCCCTCCGAGGGCCACACCCACCAATGAGCTACTCAAGGCGAGCTCACGTTCGTCGACCCGAACTGACGGTACGTTATCGAGAAACAGCCGCGCTACGAGCATCGCCCGAAGTCTCGACTCAGGGTCGAGTATCCGTCGCTTCGACACGACGATATCAAAGGAAAGATACGCGAACCCAGGGTTCTCATCTTGCAACGAGCGAATTTTCTGAAGGTGTACGAGCCGGTCCTCCCACGTCTCAAGAGAGGACAGCGTCAAGCTACACACCGATCCGGCACCGTAACGATGCACCCATTTAACCGCGTTGATCCATTCCGCCGCCGCGGTACCATCGCCCTGCTGATGTCGCTGACGCAACCGATCGATCAACACCCCTCCCCCCTCAGGCCGAATTCCCGTCAACCCGGCGGTGACCAGCCGACTAATCACTTGCTCGGGAGGAATCCCCTCACGAACCGCGAGAGTAAGGATTTCTCCCACCGAGAACCCCTCTACCGGAAGGGCAGTCTCACGCCGAAGCCGCACGATCAGCTGCTCACTCTCAGCGAGACCTTTTTCAGCCCCCCCGAGCTGGGGCAACCGAATGCAATTCGGCTTCTCTCGTTCGAGGATCGGAAAGACCTCCCGTAACGCCCGCCCACCCGCAACATACCGCTCAAGCTCGTTGACCGTCGGTGCAAAAACTTTAAAGACTCGCCGATCAGCCGCGAAGCGGCTCCGCAAGACCTCCGCCGCAAGCCCTAGGTCGGGCAACCCAGCGCGGCGGGCGAGGCGTATCCCCTCCCGCAAACTCAGCCGACGACCATCAACGACATCTTGAAGGAGCTCGCTCACTCCGCGAAGTTTGATCTCATCAGTCGGCTTACGACTCAGAAGAGAGAACGTAGCGCTCCGGTATTCGGTCTGCGGAAGTAAGTTGAGTCGACTCGCCCGACGACAAAACTCGCGGTAGCCCGCCAACTCCGCCTCATCAAGATAGAAAAGATGGCGTTCCCGAACAAATTTGGCGTAGACCTGCTCCTGAGAAGTGAGCAGGGTCTCCCGCGGTGCCGACAGCGCGCACCGCGCCGCGGCAGCGCGATGACACACCTCGTTAAACAACTGATGTTGCTTCATCGAGAGCACTCCGGGACGCATCGCCCAGATGAGAAAGACGAACGGGGAACCGGTCAGAGCATGCCACTCAGTGACCAGATCGTGGCGAACCGCAAACCCCTGCACCCGCGAATGGGTCGCCTCAGCTCGCACGAGTACCCCTTCATGTGGCCGCAGATCGCTCGGGGATATATCGTGAGGCACCCGCACTAAGCGAGGTGATAGGCCCCACTGCTCCCGGAGCAACACTTTCAAAAGATAGGCGGAGCAACACGAACCCTCGTAAAGATATACCGCGTCGAGGCGGTTAATCGGCTCATTCGCGCAGAGCATAAGCGCGGAGCGCTGTTGACATCCGAAACCGAAATCGAGCCCAACATATCCACCGTGAATCGCGAATTCACTCGCCGAGATGAGCGCAATATCGACCTCCCCCTCGTGTAGGCGACGCCGATTCTCGACCGGGTCGTTCTCCTCGAAACGGACAAAGGGCAGCTCTTGCAGGAGTCGGTACGGCTGACACGCCGCATACGCCACACTCGCGACCGCTAACTTTCTCACGCCCACCTCACCCTATGATTTTCCCCGCCACGAGCGCTCGTGCGACTGCGACTTCGATTCGGGCGCCTGAGTCGGCACCGCTTTCTGCAATTCGACCAACTGCTGGAGCTGCAACGACTGCCGGGTGGTTTCATCGATCGTACCGAAACCAAAATCGTTCGCTCCACACAGGTGGGCTACCTTAAAGAAGTCGATTGAGAGGTACCGACTCGAGGCCCGTCGCCGAGACACGCTCGGTAACGCAAGGGTTCCCACCGCCAACATGCGCAACAACATCAGGTCGAGACCCGCGCCCCGGAGGGGAAAATCGCCGCAGCTCCGACTCAACCCGGGAAACCACACGCTGACGAGACCGTCGCGACCGCTCACTGCGGCTATCGCAGCGATATGCTCAGCGAGGGCCGCCGCGTTGCTAAAACGATCGAGCGCCGTGCAAAAGCTCTGCCCCAACCCAACTGAATTCACCTCGGTCAAAGCCGTGAAATCCCGGCACGCGCGGAGCCGCTTGATCCCTGCCTCGCGAAGACGTCGCACCACTTCGCTCAGCGTCAGATTTTCGAGGGCCTTACTGCGCCGCCCCTGGGCTTGGAGCCACGCCAAAATATCTTCAGCCGCTGGACCAACGAGGGTCAGCCCCTCGCGTGCCCTCGCAATCGCGGCGATGCGCTCTTCAAGACCACTCCCGAGCTCAGACAAATCGACCTGATCAAGCAGCACCTCTAATTCGGGGTGTTTGATTTGAGCAAGATAGCCGATCGGGTCTGGCGAATCCTCAGTCAACGAAACTGCCACGATCGGTGTCGGTGCTATCTGCGGCGTGGCCTGGCTACCCAACTCAACAAGCTTCATCAACACGGCCAGGGGTGCCACGGCGATGAGCCGCTCGATATCAGCTACGGCGAGCATCCCGCGCGCTACTATCCGTTCTCGGACCGGAGCAAAACCGAGCTCTTTGATCGCGCGCTCGATAAAATCATTCGCCGGAATCGGCACGGGGAGACACCCCAGCGTCTGCACCGCTACTCGCGCACCACCGACGATACCGAATCGCGCGAGTTTGCCCACGCTAGAACTCCGACCAAAAAGTTTTTTTCATATATCAGAGCCGCTCTGTTATCTCACCCGCGAAGCCTCTGGCAGGTGAAAGAATTAGTGGACGGGATACGAGGAACCCTTTCTCTTAATCATCATCCAGTCCAGCCCAACGACTCTCCCGATAACCTGAGGAACGCCGTACCAGCGGCGGCCTGAAGGGCCTACGCGAGCTTCCCGGGAGGGAACGAGCTCATTGCCCATCTCAGCCTGACCGCATACCTAGAATCGAAAGAGCGAGAAAACGAGAAGGCAACGCCGTACCGCGTGAGACCACGCCCTGCGCACGCTGTGCAGGACATTCGACTAGTTGCCATCGACCTGCGGGCATGAGCCATTCCGAGCGTCTGAACGCAGACCCTCAGATAGCTATTTGCACCTAGCTATTTGCACCGAACTCCCTGACACGCGAGGGCTACGCTGCACGGGCCTCAAGCAAGGCACCCGTTCCATGTTTCCCTCGGGAGGCGAAGGTACCAAAGACTCTCCCATTACACAACAAAAGCTTGGGATTACGGGGCAGCGGGGCGACACCCCTCATAAATATACGCTATCCCCCCACTCAGCCCATCGCAGCGGGTCGCTTCAAACCCAACCTCACGCAAAATAGCCTCGAAATCGCCCCCACAGGGAAAAGATTTGGCCGTTTCCGGAAGATAGGTGTACGCCGCACGGTTACCGGTCAAGCAACCACCGATCCAGGGCATGAATACCTTTGAGTACCAATTATATACCGCCCGAAATGGAGCCCAGGTCGGCTGACCGAACTCTAGGATCACCAACTTGCCGCCGGGCAGCATAACCCGGTGAATCTCAGCGAGCCCACGCCGAAGGTCTTCGAGATTACGAACCCCAAAGGCAACGGTTACCGCCGCAAAGGTCGCATCCGCAAAAGGGAGATTCAACGCGTCACATTGAACAAGCGGAGCGCTTGACCGACCGCGCACCCGTCCGCACTCGAGCATCGGTAGACAGAAATCGCCGCCCACAACCCCGTCCGCCCGCGCCTCGAGAAGGGGCAAGAGGTCCCCCGTTCCGGTGCAAAGGTCGAGCACCGGCGCGGCCCCCTGGGGCACTCTGCGCGCTACCCGATATTTCCACAGGTGGTGAATCCCAAAACTGAGGACGGTATTCGTCAGGTCGTAACGCTCAGCTATCGCGCCGAACATCCGCCGAACTTCGGTGCCCACCACACGGGGCGAGGAGGTGCTATCCATAGGCGGCTTTCTATACCCCATCCGGACCAGATTAACCACTCCGTTCACCCAGATCGACTTGGCCTGACTCGCAGGTATGCTACGATATCACCTGCGTGGGCGCAGAAAGCAATTTTTGAACAAGCAGGAGCCTGCAGATGAACCTAACGCAGAAATTGCTCTCATTCCCCCCGGAAGACCGCCTTTCGGGACGAACTTTTTGGACGGCGCACTAAACGGAGTCCGTCATGCCTCCTCACACTCTCCCCTCACACGCTCGGGTCGTAGTTATCGGCGGTGGGATCATCGGCTGCTCAGTGGCCTACCACCTGAGCAAGGGCGGATGGAAAGATGTCGTCTTGCTTGAGCGGGATAAAATCACCTCGGGCACCACCTGGCACGCTGCCGGACTCATGGTAACGTTCGGCTCAACATCCGAAACCTCAACCGAAATCCGTAAATATTCAAAAAAGCTTTATCGCGAACTCGAAGCTGAGACCGGACAAGCCACCGGCTTCAAGCCGGTGGGATTTATCGAGGTAGCCGCCGACACCGATCGTCTGGAGGAATATCGTCGCATCGCAAGCTTTAACCGCCTGTGCGGGATCGATGTCGAGGAGATTTCCCCCACCGAGATCGCCCACCTTTTCCCGTACGCCAAGGTTGATGATCTTTTGGCGGGGTTTTACGTCAGAGACGATGGTCGGGTAAATCCGGTAGATGTCACGATGGCGCTTGCCAAAGGGGCCCGTCTCTATGGCGCGCAGATCTTCGAGGGGGTCCCCGTCACCACGGTGCTCCAGCGCCACGGAGCCGTTACCGGAGTCGTAACCCCGAGCGGGACGGTGACCGCCGACTACGTCGTTAACTGTACCGGAATGTGGGCTCGCCAACTCGGTGAAGAGCTGGGTGTGACGATTCCAAATCAAGCCGCTGAGCACTACTACCTCATCACCGACGACATTCCGGGCATACCGCGCGATCTTCCGGTGCTTGAGGATCCCGCGGCATACGGCTATTACCGCGAGGAGGTCGGCGGACTCATGATCGGCCTTTTCGAGCCGGTTGCAGCGCCGTGGAAAATAGAGGGCATCCCCAACGATTTCTCCTTCGGCGATCTCCCCCCCGATTGGGAGCGGATGACCCCCTTTCTTGAGAGAGCGATGTCGCGTGTACCGGCATCTCTCGACGTTGGAATCCGTAAGTTCTTCTGTGGACCGGAGAGCTTTACCCCTGATTTACGCCCGATCGTTGGCGAGGCACCCGAGCTCCGCAACTATTTCGTCGCGGCGGGGATGAATTCAATCGGGATCCTTTCCGCTGGCGGACTCGGTCGGGTTCTCGCCCACTGGATTATGCACGGAACCGCCGATGTTGACGTCACCGGATTTCATATCGATCGGTTCCACCGCTACCAATCAAATCGGGCGTATCGCCGCGAACGCACCATCGAATCGCTCGGATTAGTTTATAAATGCCACTACCCCACGAGGGTTGCGGAGACGGCCCGGGATGCGAAGCGCTCGCCGTTTCACGCCCGCCTCACGGAGGCAGGCGCGTATTTTCGAGACGTGAGCGGATGGGAAAGCCCTGATTGGTACGCGCCGCCCGGCATCACCCCGCAGGTCGAGAGACTCTCCTGGGGACGGCAGAATTGGTTCCCCTATTGGGCATCGGAGCACCACGCCGCGCGTGAGAGCGTGATTATCATGGACATGAGTTTCATGTCGAAGTTTCTGGTCCAAGGTAACGATGCGGGTCGACTCTTGGACTATATCTCAGCAAATAAAGTCAACGGTGCCTGCGGCACGATTACCTACACCCAATGGCTGAACCAGGACGGCAAGATCGAAGCCGACCTCACCGTCACCAAACTCGCCGAGGATCGCTTTCTTGTTGTCGTCACTGACACCATGCACAGACACGCGGAGACGTGGCTCCGCCGGCACATCCCCTCCGATGCTCACGCATTTGTGACCGACGTTACCTCCGGATTTGGCCAACTCAATCTCCAAGGTCCCCGCGCGCGCGAGCTCCTCCAAGAGCTCACGTCGGTCGATCTTGCGGACACGGCGTTCCCTTTCCGCGCAGCTCAAGAGATCGACATCGGGTTCGCTCGTGTCCTCTGTATCCGCATCACCTATCTCGGCGAGCGCGGCTTCGAACTCTACATCCCGGCGGAACAGTCGGTGCACGTCTACGACGCGATCGTACGGGTCGGGGTCCGTTACGGATTACGTCATGCCGGGCTCAAGGCGCTCTCAAGTCTCCGGCTCGAAAAAGGCTACCGCGATTACGGGCACGACATCGACAATACCGATAATCCCTTCGAGGCTGGACTGGGATTCGCGGTCGACCTGAAGCGTCCCGACGACTTTATTGGGCGAGCTGCCGCAGAGCGAATAAAAGCTCGGGCACCCTACCACCGCCGCCTCGCCCAGATATTCGTTTGCGATCCCGCACCGCTCCTCTTCCACGCTGAGGTGATTTTTCGCAACGGTCAGCCGGTAGGATATGTCCGGGCCGGCTCGTACGGTCATACCCTCGGCGGTGCGGTGGGCCTCTTTATGATTGAGGCCGGCGAGCCGATCGATACCCCGTATATCGAGACGGCGTCGTGGGAGGTGGAGATCGCTGGCAAAAGATACCCCGCGCGGGTATCACTCAAGCCCCTCTATGACCCGGAGATGCGAAAAATAAAGGGCTAACCGCGGCTACGTTGAAGTAACGCCGTGGGAGACCACCCCACCACCTCAGCTCGAAGGCCCCGACTACGAGAGATCCGTTTTGATTTTGAGCTGTAGCCTGGCCTCAAAGTGATATGCCAGAATATCGGTGCGCGGTCCGGCCATCAGGGATGGAACTCACAGAGAGCGAGCGGTGGGTAGTCCCGCCACTCCTCCCCGGTGAAAGCCTTTCGAGACAAACGACGCGCTGGGGCTGCTGCGTTTTTGACCGTGGCTCCGTTTTTACTGCCGCCCCACCGAGTGAACGACCGATGAAAAATCCACTGCCGGCAATCGCCCGAACGCTCCCGATAGTCATCGGTCCAGCTTTCTTTCTATTACCTCCTGATACGAACGCAGCGCTGGACTATGCCCGCCGGCTCCTCTATTTCGCCCTGCTGTTTGGAGCGGTCGGTGCGGTGAAGTTCCTGCTCATCCGGATGTACGGACAGGACCTCCCCCTCACCACTGTTCAATCGGTTGAGCATCCGACGGCGTATCCCAAGCGTCCACTCGTTCATCGCCGCCGCGAGATTGTCGAAGTACTCGCCTTGATCGGCGCTATTCTGGCGATGATCGGCCTTCTCCAAGCGGTCAAGGCGACCATGCCCACCGAGTTCTTCACCTTGGCCCTTGGAGCGATCTTCTTCGGTGCAGTTGAGCCTCGACTCGCCAGCTTGCGGTGGCCGGTCAGTGCCGCAGGTGCCAGCTTTATCGCCGCTTCCACGGTGAGCGCCCTCAGTCTCTTTCTTTCGACCGGTCAGTGGCTCTGGCAAACCACAGGGGTAAGCCTCACGTGCGGCTTTCTCATGGCGGCGCTCTCACTCGCGACGAGCATTGAGGGTCTACCAACCCCACCGCCGCGAGATCGAAAGATAATAAGTCGTATCGCGACCATAGGGATAGCGCTCAGCCCCATCACTCTGGGTGTCTTAGTTCAGCTCAAGGCACTTGGCCCAGCCTATCTGCTCACTTTCATAATTTTACCCCTCCTCTCGCCCGCGCTCAACCAACTGAAGTGCTACGAAAAAAACGGCGATATTCCGCGGAAGATCTCGATTTCGGTGGCCGCGGCGAACCTTCTCGTCCTTGTGATCGTGTGTGGGGTAAGTATATTCTACCGCCGGTAAAGGTGCCTTTCTCTCCTGAGCTAAAACGAGGAGTTGAAGCGCCCCCGGTGACCATTTTTTTTACTATTCGAGTAAGAGCGTATGACCCGTCGAACCCCCTTCGCCCCCATCATCGCACTCACCTCCTTTATCCTTATCGGTAGTCCGGCGTGGGGTGCGCCTAAACCAGCGAGTGCGCAGGCTGAGAATGACGCCTCGAGTTACAAAGCTAACGCTCTTTCGATCGAACTCAACGAGAAAGCGGTCCTAGCGGTTAACGCCCGGGATTTTGCCGGAGCAGAGGATCTCTTTAAGCGCTCACTCGCAGCAGATTCAAGAAATGTGACCGCGGTCGTGAATTTAGCGGCGATGTATCTGACCAACAAAAAAAATCCTGCGGCAATTGCTCTCCTCGAGGAATACACGAGCAAGTATCCCGAGGAGGCATCACTCCAGGCTCGGTTAGGCGATGCGTATTTCGCCTCAAAGCAGGTCAAAGAAGCCACCACCGCTTACGAGCGCGCTCTGAAGATCGATCCGCGTTACCCCAACGCCTCCGCTCGGCTTGGAACACTTTATACCCTGAGTCGAAGAGGAAGATCCGAAGAACCCCCAAATCCTCTCCAGTTTGAGCTCTATTTTGCTGGCGAACGGCAAGCCGGAGATGGCGGTGAGCACAGCGAAACGTGCGCTCCAGATTAAGCCGACCAAAGAGCTGTATGTGACCCTCGGCTCGGCCTATGAGGCGCTCAAGGATGTTAAAAATTCAGTCATCGCCTTCGAACGAGCCCGCGACATGGGAGACAACTCCACCGAGCTCAAAGCGAAACTCGAGACCCTGCGTAGCTCACTCGATAAGGCCGCGTCTTAATCGGATCAGCCCACACACGACGGCGGGCGTGCCAGCCGACGCGCGAGAATAGGCCCGTTGACTGGCAGCATTGTTCAGTGGCCCGTCCGGTAGGTTATTTCACCGGACACTGATTTGGCGCACTCAACATACGCGCGGCCAGGATGGCCGCACAGATACCGTAGCCAAACTTAGGTATCAGGCCTCACCCTGGACCTCGGCGTGTGCTCAGTCCAAAGAGACGCCGCTGCTCAGGTAGTTACACAGCGAAGCCCGCCCCTCTCTGGGGCTGGCGGGAGAAAATCGATCTTTCTTGGCAACACTCGCTGAAAAACTCCGATGACATAGCTAAGTCCGTCTATGTATCGGAGAGAAAATGGAAGCACTTATTCTACCGGGAAAGGTATGCCAACCCACCGACTTTGAGGCCTTGAAACTTGCGATCGAATCAGCGCCCACCTATGCGTCGGCGATTCAACGCATTTTCGCTGACCAGCGCCGTCGACTGACTTTTATCACGATGGCTGAAGAGCCGGAGCCCCTTGTACTCGGCATCGTTCGTTTTCCGACCGGCTCGGAGGCTTTCTTTTCGGTCCCCCGCCCCATCGCCGTAGGCACAACTCCACTCTTCGCTCCTGCCGCGGGAATACGTCAACTTGCCGACTCAGCGGAGATCGATATCGACACGACCTGGGTCAAAAACCGAGACCGAAAATTCCATATTACGCGGTGGGGCCGCAGGAAAAGCGAGATTATGAAGGTGGCACCCCGCTCGCTTGAATCGGTTATCCTCAGTTATGCTCTTTCGCCCTACGGCCAGGTCGACCTCTCATTCGATATCCGGATCTCCCCCCCAAATCGACTACTCCGCGGACTTCGTATCGATCTCTCACACTTCGGCGAACCTAACCGGCCCGGGATCGGAGAGACGATGTGGGTCGATTGGGAGGAACTGACCGCCTCAACGCTCGAAGGCGGGCCAGAGGAGCAGGCGAACCGTTTGGATCCGCGCCAGCTTTCCACTTCGAAAAAGCCGCGGTCACTGCGGACTCAAGCAAAAGACACGACCAAAGGGGCATTCCCGAGCGGGCTGTCGTGACTTATCGATAGGAGCAGGCAGACAGGGGCGGCGCGGCACCACAGCCAGCCGACTGCCCCTTCACGACGCTTTGGGATGGCGGCGTTGTCCCTTACAATTGCTCAATCACATGTGCGATCAAAGCACGTAACCGCGGCGCCGCCTCCAAGCCCGCGGCTTTCACCTCCGCGTGATTCGG
Source organism: Bdellovibrionota bacterium (assembly GCA_044352465.1). Taxonomy (GTDB): domain Bacteria; phylum Bdellovibrionota_C; class UBA2361; order UBA2361; family UBA2361; genus JBILDU01. The sequence continues at coordinate 13,983 of JBILDU010000080.1, forward strand.
CTCCTCAGACGAGAGTCCCGCCGCAACGTTCGTAATGGTCGAAACCCCCAGTACTCTCAGGGCTCCCCCCGTCATCTGCAGACCTGCCAAAACCTCCGGAACGGTCGACATTCCAACGGCATCGGCAGCCCGTAAAGACCGGAGAAATTGAATGTCGGCTCGACTCTCATAGCGCGGGCCGGGCAAGAAGCAGTAGCCACCCCGATGACACCGATCGCCCCATCCACGCCGCGCTGCCTCCGCGAGGAAAACATCGCCGAGCTGGCGGTCATATGGATCGGTCTGCGGATAGAACTTCTCGCCCAAGCGGGGATGCTCAAGCCGCAACGCTGGGTCCTCCGGGAGAAATAGAGAGAGATGGTTCTCGATCACCATCAGATGCCCGACCCCCATTCCCTCGCGGATACTGCCCGCCGCATTCGTTACGACTAAATTCTTCACTCCGAGAAGGACCATGACGCGGACGCCAAAAGCCACCTCGCTCGGGGGAAGACCAT
>JBILDU010000153.1:0-4235 GCA_044352465.1 Bdellovibrionota bacterium
CGGCTTTCGGTCCACCTCGCTTGGGGTACGCTGTCGCTGCGTTCGGTCTATCACCAAACGGTCGCACGACTCTCTGAGCTTCGCACCGAAAGCCTCGCTGATGCGGGGCGATGGCGCCAAAGCCTTGGATCGTTCTTAAGTCGGCTCCACTGGCGGGATCACTTTATTCAGCGGCTCGAAAGCGAGCCGGAGATGGAGTTTCAGGCGCTTCATCCAGCCTACCGTGAGCTTGTATGGGAGGATAATCCGCTCCACCTGGAGGCGTGGATTCACGGTCGTACGGGATTCCCGCTGGTTGATGCGGTGATGCGATGTTTGGGAGCCACCGGTTTCGTTAACTTTCGGATGCGCGCGATGGTTGTGAGTTTCGCCTGCCATGCATTACACCTCGACTGGCGAACTATTCACCCCCGCCTCGCCCGAATATTTCTCGATTACGACCCGGGGATACACCTCAGCCAACTTCAGATGCAAGCTGGCACGGTCGGGCTGAATACTGTACGGGTCTATAATCCTGCGAAGCAGCTCCTTGATCATGATCCGGAGTACCGCTTTGTCTCCCGCTGGGTTCCTGAGCTCCGTGGGTCTACCGGCACCGATCGACCCGTCGGGAAAGGGTTGGGGGATTATCCTGCCCCGATCGTTGATTGGCGCACTCGTACGATGGCGATGCGTGCGGAGCTTTATCGGCGCAAGCGCGCTGTTGCCAATCGAGAGCTCACCGCCGCAGTTCTGAAGAAACACGGTTCGCGGAGGTCGGGCGAGAGGAGACGGCCCAAGCGTCTGAAACCCAGAGGAGAACAGCTCCCCTTAACCCTAAAGGTCGAGCGATGAAGCTCGTCGGTATCGACTTCGGGGCGAAGCTCGCGGGCACCACCGTTTGTTGCGTTCTCACCGATTCTCTCGTGCGTTTTGAGCGTTGTGCCAAGGGAGTAAATGCGGACGAATTCGTGCATAAACTTATCGCTGAGGTGCGGCCCACTTTGGTGGGTATCGATGCCCCGCTTTCACTTCCGCTGGTATATCGAACAGTGGAGTCTTCACCGAATGCAGATTACTTCTACAGGGAGGGCGATCGCCTACTCGGAGCGATGTCGCCTCTTTTTCTTGGGGGACTGACCGCCCGGGCGATGCGCCTCAAAGCGCTTGTCCAGTCGGATGATTGCGCCGTCGTTGAGGTGTATCCAGCAGCCCTGCGCCGGGAGATCGGTGAGCACCTTGAGGGCCTGACCAAGGATCGCTGTGGTAACGACCCAGAGCTGTTCCGGCGCCTCGTTACCCGCATCGCCCAGTGGGGAGATCTTCCTCCACCCCTCGATCCTCTTTCTTGGCATGATGTCGATAGCTTCCTCGCACTGCTGTCGACTATTCGATATCAGCGTGGTGTGGCGCGAATGGTCGGCCTAGCTGAGGAGGGGCAGATCGTTGTGTGACGAATGGAGTATCCCGTCCGGTAGGTGTTCTCACCCGTCAGAGATTTTGCGGGCGGGATACGAGCGCGGTTCACAACCCTACGAGTTCTCGCCGTGAAAGACCTCGATATCCGATTTGGTCGATTCAGCATTGATGCGTGAGTAAGCGGCGAATTGATCGGGGGAGAGGATCGTTTTGAGCCGCGCCTGTCGCAGCTCCTCGCGGCGCTTGTTTTCCGCAATCATCGCTTTGACCCGTTCCTCTGGAGTCCTTGCTTGCACCGATTCGGGGAGCTCCGCGGTCTCAAGCTCGTTCTCAACTGCATCGAAAGCTACTTTGATATCTCGTTCCTGCGCTGAGGTCAGCGCCAGCTGACGCCCGAGCCAGACGATCTCCCGGTCGACCTCCTCGTTGCGCGCCCGCTCAAATGCAGCTTTGACCTGCTCTCGATAGAATGTCGCACTCTCGCCCCCGAGAATCTCCTCGAGACTTTCCGACGACTCTTCTCCCGCTGCTTCTCGCTCAAATTTTACCGTCAGTCTATTTTTTTGTTCCTCTGAGAGCGGCACAAATTTCTCGATCGCTGAGATGCGCCAGGCAACGCGCTTCGACGGGGGAGAGTGCTCTTGCGCTGGGGCAGCGGAAGACTCCACCGTCGGACTGCTTGCGGTCGCGAGGGGCGCTGGGCTACCGATCGGTGCTGCAGCGGTGGCTCGTCGAGCAATTTCTCGTGTTAACTCCTCGATCTGCTCGCGCGCCTGGGCAAGCTCGGACTCTCTGTCCGCCCCGACGGGCGGGTGAGGCGTTGCGGACTCCGTGACTGAATCCAACGAGGGCGCAGGAAGGATAGCGAGGCGGGTAGCAATCACGCCGAGCACGAAACCGCCAAGACCGAAGCTGATGCGAGTGAAGAATAGCTGCACCGCGGCACCCTAAAAGTAATTGATTCCCATGGCGCTTTTCGCCTCGCGCAGCGTCTGGCAAACGACCTCGCGAGCCCTTTCCGTCCCAGCCTTAAGCATTCGCATTACCTCTCCTCTATCCGCCGCAAAATCAGCACGCCGCGCGCGGATCGGTTTGAGCATCTCCTCAAGGACGTCGCGGAGCCGTTGCTTCACGACGCCGTCACCGAGACCCCCGCGACGGTAGTGTGCTTTCATCTCCTCGACCCTCGCCGTATCGGGGTCGAAGGCGTCGAGGTATGAAAACACGACATTCCCCTCGACCGTTCCAGGATCTTCGACGCGCAGATGTTTTGGGTCGGTGAACATCATCTTGATCTTCTGAGCGACCGCCTTCTCATCATCGGAGAGGTAAACAGCGTTGCCGAGCGATTTGCTCATCTTTGACGCGCCATCGATTCCAGGGATAAGCCCCCCCGTAGGGACAAGCGCTTTGCACTCACTGAACACCGCACATTTATAGATGCGATTAAAATTTCGGACGAGGTCGTTCGTCTGCTCGATCATCGGGACTTGGTCCTCGCCGACCGGAACGACGGTGGCTTTAAATTGGCTAATATCCGCTGCTTGGTTAATCGGGTAGGTGAGGAATCCAACCGGTACTCCCTCGTCGAACCCTTTCTGCTTCATCTCGGTCTTCACTGTGGGATTTCGTTGGAGCCGGCCGATGTTCACGAGATTCATGTAATAGAGGGTTAACTCGGCTGTCTCCGGAATCGCTGAAGCCACGTAGATCGTCGACAGATTGGGGTCGATTCCTACGGCGAGATAGTCGAGCATCACTTCGAGGACGTTTGTCCGGACCTTCTCCGGATTTTCGGCGTTGTCGGTGAGCGCCTGTACATCGGCGAGTAAGATGTATTGCCGACAGAGGCTTTGATATCTGACTCGAGCGCGGAGAGAGCCGTGGTAATGTCCGAGGTGGAGAGGGCCGGTGGGGCGATCGCCCGTCAGGATGACATCCTGCGCTGTCGGTTTGAAATCGTGAATGATGACCGAAGATTGGGAGCGTTCGCTCATTGGTAGTACCCCTCGCTTTTTCCGCGAGCAGGAGCGTACCATAAATGAGTCAGGAGTTCACCGGCACTCTTTCGGCTGACCGAGAGCCCACTTTTGGGGGCACCGGGCCGTGCGCGATACCCCGACCGGGTTCGTGCAATCAAACGGCAGGTCCTTCGTCCGACGCTCCTTAGATCGGTTCATGAACGTCAGGGTCGCTCATCCACCGTAACGTAATTCGGCGCACCACATCGGGGCACGGCACGGTGTCTGCGGTCGTGATGCGTTCCCACAACGGTAGATTACGCTGTGCAATCAGATTTGTCTCGATCGTGCGCGATGCCTGAGCAAGCTCGATCGTTGGCCACTCCTCGTTTGTGGCTGGGTCGATGCATGCGGCACGGTGCAGGAGCGCTACATAGACACTCCCGCTAAGGTCGCGTAGCCGCGGAAGAAGCGCGACGTAATCGAGCAGCTCGCTTGCTGCCTTTATCTCTCCCGCAGAGATGGAGATGATCCCCGCACGGCGAAGCTCACTCTCTCCGAAATCCCGATTTAACTCCTGAAGCTTCGCAAGATAGCCCCCGATCTGGTGGGGGGAGTGCCGCAGGCAAGCTCCTCGCGGCAGAAAACGGGCAGTCTGCGCCTCGCTCGGGGAGCCGAGCATGAAGGCAACCTCCTCAGCGCGAGTAAGAAAATCGCGGCGCTCCAGCGCTTCAGCGATATCCCCTATATTCGACTCTGTGAAGGTTCCCAGTCGACCCGTGGCCGTAAATGAATCTTGGCGGGAGATCCCCTGAGGGAGCGTTAAGTCGAGCTTTCCAAGGTTACGGTAATAAGCCTCGTGAATTGAGGGATCGG
>JBILDU010000012.1:0-42622 GCA_044352465.1 Bdellovibrionota bacterium
GGTGGTCAGAATACGGTTCCCAACGTACTTATAAAGCGGCATGCCACCGCGCAGCGCTGCGCCGCGGGTCATCATCCGCGACCCCATCACCATATCGGCTTCCCCGCGCACCAGCGGTTCGAGGAGCCCCGCGAGGCATTCGGGAGCATACTGTCCGTCCCCGTGAACGAGGGCCACGATATCAAAACCACGATCAAGCGCGTATTTGTACCCGACCTTCTGATTCCCCCCGTAACCCTGGTTCTTCTCATTACGGTGGACGGTGAGCTTGGCGATGTTATGCTCGTGTTTGTAGCCGAGCGCAGCGTAGTACCCATTGTCCGTGCTGCAATCATCGACAACAAAGATCTCTTCGACCCGAGCGTACACATCCGCTGGAATACGAGAGATGGTCTTGATAAGGTGGTCGACCGCGTTATACGCGATGATAAACACGCCGATACGCGGCTCAGCGATTTGCTGTTCCGAGCTTCGCTGTTCAGAGACCTGCGTTTTTGAAATCTGCAGTTCGGTCATTGAAGCATCCCGCCCCATGAGTCAGGCCTATCATACCGGAGCGCTCGGCGCGATTTCCGGCATCGCGGTTCTGCTATCCCCCGCAAAGGAGACTCAATCAGCAGAACCCTCGCGAGCGGTCGCGCGAAATGTCCCTACAAGATCATACCCCGCGACCTCGGTGATTTCAACGGACCCGATGGTGCCGGGCTGTACCGAGCCCACATCCGCCCCTTCGATATCGTTAATTATAACCGTACCATCGACCTCCGGAGCCTGGAACCGGGTCCGGCCGGTAAGAAGCAGGTCGGTTTCCTCGTGCTCGCCCTCAACAAGGACTTCGACCGCAGTTCCGACGAGTGCCTCAAGAGTCTGCTCATTGACCCGCTGCTGGGCCAACATCAGCCGCTCCCGCCGCGCGTCTTTCTCCGCGGCATCGACCTGATCCGCCATATCGTGGGCTGGAGTGCCCGGCTCTGGAGAGTAAGTGAAGATGCCCACGCTCGAGAAATGGCCCGCCGCAATGAAGTCCTCGAGCTCTCTCACATCGCTCTCGGTCTCACCGGGGAAACCAACGATAAATGTCGTGCGTAACTTAATCTCCGGCGCGTGACCCCGGATAAACTCAATGATGCTCCGCGGCGAATAACGACCCACCGGACGTTGCATTCTCTTCAGCACCGCCTCGCTTGCATGCTGTAGAGGCAGATCAAGATACCGACACACGTTTTGAGAACCGGTGATCGCATCGAGAAGGGCGGCGTCGATGCCGATGGGATAGGCGTACAGTAGACGGATCCACGGCACCGCACCATCACCATCGAGGCGCTTCAAAAGCGCGGTCAAATCGCCGTTCTTGTGGTCTTTTCCGAAAGAGGTCAGATCTTGGGCCACGAGGTTGACCTCCTTGACCCCCTGAGCGCCGAGCTCCCGAACTTCACGCGCAACCGAATCGATCGAGCGACTCCGCATCGCTCCGCGGATCTTCGGGATAATACAGAAGGTACAGGGTCGATTGCACCCCTCTGACACCTTCACGTAGGCGGTGTGCGAACGGGTCGAGAGATAACGGGGCATCGTATCGTCGTACAAGAAGTACGGTCGCGCCGCTCCGGCGAGCTCTGAGCCAAACGCAGCACCCGCTGCCTCGCCCACCTTGAGGATGTCATCAACTGAGATAAAAGAGTCGACCTCTGGAATCGTCTTCTTCAATTCGTCCCGGTATCGCTCAACGAGACATCCGGCCACGATTAGCTTCCGAAGCCGGCCGCGCTCTTTATATTCCGCCACGTTCAAAATCGAGTCGATGCTTTCCTTCACCGCGCTCTCAAGAAAGGAGCAGGTATTCACGACGGCGACATCGGCGGTCTCCAGATCGGTCACGATCTCATAGCCATTCTTGCGCAGAACGCCCAACATGACTTCAGAGTCGACCTGATTCTTGGCGCAGCCGAGAGTAATAACCGCCGCCCGCCCCATGAAGACCTCAGGCCCTAGCCCACTACCGTCACGCTCAATATTAAGCGCCGGTGTGCGCGAGCATCCCCCACCCTCTTGAACTACCTTCAGTGACGAACTCATACCGCTACGCTCCCTATTTCGCTCTCTGATCGTTTATGTCGGTCCCTGCAGGAAATTCCGCCTTGAAAAGCGAGTCAGCTACATCAAGGTTCGGTTTTCGATCGGTCAAAAAAATCGTCGTCTCGTTTCCCCCGACGTCGACTACCCGCGCCCCAATGGGCAAACGCTTCTCGTCTACTTTGAGTATAAACCCCTTCAACCCCTCATCCGATCCGGCACCTCTGGGGCGTAGCTCAAAAACGACTCCGGCACCATCAACGCACGCCCGCGCAACTTCGAACTTATCACTGAGCCCGCCCAGCCCCATCAGAAACGCCACCGGCAGATCGGAGATCAACACATCGCGAAACTCATCGATCAAAACCTGCTTTGCTTCGGGTTGATAGAACCATACGGTGGTGTCGCGCACTAAAAAGGTCTGCGACTCCGGCGAGCGGTAATCCCACCGCATCCTGCCCGGCTTTACAAACACCATCTCCCCAGAGCTACGCTCCGAGACGTCAAGCGCGGCCATGTAAGAGTCTTGGACGAAAGCGGCGCGCAGAGTCTGCAGTCCCTGATACGACGACTCCACTTCGCCCAAAAGCTTCTGTGCTACCGCTGGAACTGTCGGCTCACCCCGACACTCGAACTGGTCCTGCCCCACCGCGAGCGCGGTGCTGGCACCCGAGGCAACAGTAATGAACGCGCCAACGAGCGCCGGGAAACAAGCCGTTCTGAGCCGATTGAACATACCGCCCTAGGCTAGAGGAAATTCAAATCTTTCGCAAATCTGAGGGGTTAGCCAATCTTCTGAAGCTCGCGTAACAACGAAGAGAACAGCTCGCTACGAACTAAGGTGGCGTAACAAAATGAGGTTTTTATTGGTCTCGGCGCTCCACTATCCACCGCCAGGGAACGACCACCGCGACCGAAAACGTTCCTGGGAATGTCTCGGCCGTACGGGGTGGCGCTACGAGAACCGACAAGAGAACACCGCCTCCGTCAACTCTCGGGCTGTTCCTCGCCTCCGCGTGGCGCGATGACGTCGCGGGGCTTTGCACCGTCCATTGGCCCCACCACACCTTCGCGCTCCATCATATCGATGATCCGCGCAGCACGGTTGTAGCCGATACGAAAAGCCCGTTGCAGCATTGAGGTTGAAGCCTGCCCCTTCTCCATAACAAGCTCGAGCGCCCGATCATAAATAGCGTCGTACTCATCCTCGTCGAGCAAAAGATCTTTCGTCTGACTGTTTTCAGACTCCTCCACGAGCGCCTTATCGCACATCTCGATGATTCGCTGATCGTAACGAGGCTTGTGCGCCTTCTTTAACGCATCCATCACCCGCTTCACCTCAGCATCGGAGACGAACGCCCCGTGCACCCGCTTCAAGGCCTCTGCCCCGGGGGCCATGAACAACATATCGCCTCGACCGAGAAGTTTCTCTGCGCCCATCGAATCAAGGATCGTGCGCGAATCGATCCGGCTTGAGACGCGGAAAGAAAGTCGGGCCGGGAAGTTCGCCTTAATCAGACCGGTGATAACATCGACGGAGGGGCGTTGAGTAGCGAGTATAAGATGAATACCCGATGCCCGCGCCTTCTGCGCAAGCCGGGTGATAAGCTCCTCAATATCACGGCCAACGGTGAGCATAAGGTCAGCCAACTCATCGATGACGATGACTATCTTTGGAAGCGGCTCAAGCTTCTCATGAAAATCAGCTTTCTCCTCCTCCGCGGCATCGCCTCCGCCCTCAACCGGAAGCGCTGGCTCGATAGTTCCTCCCTCGAGGACCTCTGCCTCCGAGAGCTCGATTACCTCGGTCTCTTTCGGGAGTGCTCCATCTGGGGATTCATCTCCCCTGACGACGCGGTTATACCCATCGATGTTACGAACACCGAACTTCTGCATCAAGCGGTAGCGCCGATTCATCTCGTTGACGGCCCACTCCAACACGGCTTTGGCTTGGCGAGGGACGGTGACGACCGGCACCCGCAAATGGGGAATGTCTTCGTAGATGCTCAACTCGAGGATCTTCGGATCGATGAGAATGAGCCCCAACTCCTCCGGACTGGCGCGGTAGAGGAGGCTTAGAAGGAGCGTATTGATACACACCGACTTACCGGTACCGGTTGCACCGGCCATGAGAAGGTGCGGCATCGTGGCGATATCAACCACAACGGGATCCCCGTACGTATCCTTGCCGATGGCCACAGCCAGCGCTGAGTCGGCCGTCAAAAAAGCTTCGCTTTCAAGGCAATCGCGGAGGCGGACAATATCGCGATTTTTATTCGGCACCTCGATACCCACCGTGCCCCGTTTCGGTATCGGTGCGATAATCCGTATCGAGCTCGCGCGAAGACTCATCGCCAAATCATCTTGAAGTGCGGCGATCTTCCCCACCTTCACGCCAGGTGCCGGCTCGAACTCGAACAAGGTAATGACCGGCCCGGGATGAACCTGCGTCACTTTGCCAAGGATACTAAAATCGCGGAGCTTGCTCTCGATCTGCCGCGACTTCTCAAGTAGCTCATCGTCGTTCTCACTTCCCACTCCAGGCTCTCCGGGCGTGAGGAGCGCCACGTCAGGGAGTTCATAGGGGGGATAATTTGAAGGGGTCTCATCGGGCTCGGGAGGCTCAACCTTCCGAATCTTCTTCACCTCAGCGCGAGACTCGCCAACGTCACGACGCTTCACCACAACGTGAGAGAAAGGCTCATCACTCGGCGCTGTTACAGGCACGACCTCCTTCTCAACCGCCGCCTCAATTTTCGAAACGGGGGGTGCGACCTCGCCCGCTGACGGGTCGCGCGAGGGCTTGGTGCTCTTTGCCTTGAGCCCTACCGGCACACCATCTTCCGCTGCGCTCATTGGGACAGGATCTCGATCACGAAGAGAGCGACGACTTCGCTCCGGCTCGACGTCAGTGACCCGCCGTACCTCCGCCGTGCGGGCGGATATGCCCCGCATCCCACTCCCAATCGACCGATGGAGGTATCCGAGCGTCTTGAGCAAGGCGAGCGGGGTCTGAATAAAACAGAACCGCGCCACTATTCGCACGTAGCGGAGACCTCGGGCGACGAGTTCAACAACGCTCAGACGCGACGCGAGCGATGCTGAAAAAAGAAGGAACGCCAACGCAACAAGGGCAGCACCGGCGGTGTTTCCCATCCGAATGAGCGGCTGAGCGATAAACTGGCCAACTAAACCACCACCGCGCTCGCCAAAAACAACCGAACCCATCGTGGCAGCGCTGACGATGACACTCAACAAGCCCGCGAGTCCCACGAGAACTCCACGAACCGAAATCGGCTCGCTCTTCACCCCTCGCTCCTCCCGTTCGTCGTGCCCCCACCAATAGAGCGACCTTAGGAGCGCCCAGAAGACCGGTACCAACGCACACCAACCGAAGAATCCGGCGAGCATGGTTCCGGTAAAATGGCCGAGGGGACCGAGAAGATTCATCCCCGCATTTTCTGATGCTCGGGTAACTTCAAAAGAGATAAAGCTCACACACAGGAACACCGCAAGCGCGAGGAAGGCTACCGCGAGCGCTTCATCAAGGAGCCCCCCGTGGGTTAACGAGGCGAGATCCTTCGCCACCGACTTTTGGCTTTTCTTTCGACTGGAGGAGGGACGACGCTTCGACATCGGAAACCTTGGTTACAACTAACCGCACTCCGCGGGGACTTACGCCCGACAGATAAGAAACGGCTTTATAAAACGACACAGTATCGTACCGCGGGGGATCTAGAAACTGGGAAAATGAGCGGCCAAGGGGTTCTCGAGCTGAGACACGCTAGCACTGTACGAGGCTAACCCCCGAGCTGGGGCGAAAATTAAGTGAGGTCTCCCGGTGAGCCAGACAGCTCCCCGAGGTAAGGACACAGCCCCTCTACACCGCCTCCCTAACGTCGAAACGTCCCTGCCCTTGCCTGGGCAAGCTCACGCCCAGCCGCCGAGAACCCGTTCGCCAAAATCTCTTGGGCTGACGCAAAGCGACCTATCGAACCAGCCTCGAAGCGGGCACGGAGATTAAACACGTTGTCGGAGACCGGCTCATCTGTGTAGTGGTAGGTGGCTCCCCAAATATCAGCCCCAGAGTCAGCTCGAACAACCCGCATCGAGAAGTCGACGGTCGCTGGGCGATCGGCTCCCAAGGCGGTCCCGTCCCGCTCCACAAACTGATGAACTGTGGTAATAAGCACACCATCGACACCTAACCGACGGGCGACCACTCGAGGATCGAGATGCCGAGCCTCTGGAATATCCTTCTCCACGGCGCTCGGCGAAATCACTTTAAAGTCGGACTCACGCGCGAAAGCCGCGCCGAGCTCCCGGTCGGCTCTCTCGCGAACCTCATCGCCAAGGAGCCGCACCTTTTGCTCATAACGAACCGGCAGGAGCACTAACGAACTCAACCTCACAAACTCGTTTGGATTACCCGCCCGCGTCACCAGACTGGGGGACGTCCGCATTGAGGGCACCAAAGGGCGCGCTCCCCCCGCGCACCCCCCGAGGACCAAAACAAAGAGGCCGAAACAACAAACCGCGAGCCACGAACGAACAACCATTCCTATCTCCTTCACATCACCCCACCCGAGTGTATTGAACACTCTAATCACTGTACAGCACAGATCCATCGATAAAGCCATGATGGGGAACGCCGAGCCCACCTTAGTTTTGCTGACTTTGAGGCCTTCAGAGCAAGTGCGAATACCTTGACGCCCCCCATCGTACTCCCCAGGGCACCACTGTCCCCAACCATCCCGTTCGCTCTTGCTTTTGTCAGCAAAATGGAATTACCTATCCAAGGCGTTCGGCGGTATCAAATATTATTTTTGTCTGTCGAATCGATTGCTATAATCATCTAGTCTTACGATGAGTGAGAGGGCACCTCTCCTCTGGTGTCGCTTCCCCTCGCCCTATCAGTTTTCACCACACGAGGGGTTGAGCGGGACAGCGACTGGATGCGAAGTAAAAAGGTGCGAATCGAGGAGCGATTAGGATTTCCTATGACGAGCAAGGCGGCGGAAAAGATCATCGAGGCATTAACCCAACTCATGGAGGGTTATTGCGAGCTTCAAGAAGCTGTCGAAAACGATTACGGCGCCGCCGAAGCGGGCGACGATGATGAGGGGGGTGAGCTCAACGCTGAGGCTGATGCCGCCCTGGTTACTGAGGTCCGCGCGGCTATTGAGGCGGTGCTGGAAGCAGAGGACTACACTCCTGACGAGCTCGGCTCAATCATTTCAACCCTTACCGATGCGCTCGAAGAGATTGACCCCGACGTCTTTGAGAAGCAGGTCGAGGGCGACGACGATGACGATGATGATGATGACGACTACGAAGAGGAAGACGGCGACGACTACGAGGAGGAGGGCTACGAAGAGGAGGAGTCCCCTCGCGGTGGAAAGAAGAAGCGCCCCCTCGAAGAAGATGAGGATGAAGCGGAGGAGGAAGACGAGGACGACGATAAGCCGAAGCGGCCTCGGAAGCGGTAAAGTATTATGCCGTGCTGGCTTACGGGGCTCGGGCGGCTTCGAAACCGCCCCAACCTCAGCCACAACGGGTGATCCGCGATAAAAAAAGCCGCCCCTCGTCGGGCGGCTTTTTTATAATCTACAACGTCAATGAATTCGCCGGTGAAGCGAAAACATCGAAATCTTGCCCACAAATCGAGAGAGACTCACGCCACCAGGCGAAACTCCGCCCACGACTGTAGCGGATAACGGGCCACAGTCCGCTCGATCTCCTGCCGCGTAACCCCGCGTACCCGATCGATCACCTCCGATAACGGCTGCACGTGGTGACGAGCGTTCCACGACATGCCGAGACCCATCATCCGCCCCATCGGCAACTCCCCACCTAATACAATCTTTGAGATTACCTTGGTCTTCGCGCGTTCCAGATCAGCGACGGAGAAATCGAGGGGGGCGGAAACGATCGCACGCAGTTTCGCCGCCACGGTGTCGAGTTTGTCCGGGGTTGTGCAGGCATACGCCATGAAGGTCCCGGTACCATCGCGCTCGTCGTTATCAGCATCGGCCGATTCGGCGAGCCCAGAATCAACGAGCTCCCAATAGAGCTTCGAGCCGGTCGAGTCCCCCAAGATCAAAGCTAGAATGCCCATCGCGTAGCGCTCATCTTCACCGGAGTGCGCCCCCTCAGTGAGCAAAACAACGTGAGACTGAGCGATATTCGGCTTGCGGTACTCCTTAAAGAGCGGCTGCGCGTGATGCAGCGGACGCTCCCGCACCGCCGGGAAATCGACCCAGTGGCCACACCAACGCTCCGCGTCGCTTACGAAAGCGTTCCAGTCAACATTGCCGGTACCCACGAGGACAATATTACTCGGCGAATAGCGCCGGTCGAAGTACGACCGCATCTCGGGCTGCTCCAGCGCCCCGATGGACTCCGTCGAGCCGAGCACCGAATTCCCGGCCGGATGGCGCCCGTAGTAGTCAGCCATTGCCCGCTCAAAGAGGTAAAAATGGGGCCGATCTTGATACAGGGCGATCTCCTCAAGGATCACCTTCTTTTCAGTCGCAAACTCCTGGGGGTCGATCGAGGGGCGCAGCATATCGGCGAGGATCCCGTGCATCTCCCGAAAATACTCCGGCAGGACCGCAGCGTAATACACCGTGTTCTCCTCCGAGGTGAATGCGTTCGCCTGCGCTCCGATCTTACCCAACGCATAGGTGAGCTCGAGCGCATTTCGGTTGCCGGTCCCCTTAAACATCATGTGCTCAAGGAAGTGGGATACGCCGGCCTCTTTAACGGTTTCATCCCGCGACCCGGTCTTCACAAAGAAACCGATCGCGCAGCTCTTCGCCGCCGAATTGATCTCGCCGATTATCTTCAAACCGTTCGAAAGACGGTGCTCAAGTATCTTACTCGTCGTCATAGGTCTCCTCCACTCATCGAGAGCTCGCGCGCGCCAAGGGTTAACAGTGAAATTCGTGCAGCGGGAAAGGAGCCGAGGTACCGATCGATCGATTCGCGAGTTACCCCATCGATACCGGCTTGAATCTCCCGGTGAGAGCGAACCCGCTTATCAAGCCACCAGTCGCTCGCGTTCGAACTGGCGCGCGCGCCGGTCGATTCCTCACCGATAATTAAAGAGGCTTTGAGATTCGCCTTTGACCGTTCAAGCTCCTCCTCCGACGCTGATCCATGCAATCCGCGCAGCTCGCGCAACATTACTTCGAGGGTCTCTTGAGCCCGCTCTGGGGTCGTCCCCGCGTATGCGGTCATCGTGCCGTAATCACGGGTGGCTGAATGTCGGGCGAAAACGCTATACACAAGCCCACGTTTCTCACGCACCTCGATAAAGAGACGCCCAAACATCCCGCCTGAGAGCACTCCGGTCGCGACCTTCGCTGTATAGAAATCGGAATGACCGAAGGGGCACGAGGGATACGCCAGGACGATTTGGAGCTGAGCGGATTCATCGTGGATATGGAAACTCCCGTGCGGCGGCAGCGGCCCGAACGGCGGAACCGTGACTCCCGTTCCCCGCCACGCCCCAAAGGTATTCTCCACCAGCTCGACGATCTGGGGCGCACTCACTTTTCCAGCGACTGAAAGAATAGCTCCCTCAGGCTGAAACCGACGACGCCAATCTCGCTCGAGATATTCGCGCGAGCAGCTGGAGAGCCCCGCAATCGTCCCAAGAGGCGATCGGTTATACGGCGGCGGGTAATAGCGCGCCGAGAGCTCGATGCCCGCTCGCCGCGCGGGATTGTCGTTCAGCGCTCCGATATCTTGGAGCAGCAAGCTCCGAATACTCTCAATTTCCTCTGCGGGGAGGTGCGGCTCGCGCACCATCGCCGCCACATTTTTGAGCGCTTGGGGGAGATGCTCTGCCAGGAGGGCACCGCGATAAAAAAATCGATCGTGTCCGGAGGACTCGCTATGACTGATCCCAAGATCGTCGAAAGAATTGGAAAGCGCCCGTGAGTCGAGCCCCCCCGCCCCCCGCGAGGTCAGCTCCGTAAGTAACAGAGAGCTTCCCTCATAGCCCAACTCATCGGTGGTCATCCCTCCGGGTATATGCAGGTCGTAGGCCACCGACTCAACGTGGTCGATCTGCTCGACGATGAGAGTCAGTCCATTTGAGAGTGTGTGAATCGAAATCATGCGCTATTCCTCACCGGGTCCTCCTTAAATTATCTTCCCGAAATCGCCTGCGGGTCGCCGCCGCCCTCTGCACACTTATTGCGCGCCCGCACCAGATCAGTGAGGGTCGTTACCCCACCCGCCCCCTCTTCGAACGAGCGAAACATTAACGCCATCTCACGGGGATAGTGTAAGGCTTGCCGAGAGCTAAACAGCGCCTCACGGACCTCGCGAAGTTCGATAGTCTCGGGGCTACGGATCAAAATAAGAGGGTTATCCCGGGAGTCGCCCCGCGCAAGGATCCCGCGCCGCTCGAGTGCATCGAGTGCAGGCTTTAACACCACGGTGCTGCACCCCAAAGCCTCTGCCACCTCAAGGTCGTTGGGTGGACGACGACCCTTAATAAAGGCGTCGGCGATCATGACAAGCGACTGAACAGCAAGCACCATTCCCGCATCACCGACACTCATCACTGAGCGCTTCCACAGCTTGCCGTTCCGCGGAAGATACTGCGCTTGGTACGAAGCTTCAGCGCCAAAGAGTACGATCGTCCACGCTAAATATAACCAGAAGAGAAATATCGGAATCGCCGCTAAGGTCTGATAGATCGTGTAGTAAGAGGAAAATCGCTCCACATATACCGCAAAACCGATCTTCGCGAAGCCAAATAAGAACCCGCCAAGAAAGGCTCCAAACATCGCTGAACGGACCTGCACCGGCGCTTTGGGAACGAGATAATAGAGGGAGAAAAACGCTACGAAATCGATGAGAAAAGGCAGTATCGCGGTGTAGATCGCATTCAGATACCAGATCCACTCCTGCCCATTACCGCTACCGAAATAGCCGAGCCGAAATTTTCCAAAATAATAGGCCGAAAGCGCCAGGACGGGCGCCACGACGATGACCGCCGAGTAGATCCCGATCCGATTGCTTAATGAGCGCGCCTCATACACCTGCCAAATCTCGTTGAGCGCGTACTCAACCGAGTTAATCAAGATAACAGCGGTCACCACGAGAAAGGCGGCCACCAAAATATTTAATGAGGAGATCATCGAGCTGAACTCCCCAAGATAATGGAGAACTGAATCCACCGCCTCCATATTGGGTACGAACTGACTGAAGATGAACTTTCGAATCTCCGGTAATTTATCCCCGGAGACCGCGAATGAAGCGAGCAGTCCGAAGGCCAAAGCGGTTATCGGAACTAGCGAGAGCAGGGTCGTGTAGGCCAGCGAGGAGGCTTTGGAGAAGCCGTTCCCCCAATAAAAGCGGTCGACGGAGGATACGATGACGCGAGACAACCACCGAACTTCGCTCACGAACCAACGCCCGATTTTCTGGGGCCAGGAGAGAATCTCCCGAACCTCAGCTACCGTTTCAGCGCTGCGACGTTGAATCTCTGAAGATAGCGACACGGCCAACAAGAAAATAAAAACACCGTCACCGGGGAACCTCGACCTTACACCGATTGCGCCCCAACCCGTATACCTATAATGATTATACCGCACCGGGAATTTATTCAGAAAGGCATATAAAATCGCTCAATTGCTGGATGAATGAGCGGCCTGGCTAACTGAACAGAAAGCACTCAAATCGAATGTCATACCGCTGTTCTAAATGCTCGCACGAAATCCCCCTCAGCGTAGGCGCGCGGGTCGGTCGTCGTGATAGCTGCCCTCAATGCGGAGCCGACCTGCATAGCTGCCTTCACTGCGTCCACCACGACCGTTCAGCCTACAACGAATGTCGCGAACCCCAAGCCGAGCGAGTGCTGGACAAAGAGAGGAGCAACATGTGTGATTATTTCACCCCCTACACGGGGCCGGCTCGCGACCCGAAAGGAAAGGGTTCGACGGACTACCTCAAAGGTCTCGACGACCTTTTTAAGCCGGAGAAGAAGGAGAAGCTGTAGGCGGCATAAAAAGCAACCGCACCCTTTTAGGCAAGTGCTAGGAGCCTCCTCCGACCACAGATATTAGCCGACAGCCCTAAATGCCACCCGGTCCACCAGCCGGGCTACTGGCAATGTGGTCGTATCCCGTATGAGGGAGATCTTCGGTGATGCCGCTCCTTTCAAGCAACACGCGGCCCGACTCCGTTATCTCTCCGATAACCGCGCCGGAGACAACCCCTCGATCAGCCGCCCTTAGCGTGTAGAGTAACTGATAGTCGTCCCCACCGGATAACGCGAGACTCAAGCGATCGACCCCCAAAAGCTCGGCGAGCTGAGTCGTCTCGGGGTCAAACGGTATCGACTCAGCAACGATCTTGGCCCCCACCCCACTCATTCGACAGAGGTGATGAATCTCACTTGAAAGACCATCGCTAATATCGATCATCGCAGTGGCGAACGGCGCTACCGCATCAACGAGATCAAGCCGGCACTCAGGGAGTCGGTGCAGCGCTTTGATACCCTCAAACCCGGAGAGATTCCGCCGATATGCAAGCAAACCTGCAGCCGCGCCGCCAACGGGCCCCGAAAGGCACACGAGATCCCCGGGGCGCGCACCGCTCCGAGTCGACAGATGGACCTCACTCTGGATTACCCCCACAACGGTTATCGTGACGACGAGTTCGCCGGTGCCTACGGTCGTATCGCCTCCCAGAACGAAGGCACCGAGCCGCCGAGTCGCTCGATGGATTCCTCGATAAAGCTCGCTCAACTGAGCAAATTCATAGTTGGGTGGGGTCGAGAGCGCGATGTAGACGTGGCGAGGCTTCCCGCCCATCGCGACGATATCGGAGGCCGCCGCCTCAATGGCTTTGAACCCGACGTCGCTCGGGGAAGAGATCGCTGCATCGAAGTGCCGACCGCCGACCACCGTGTCGGTGGTCACCGCCACTAACTCGCCGCCGAACCGAACAACTGCAGCATCATCCCCGTTGGGAACAACGACCTCAGCTCCCGGTTCAGCAGAGTCAAGAAGCCGCGCCAATAGTTCCGTTTCGTTGCGAGCGGGACCAACGAACTGAGATTTTTGGGGGCACATGGCGAGGCTCCGAGCGTCGCATCATTCACATCAGCGCACGCAAATCAGCAGACGGTAGCACACCCCCTTGGCCCGAGACAAAGACCCGCCACAGGGGCTACTCCGTGGCTGTGCCCGCCACGGCCGGCGGCGCGTCGCTAATGCCGAGCTTATCCATCTTATATTTGAGAATTCGGCGACTAATACCGAGCAGCTCGGCTGCGCGGGTCTGCACATAATTGGTCTTTCGGAGGGCCTTCACGATCATCTCGGTTTCGAATCGACGCTCCGCATCCTCAAAGCTCATCGGATCATCCCCCGCGGCGGGCTTATACGTCTCGCGTTGATGAACCGCCTTTAATTTACGCGGCAGATCGTTTGCTGTGACGATCTCGTTAGGGCAGAGCGCCATAAGGCTTTCAACGACGTTCTCAAGCTCGCGCACGTTCCCGGGCCAATCATACTCGATAAGAGTTTTTAGCGCCTCTTCATCGAGCCGAAGCTCCTTGCCCCCATAGGCTGGTTTGAACTTCGTTACGAAGTGCTCAACCAGAAATGGGATATCCTCAAAACGATCCCGCAGTGGCGGCAGGTTCAAGCTCACCACGTTGATGCGATAAAAGAGATCTTGGCGAAAGAGCTTTTGAGCGATCAATTCCTCGAGGTTTTTATTCGTGGCTGCAATAATCCTCACATTGACCTTGATCGGCTTTGAGCGACCGACCCGGTAGAACTCCTGCTCCTGGAGGAAGCGGAGCATCTTTACCTGGACCGGCAGACTCAATTCCCCGATCTCGTCGAGAAACAGGGTTCCACCGTCGGCGAGCTCAAAATGGCCGACCCGCCGCTCAACCGCGCTTGTAAACGCCCCCTTTTCATGACCAAACAGCTCCGATTCGATCAACGTCTCGGGGATCGCGGCGCAATTGATCGGAACAAACGGTCCGTTTTTTCGGGGGCTGAGGTCGTGGATTCGTCGAGCCACGAGCTCTTTTCCCGTCCCCGATTCTCCCGTAATAAGCACCGTCGCATCACGGGGCGCAATCTGGGCGACCCGCTCGAAGGTTTCGCTCATCGTCGGGGAGCGACCGACCATCGAGCCGAAGTCACCCGCAGGTACCACCAGACTCGAACGTACAACTTGCCTGTCACGAACAGCACCTTTCGCTTCCCCGAGCGTCGCGGTCAGAAGGCCGGTGAGCTCCTCAATATCGAAGGGCTTGCTCAGATAATCAACCGCGCCCCATTTCATCGCTTGCACCGCAGTGCGCACGGTATTCGTCGCGGTAAGCATGATGACCGGAGTGTCTCCACGCCGCTCGCGGAGCTCCTTCAAAGTATCCATCCCCCCAAGATTCGGCATCAACACGTCAAGAAGGACGATATCGGGATCAAAATCGTCAAGACGGGCCAGCGCTTGTTCCCCATCGATCGCCGTGTCGACGTCGTAGTCCCCCTTAAGCAAGAGCTTCAGGGAGTCCCTGATCGCCGCCTCGTCATCAACGATCAAAATTCTCTTTCGCGCCTCAATCATCGCCCTACCCATGGAAAAACCGTCTGTCAGCGCCCCCACACGAACCGTGACAGCTAACTGTTAAGATGCAGCCGTGTACGTTTTTGACTGCACCGCAGCACAAAAATGTACGAACGACTCGAAGGTAAGGCCCCAGAGAAGCTTAGTCAATTCAGTAAATTAGCGAGTGCCGGTCGAGGCGGCTAAAAAAAAACTTCGTACTGGTTCAAAAAAGGTCAGAAACGCCGGGAACTAAAGGGGTCGCGGGCTAACCCGCGTCGTAAAAATAGCGCCCCTCACCCTCCCCTCAAATGTGGTCAAAAATCGGGGGAAACAGCGCTCTCGCAGGGGGACGAAAAAAATCCCTGAAAGCGGGCGCTAGTAATCGTTCATCCGCTTCCACGCCTCTTCGCGGCGAGCGATGTCCGGGTCAGCCACGATATTCTGCAGGACTACCCGTCCGAGACGGGCATGAATCTCCTCAAGCGGCGCGTTGCGCGCATCTGGTACCAATGGATCCATAAAATCGGGGTGATACCGCATCATGTGCTCCAGCACCGCGCGATCGTGTTCCGACTTCGAGATAATCGCCCAGATACTTTTTCCCACAAAGGCGAAATCGCTCATGCCCCAGTCAAGGAGGCGAGTGACGTAGTGCCCTGCCGTCAGAAGCTCCTCAGGAGCCGGGGGGCGCTCAAAGGCGTAGGACCCTCCACTGTTACGCATACGATCGGCGATCCCCACGAGGTTCGCCACCAGTTGAGGGTGACAGTGCGGTGACAAGATCTTCCGTTCAAGAGTTGAATCGAGATAGGTCATCTTTATCGGGTGAACCCGGCGTAGCAGCGCTTCATCGAGAGGGCGGTTAAAATTTTTGGTAAAGATCAGCAACAGGTTACTGACGTTCGCATCGATCGCGGGACGTGATTCAAGCCACACCCGCGCGTCTTGAATCGGTCCGAGAAAGAACGTATCGATCGCTGCGTCAGGCTTATCAAGCTCATCGATAAGGAGAATAATCGGCTTTTCCTGGGATTTAAGATACGCCCGGGAGACGATACCGAGGTTCATAAGCTCGCTACCATCGCGAGCTCCCTTTCCGACCATCGCGTTGGCCATCGCCAGAGTTGAGGGAGATTCGATCAAATTCTGTGTGGGCATCCCCTTGTAGCAACTGAGACACATCAACTCTGCGCCGCAGATCTGCGCGAGCGACTTCGCCATGTAGCTCTTACCGCAGCCCGAGGGGCCCTCAAGCAGCAACGCGCGGATCTTTGTACTCGGGGTATTGAGCAGCAGCGATATCTGCACCGCCAGATACGGCAAACACTGATAACCCACCCGACTGAGCTTATCAGCTATCTCCTCTGGCGTTCCGATGTTGTCGAAACCGGGCCTCTCGGCGACATATTCGGATGAAAACTGTTTGTTTTGGTAGGTCGCTGGCGGAGTCGGCTCTTCAACGAGACGGGGCTTGGGAAGATCCGCCAATGCGGCCAGAGAGTTCGAGATACTCGAAACCGCGACGGGTCTCTCCTCTTTGAGTGGAGAGTCTACAGGCGCAACGTCGACTGAAGACTGTGGGGTATCGAGCCGCGAACGAATCAACGGCTGCGGGGTATCGCTTCTATTTTGAGCGAGCCTTATGTGCGAGTGATCTCCTCCATGGCTCCCTCCGGTTGGCTCAGCCTTACCGCCCGGAACGAGAACTCCGCGCCGCGAGGCTCGCCTCGATTCCCCTAATGATCGACGCTTCGGCAGCATCATAGAGCTAACGACCTAGGATAAAGACCTGAACCCGCCCACGCCCCAAGGTTGGGAAGGGAGCTAGTTCTGTACGAACTTACCGATAGTTATGGCCGTCGATTGAACCGGAGTAGCATCAAATTACCCGATTAATCCCCTCATTTTATCAATGGCTTAGAGCCCTTCGCCAAATATCCCCTGACTGGGAAAGCGACTCCTAGAGAACCTACGGCGTCGGCTTTGTCGCCCGTATCGGCCGTCTGAGGGGTAGCG
Organism: Bdellovibrionota bacterium; assembly: GCA_044352465.1. Classification (GTDB taxonomy): domain Bacteria; phylum Bdellovibrionota_C; class UBA2361; order UBA2361; family UBA2361; genus JBILDU01. The sequence goes on from JBILDU010000012.1 coordinate 16,681, forward strand.
AGGCCTGCCCAAGACCCATAAAAGGCGCGCAGACTCCGCGCTCTCAGTCAAACCCACTCACCGCCCCTCCAGGGCCGCCGCCGCGCAAACGTGCCGCGCTGCGGGCGGGCGCGAGGAGATTCGACTCCTACGCGACCGGTAGGTGTCTTGTCATGGGGACAGGTAGCGGCAGGGTGCTTACCCTCACGAGGATGCCGAACGAGTGGCTTGAGCCTCGGTCTCTTCCCGGTAGTAAGCGCTGTAGTAGCGATTGTAGTAGTAGTAATCCCCGCTCGTCACATCGACATGGTTAAGCACAACCCCGAGGATACGGGCTCCGACCGATTGGAGCCGCTTACGCGCGTCGTTCACCACTCGGCGGGGAGTTGACGCGCCTTTCAGCACCAGCACAACACCATCAACATACCGCGACAGAATGACCGAGTCGGTGACCGGAAGGACGGGTGGTGAATCGATGAGCACGTAGTCGTACTCACTCGCGAGCCGGTCGATGAGACTTGCCATCTCCAGCGAACCCAATAGCTCCGCCGGATTGGGCGGTATCGGGCCACTCGAGATAAACGTCACCCGCTTGACGAGGTCGGTCATCGCAACCTCCTCGACAGTGCGTTGGCCGGTCAAAATATCCACTAACCCAGCGCGTTCCCGATCGAGATTGAAGTGGCGGTGAATCGCCGGACGGCGAAGGTCTGCATCGATTAAGACAACCCGGCCGCCGGAGCTCGCCAAACTGATGGCGATATTCACCGTCGACGTCGTTTTCCCTTCCGACGACTGCGCCGACGTCACCAAAATAATCTTCGGTGGTTCCCCGGCTTGGGACAGGAGCACACCCGTTCGGATCGTACGATAAGCTTCAGCAGCCAGTGACTTCGGCGACTGCAGGAAGACGATCGGAAGATCCGATTGGGCGGCATCAACGCGCTGTAACTCAAGGCTCGAGCTGAGCGATGCGGGCTCACCCGGAGGTGGCGGAGCGGTATCGAATGCGGGCACCACGCCAAGGGAGGGCAGCTGAAGCACCGCCGCGACGTCCTCAGGAGTACGGACCGTATTATCTAGATAACTAAGGAGAAATGCGAGCCCGATACCAGCCCCAAGCCCCAGGAGAACACCCAGGAGGACAACAAGCTTCTTGCGCGGATGACTCGGGTAGAGCGGTACCGTCGGATGATCAACGATCGAGATATTTGAAGAGTTGCTCTCAACCGCGAGTGAGGTCTCCTTTATCTGACGGAGCACGTTCTCCAAAAGATCACGGGACGAGGTGAGTTCGCGATTGAGGACGTTGTATTGTACCTGTTTCTTTGAGAGCTCAAACGCTCGACTCTTCTGTTGCTCCAACTCCTCTTGGAGATTCTTCTCCTCCTCGGCCGCAGCCGCCGCTTTCGCTTTGAGCCCCGTGACGATCTGCCGGCGCTGCCCTTCGATAGAGCGCTTTAACTCAGCTATCTGGGAACGGAGTTGGGCGACCCGAGGATAGCTATCGGTGAACTTCGCCCGAAGTTGGCCGAACTCCGCCTCAAGCTTCGCCAGCTCCGACCGCATCGTTTGTGTCGAAACATCGTCGAAACCCGCCGAGGATGATTCAAGCGACTTCAGTGACTCACCGTAGAGATTTTCAGCCTCGATCCGCTTCGCCGTTACCTCAGTAAGCTGGCGACTAACCAACGAGAGTTTTTGGGCGATGATATTTTCGTCTTTGTTGAGCGCGATGATCGAATTCGCCTCAGCGTAGTCGGCGATCTCCCGCTCAAGGTCGGCCACTTTTTCGCGCAGCTCATCGGCCTGACCACGCAGAAATTTGAGCCCGCGAGCTTGTTGCGCCATCCGCGAGCTGCGCACCCAATCCTGATAGGCTACCGAATGCCGGTTAGCTATCAACGCAGCTAGAACCGCATCGTCCGAGGTGGCGCGTATAGCCACGAGGGAGGTGCGCCGAATCGGACGAACCTCTATCCCGCTCAGATAGCCCCGAATATCCTCAACCGACGACTGATAGGTCGAGATCGAGTCCGGCAGCGCCGGCTTCGAGTCTGTCTTCCCTCCACCAAAAAGCGACGCAAAGAAACCGGGTTTTTTACGAACCTCGAAAGCCTCTTTTATCTGCGGGTCGGTGAGCACTTTGTCCGCCAGCGAGAAGCTCTTTATCTCCTCGATCTGAGTCTCAAGATAGTTCGCCTCTTTGCTCTTCTGCTCAAGCATGTCCTCGATCTTGGTTGCCGCGAGGATCGGCTCGTAGGTCGAAATCCGGATCTTACTTTCAGCGGTGTAGAGCGGGGTGGCGGTGAAAGCGTAGATAAGCGCCAACAGAAGTCCAACGAGGGCGGCGGCGCCCACGAGATGCCGGTACTTAAAAAGTATCCGACCGTATTCACGTAACGGAGCTTCGGACCCATCGTGCGGCGCCCCACCACCGAAGCCCCCACCGAGCGATCCCCCTGCCAGCGGTTCAGCCGGTAGGTACGTTGGCAGCGCGCGAATATTTTTGGACGGAGCGAGATCAGACATCGCGTACTACCTTAGTTCACCACATTCACGGTGCCACCGACACCAAAGTTCAATATCCGGCTAATCCCCTCGAAAGTATCTTGGGTTAACCGACGCCCGGAATCGGAGGGCACCCGCACGATATCGCCGTTACGAAGTCGAACGTCACGATCCTCTCCGCGCGAAATCCGCTCGAGATCAATGACGAGACGGGCCTTCTTATCGGGGTCGCCAACATCTCGGACTATCTCTACCTCATCCACTTTCGCGCCGTAAGTGATCCCCCCCGCGGCGGCTAGGGCGCTTAAAAGGGTCATCTGGCGACCAAGATCAAGTGCGCCCCCCTTTTCCACCTCGCCTTCCACCGTCACTTTACCGCTCTCCGGAACGATGATCATATCGCCACCGCGGACCGGCACTTCAAGGGGAATGCCGCCGTTCGTGCCGATGACGTGGTCCAAATACATCTCAACCGCACTTTTCTTCAGCGAGTCCGCCTCCTGACTCGCTAAGGCTAATCGGGCACGCGCCTCAACCTCATTCCCCGCCGAGACCCCCGAGAGCTCAGCCGGAATAAAATTCACAAAATTCCCGGCCTTATCAGAAACTCCACCCGCCTCGCTGATGAGCTCAAGCAAACTATTTGAGCCTTTTTTGAGGGGATAAGTGCCGGGGTTTCGAACCGCCCCCATAACCGCCACCTTCTGGCTCCCGTAGTTCGTGATGAAAACAGAAACTTGGGGGTGCCGCACAAACGCGGTCAGCCTCCCCGTGAGATCGTCGAGCAGCTCAGGCTCCGTGAGGCCCGCCGCCTTTACCGAGCCGATAAGGGGGAGCGCCATGAACCCCGATTCCCGCACCCGCACCGAAACGTTCAATTCAGGCACATCGAAGACGTTAATCTCAACCTCGTCGCCTGGGCCTATTCGGTACGTGCTATCACGGGATGGTCCCTCTGCCCGGCTCCGAATGAGTTTAAGGAGTCTCTCCTGTTGGTGTTTCTCGTATGCGAGGAACAGCTCCCGCTCCTCTTCTGGCGTTGGCAGAGCTATCCCCTGCTGCTGGGCTTCTGCGCGCACGTCGGAGCGGGGCTTGGTAAAGCTTTTCCCGATACCACACCCCCCGAGAAAGAGCGTTGTCACGCTCAGGCAAACCAAAACGGTACGCCGCACGGTAACGTGTTCTCTTATAGTTTTAACGGTCATCATCACTTACCGCCCCATCCTTAACCGTGCCACATCAAGCGAAGGCTCACACGAAATCAAGAGCTCCCGCCGCCGCACCGCCTTAAACCCCGCACAATCGAAGATCACCAACGTCTCGTCTTTAGCCGCCTTGCCGAGGACCGTCGGGTCAGACGTAAAAAGCACCCCCAAGGTTCCCTCCCGAAGGGCGGTGAGACCGCGCGGCGGCTCATGAAAACCGCGAACAACGACCGTTGAAGCACCCGTTTTTTCGACCTGCTGAGAGCGCCCAACCCGAGCGAGAGTATACTGCTTGCCCGGTCGATACTCCATCACCCGAAACGACCCGCTGCCAACGAAGTTTACCCCTTGGCCGAAATCTCGGCCAAAGATAAGCGCCGACTGACGCTCCCAGATAGGGCAACGCGCCAGTTCACGCGGAAGCGCTAGCCGGGTATCCGCCTCAACCTCGAGGTCGACCCACTCTTGGAGCGCATCATACGGGGTTTTATCCCGCCGAGAAACGCTCTTTTTGACCCCACGAAGCCCTCCCTTTTTGATGCACTGCTCAAGGGAAAACAACACATCTTCCGCAGAGATCGGCCGGCCACTGTGAAATCGAGCCCCCCGGCGAACCCGTAGGGACCACCGGGTGAAGTCGGGGTTCACCTGCACACTATCGGCAAGCGCCAACTCAAATTGATTCTTGGTGGGAGTCCCATCGCTCCGACGCCGCAACGACAAAAGAGTATCTCCTACCGCCTCCCGAACCACGAGGGCTGCAGGATGGGGGCTCCCTAGAACATCAAGCCCCTCTCCAAAATCCGCAACCCCAATGGTGACCGTCTCCTGAGCATAGGCAGCCGTCTCCCCCCCCCTTAAGAGTAACACCGCAACAAGGCTAGCGAACCCAAGCGCTCTATTCAGACCAGCGAACACCATACACCTTAATTAATTTAACGAGCGCGTTGCGAAATGAGCGGGGCCGATCGGAGCTGCCGTAGTGGATCTTCCAATATCGAAAATTTCCCCCTTCGAGTCGAAGAGTCACGGTCGGGGTCTGCCCAAGGTTGAGGGCAGTTACCTGCACCCGATCACTTAACTGGACCCACGTGGCATTGTCATTACTACCCATGAGTTGAATGACAGCCCCCTCGACCGCGGCCCCCGGCGCGACGGCGGCTACCTCAACAAGACGGGGCTGATAACCCACCGGAACATAAAATCCGAGCGAAGTGTAAAATTCATCAAAAGTGGCGATGTCGTCGTGCCCCCAGGCTACGAGCGCTGTCGCCGCCGGGCGAGTGTCGGACTTCTGTACCGCCCGCACCACCGCCAACTCCTCGAGCTCCGACCTCGCGGTGTAATACGCCGCAAGCTCCCCCCCGCCGATACGGCGATAGATATCGGCGAGCTCTCGATCCGCCGTTTGCTGAACGTTTGAGCCAGCAGCCACTCCACCGAGCTCACCCAGTCGGCGGCGATGAAGATCCGCCGGGATCTTCTGAGCCACGAGCGCTGCCCGACTCTCCTCGATCGCCTCTAGTTGCAACGTGGCCCACATCGAGGAAAGCTCCCGGAAAAGCTCTGGCTTGCGCTCCCGCATCAACTTTGCCCACTGCAATACGTGGGGGAATCGCCCCGGCACAATTCTTTTCAGCCGCTCAGGATTGAGCATATTCGAGAATACGAATTCAGTTTCGTTCGGACGCACCTCAAGCTTTAGGGTCAAAAACCGGTTCAAGAGCCGATCAAGTTCACCCTCATCTCCCGACCACAGCGCCAATTGCGCCGCCGCATAGATTACCCGCGTATTGGTGGAATCAGCGGCCAGCGCGAAGGCTGCCACTTTGCGAAAATCTCCCTCGGTATAGCGCTCGGAGCACCGCACGCTCCCGAGAAGCTGACGCAGATTGGCCCAATTAATGAGATACGCGGCGTTACGTGGCTCGCGGCGAATAGCCTCGCCAACCATACCTAACGCCTCACAGAACATCTCAACCCGACGACGCGGCTCGGTCTCAAGCTCGCCCTCCCGCCGAAGCCGCGCACCGAGTCGCGCATACGGGCGTCCCGAGACGAGGGTCGCGCCCGCGGCGCGCCGAACGAACTCCGTCTCCTGCTCAGCTAAAACCGGCTCCTCACGGGGAGCGTCGATCGTCTTAAGGGCCCGGCTATCACGCCAATCGACAAGGGCACTCCCCACTCCGAGAAGAGCAAGCCCACCGACGCAAAGAGGAAAAAGCCACCGCATAATATTAGTTCAAGACCTCTCCAAGAGAGTACCCAAGAAGATAGTTTCGGCGAAAGAGGAAAGGTCGCCACCCCAGGAGAATTAAGGGGCTTTAGGACGGAAGCATATCAAACCGAAAAAACCGTTGCCACGGGCGCTGTAGAGGAACTGGAGCGAACGAGAACTTCAGCCTCTACCGAGAAGCGAGTTCGGCAACTGCGGACACCGCCTGGATGGCTATTCCGAGCCGGTTGGCCTCTCGAACCACCTCATCCGGCTGAAGAATAATGGTCTTTCCGGCTTCGACGACCAGAGCCGTGACCCCGTTTCGTTCACACGTCGCGATCGTCTGGCAACCGATCGTGGGAAGATCGAGCCGCTCATCTTGGTGCGGTTTACAGACCTTGACGACGACAAGCCCCCTACCGGCTAATTGATGCGCCCGCTCGATCGCTTTATCGGTGCCCTCAACTGCCTCAACGGCGACCACGAGCCCTCCAGCTGCCACAACGGTTTGACCGATATCAAGCCCACCAATTACTTTGGCGGCCTCCCATCCAAGCACCGCATCGCGGCGCTCGTCGACCGTGAGAAGCCGCTGCGTGAGCGGTCCAACGGCGGGAAGCGCCCGATCGAGAAGAAGACTGGCTCCAAATACTTGGAGACCCTCACGTTCAAGCTCACCGGCGATGCCCCGCAGAATAACGTCGTCCTTGATGCTGCGCAGCCGTGCGACCAGAGCAGCTCCGCGCCAATCGAGGCTCACCCCACCAAATAGTTTGACCCGGGAGATCCCGCCCGCAAACGCGACATGCCGAACGCCTTGGGAGCGGAGAAAAGAGATAAGTTTCCCGAGCTGCCCCACCCGAACCCAACGGACCTTTGAGACCACACTCTCTAAAGCTGGATCGGTCTCCCCCCGGTGAGCCACCGCAACAACCGTCAGCCCCCGCTCCTTGGCCCGTCTGGCTACCTCGACCGGAAACGTACCGTTCCCAGCGATGAGCCCGACCGGCGAGATTAAATCCTCAACGGCTACCATGAAGAAACCCGCTGACTCGTTAAGAACGAACGGCGTACCGCCGTCCACCGCTCAGCCCTCTTCGTCAGCCGCGCCGGCCCCACGACGAGGGCCCGCCACGCCACGCTTTGAGCCAAGAATAAATTCGAGAAATCCCCGTCCCGCAGGGAAGTCCGTACAGCTTCCGAGGAGTGCACGAACACGCTCATGAAGAGACCCCGTCCCAAAGAAAACCTCCCGATAAAGCCGCTTCAATCGGGCGATATCGGGGGCACTCATCCCGTGGCGCTCAAGCCCTATCCTGTTAAGTCCCACCAGACGGGCGCGATCCCCTTGCGCCATCGTAAACGGAGGGATGTCCTTGGCGACCATCGCCCCTCCGCCGACAATCGCTTGATCGCCGATCTCGACAAATTGATGGATACCGCTCAGCCCCCCGATCGTAACCTTGTTGCGAATAACGACGTGCCCAGCAATCGCAGCCGAATTCGCAATGACATTTCCGCATCCGACGTGGGAGTCGTGCCCGATATGGCTGTTCGCCATAAAAAGATTCCCATCACCGATTGTCGTTCGCATTCCTCCACCAGCAGTTCCCGGCTGCAATGTCACGAACTCCCGCACGATATTTCGCGACCCGAGCGTCAGGGTGCTTGGCTCACCCCGATATTTGAGATCCTGCGGCGGAGCGCCCACTGACGCGAACTGAAAGATCACGTTCTCGTCGCCGAGCTCCGTTCGACCATCGAGTACGACGTGAGGACCGATGCGATTCCCGGCTCCCATGCGGACGTCGGGTCCGATAACCGCATAAGCCCCGATGGAGCAACCGTCACCGATTACCGCACCTGCCGCAACTATCGCCGTTGTGTGAATCTCGCTCGCCACCGCGCATGCCTACTTAATCAGCCTCAGCCGCCGAGATCGTTGCCGAAGCCACGACCTTGTCGCCAACCATTACGGTGCCGCTCATGATCCACAGCGGGCGACGTTTCCGTACTGAAACCATCTCGATTCGGAGCGTGTCTCCCGGCACAACCTGGCGCTTCCACTTACAATCGGTGGCTCCAACAAGAAACACCGTCTTCCCAGCGCCCACACCGTCTTGGGAGCGGCGCGCCAGGATAGCTCCCGTTTGGGCCATCGCCTCGAGAATCATCACCCCGGGCATCACCGGTCGGCCCGGAAAATGACCGGTGAAATAGGGCTCGTTCATGGTGACGTTCTTAATCCCGACGGCCCGCTCGTTATCAACAAACTCAACGATCCGGTCGACCATGAGAAATGGATACCGATGCGGAATGATCTCCTGAATCTGAACCGCATCGTAGATTATCTGCTCTTCCATCGCCGCTGCTCCTTCGTCCAATCTCCCAACAAATACTACCGCGCCCCGCTCCGCGGCTACAGATCGACCTTCTTCTTATTCAGAAGTTTGACCACATCCGCCGTAATATCGATACGCGAGCTCGCATAAACCACCGTGCGTGGGTCCTTCTCGATAATAAAAGGATATTTACCAGCCGCTCCAACCTCAGCGATCGCCGCGTCTATCTCTTTAATCACCCGGGCCATCTCCGCGTTATTCTTTTTCGCGGCCTCAGCCCGTTGATCTTGTAAAAGCCGCCCGAACTCACGTTCGTTCTTCGCCAGAATCTGCCGCTTCTCCTCGAGCGCGGCCGAGGAGAGAAGCCCCGATTGCTTCTGGATATCCTCCGATAGTTTCTGAAGTTCGGCTCGACGACGCTCGAGCATCGCTTCGCGCTTCTTCAAATCGGCCTCAAGGTTTGACCGGGCCCCTTTTCCAACGAGTGACTCATCGATGATCTTCTGCATATCAACGACATAGACGAGCGGCTCGGCCGAAAAACCGTGCGACGGGGCGATGAGAAAACTCGCCGCGAGAACGACGAGGGCACAAAAGAGGTGCAAAGAAACAATCAATTTTTTCACGCGTGGTACTCCATGGGCGCCGCTTCTCGCTGGGCTCACCACAGCACCAGCGAGACAAAGGACGGCGCGTTATAGCCCCTCTTTGTGGGAAGCCGCGCGCCCCTCAGCGTTGCAACACTATAGTTTATAACCCCCCGAAACTCAAACAGCTCCCGAACTTGCACCGAGGGGCGCAGCGCGAGCTCCTCCCCCAGTACTCAGGCAGAACCTCTCCTACAACGGGGCACCGAAGGAGAACATCGTCACCATCGAGCTCTCCCCCTCTTCCCGATCGATCGGGAAGCCGAATTCAACCCTAATCGGACCAACGGGGGAGCTCCAACGAATTCCGTAGCCATAAGCCTCGCGGAGCTCTCCGAAGTCGATCGAAACACCATCATCGAAGGCGTTACCGATGTCGTAAAACACGACTCCCTTGAATCCCGCCGAGTTAATCAGCGGGAAGATGACTTCGAGGTTATTAACAAACTCCTTGCTACCGCCGTACTCGTTTCCATTCTCATCCTTCGGGCCCAAGGTGCGATTCTTGTAGCCACGAACCGAGTTAATCCCTCCGGGAAAGAAACGCTTAAAGAGCGGAAACGGCTCATCGTCATAGCTTTCGCCGTAGCCGAACGAGGTCCGCCAGGAAAAAACGAATTCGCCGACAGAGGTTGTCAGAAGCGGATGGTACAACACATTCCGCGCTTCCAGCAGGTAGTAGTCCTGATTTCCCCCCACACCGGCTAACTCGAGCGACAGAACCTGCCGGGACCCCTTGGTGGGATTCAGCGGATTATTGATCGTGTTACGAACGAGCTTGGGAGTAAAAGCCGACGACGTTGAGCGGCCCTCTGAGTCGATAACCAGTTGGGCCGCATCGTTCTCGTCAACGTTCTTGATCTCAATGTCGAGATACTCGTATTGGAGTGAAAAGGCGATATCTTCAGCCCATTCGCCCAGGACCTCCCCCAGCGGATACCCAACTTCCATGCCACCACCGGCCAGGTCGCGATCAAAATCGTCGTACTCCCGCTGACTCATGAGAACATCTGCCCCAACTGACCAGAAGGAATCGTTGAAACGGGGGTCCTTGACCGCAAAGACCAGATTATTCCGCTCGGTGCCGATATCGGCATTGATCGAGGCGCTCCGCCCACGCCCGAAGAAGTTATTCTCTGTCAGCCGCGCGTTAAAGAGCGCTCCGTCGGCGCTTGAGAACCCCGCGCCGACGCTAAACGACCCGGTTGAACCTTCCCGCACGTTGACTAAGAGATCCACCGTGTCCGGTGCCCCCGTCGGCTCAGAGGTGATGCTGACCTCCTCGAAATAGCCGGTTCGCTCCAGGAGCTGTTGGCTTCGCCGCACTTTCGCCCCGGAATACTGACTCTGCTCCTCAACCCGAAGCTCCCGTCGGATAACGTTGTCGTAGGTTTTATCGTTACCTCGAATCTTTATTCGATCGATCGAAACGGGGTTTCCCTGACTCACGGCGAAATCGATACCGACCGTACCGTTCATCTTGTCGACCGCTGTGCCCGGAACTACGTTCGCAAACGCATAGCCGCGATCAGAATACTTGTCGCTTATTTTAAACGCATCTTCCCGAATTTTAGCTGCGCTGAAAATCGCCCCAGGCTCGGTGTCGATCCCCTCCATCGTCTTCGCCGCATCAGCATCGATAAGGTCTCCCGACGCGGTGACCTCGCGGATCGTATAGCGTGCGCCTTCCTGTACATCGAAGGCGATAGCTATCGCGCCGTCCTTTACCTCGATCTGGGGCTCACTGACCGCACCGTCGAGGTATCCATTATCGAGCATCCACTGCCGGAGCAAGGCGCGATCGTTCTCTAACATGTCCCGATTAAGCCGGCCTGTCCCGAGAAGCCACGACTTATACCAACGGTGCTCCTTGGTCTGCATGGTCTCGCGAAGGTCACCCTCGTCGACGTTTTGAAGCCCCCGAAATACGATCGAGGTGATCTTGAACTTCGCGCCCTCGGACACGTTGAACGTCAGGTCAACCTGGTTGTCGCTCACGGGAACAACAACATAGTCGAACGCGGCATCGTAAAATCCCTTACCCTGATAAAACACCACTGCGTTGCGCATGAGCGCCTCTACCCGTGCCTTATCCAGAAAGCGGTTGGTGCCGAATTTGAGCACGTCAGCGAGGTCTTTCTCGGAAACCTCCTCGTTGCCCTTAATGAAAACCTTCCGCACTACCGGCTTCTCGACCACGACATATCTCAGCGTCGCCCCACTCGGTCCCCCGGCGACCACACTTGCCGTCACCTGCGAGAAGAATCCGGTGTTGTAGATCGCCTTAATGTCAGCGCTGACAGTTTCGGCGCTGACGCTCCCGGGGACGCTTTTGATCTGGGCCTTCACGGCCGCGGTATCGATACGCTGATTACCTTCAACGGCAACGGACCGAACAGCGCTCAAGCCACTCGGATCGGCTGCCCTGGCGGGGAGCGCTACGGCGCTCAGAGCCACTACCGCCACGATTAGGCACCGAATTAAGGATCTTATTTCCATACACCTCTTCATCCTAACGAAAATTCAAACGCCCGCCCGGTTCCATCTCGGCGATCCGGTCCATTGACTGAGCGAGCTCTTGGCTGTGCGTCACTACCACAAGCAGATTGCCTAGCTCGCGATTCATCGTCAGCAAAAGCTCCTGAACCGCTCCCGCGGTGGCGACATCAAGATTACCAGTCGGCTCATCGGCGAGGATGACCGCCGGGTTCGTCACCAGAGCGCGCGCGATCGCGACCCGTTGCTGCTCCCCCCCGGAGAGAGCTCCCGGCCGATGATGGAGGCGGTCGTGGAGCGCGACACGCCGCAGCATCGCGGCTCCCCGCTCCATGGCCTCCGCTTCACTGAGTCCCTCGATGAGAAGGGGCATCGCAACGTTCTCAAGCGCCGAGAATTCCGGGAGCAGGTGGTGGAACTGAAATATAAAGCCGATATGTTTCCCCCGAAACGCGCTGAGGGCGTCACCCGAGAGCGCATCGAGCGGAGTATCGTCGTACCAGATTCGCCCACTCGTTACCGTGTCGAGGCCACCCAGGAGGTGCAGGAGAGTGGACTTTCCGATGCCTGAACGCCCAACGATCGCCACGCTACCGCGCTCCGGAAAGTCGAGGGTCACGTTATCGAGAACGGTCAGCGCGTGGTCAGCATCCTGATAGCTTTTCGTCACATTTTCAGTACGTATCCGCATACCCGCACCTACTCGTATCGCAACACGTCGCTCGGCTGGAGCGCACTTGCGCGCCTTGACGGATAGATCGTCGCCAAAGCGCAGATTAAAAACGCGACCGCGCCAACCACAAAAAAGTTCAACGGCTCGATCCGAATCGGCAAAGTCGACATCTGAAAAATTCGCTCATCGAGGGGAAATCCGTAGCGCCGTAGGGCGAGACATCCCCCGAAACCAAGCAGAAGGCCGAGGACCGTGCCGATCCCGCCGATCACAGCGCCCTGAATCTTAAAAATCGCAGCGATGCTGCGCTCGTTGGCCCCTAAGGTGCGCAGCACTGCGATATCGCGACGCTTCTCAAGAACGATCATTATCAAGGTTGAAATGATCGAAAAACTCGCCATGACGACGATGAGCAGTAGAACGATGAAATAGACTTTCTTTTCGAGCCGAATCGCATCCCAAAGGGGCTTATTGGTCTGCGTCCAATCTTGAACGGAGAATCCAGCACTAATTCCACCGAGCAGCTCACCAATGCGCTGGGCCACCCGCGGCGAGTCGTCAATGTCCCGAACCCTAATGTCGAGGCCCGACACGGTGTCACCCATCTTGAAGAAGTTTTGAGCCTCCGGGAGCGACACGTAGGCGAGACCACTCTCGTATTCAACGAGCCCCGACCTATACGAGCCCACCACAACGAAGCGTTTATAGCGGGGCACGAGCCCGAACGGCGATGAGGTCAACCCGGAGGAGAGGAGCGACACCGGACTTCCGGCAAAGAGGCCGAGGCTTTGGGCCAACTCCCGGCCCACGAGGAGCCCCGGAAGATCGACCGCCTGCTCTCCCCCATCGCCTCCCTCAATCGTAACCTGCGGCGGAGTAAATAATTCATCGATACGGCCATCCGGGACGTAACCCGCCACCTGGACCTCCCCCGCAGACCCCTGCGCGACCCCACGAATCAATATGCCAGCCGACCCACTCTGGGTCCGAAGCAAGGCTTGGTGATAGGTAAAGGGCGAAACTGAAACGACCTCGCCGATTTTCCGAAGTTGTTCGGCCGTATCGCGCCACTGCTCGAGCTTTCCGCCCAACGGCTTCACCACGATGTGAGAATTCGCTCCCACGATCTTCTCCCGGAGCTCGTGTTCGAACCCGGTCATCACCGCCATCACGATGTTGAGCACCATAACGCCCAGAGCCACCCCGAGGATCGAGATCACCGTGATAATCGTAACGAACGCCTCCGATCTCTTCGACCAGAGATACCGCAACGCGATTTTTTTTGAGAAACGTAAACTCGGCACCGCCTGACCTTACCCGGGGATAATCGCACGCACGAGACGTTACGTAGGCATGGGAACGTGCGCGGGAATCTCCGACCCCGAAGAGATACTTGATTACGAGCCCAGGGGCAAGTCTGCGGAATTTGGGCGTTTTATGAAGGTGTGGGACTCAAGAAAATCGCACACCGACCGAAAGGCTGACGAGCGGTGAAAAAGAGCGTCGTGACCCTCCTCAACCCAGGTTATCTGCGGCCTTCCCCAATGCTCCCACAGCGCCTGAGGATGCTCCGGGGGGACGATATGGTCCAACTTCGAGGCGACAATGAGACTGCGCGCCACCGGAGTTCGTAGGGGATTTTGAAGGGGCGAGTGCGGGTTAAAAACTGCCGTCAGGAGGTCGGCCGTTACCCCAGCCTCCTGCGCCCCGAGCTCCGGCCTTCCCGAAACGATTCGCCACGCCAAATCGGCCATCGAGACGAGGGGCACAACCGGGATACAGAATGCCAGCTCTGCTACCCCCGCCCACACACTCGCTACATACCCACCGAGGCTCATGCCGATCGCTCCGACGTTGTTCGCACCACGTGAACTGAGTACCCCGTGAAGCTCACGCAGGTCGGCGATCGCCTGAAACATAGCCTCGTTGGTGAGGGCGAGGTCGGTATTTGGAAACAGCACGCCGTTTCCAGCCTCACCGGAAGAGGCGCGTCGCCGACGGCCATGGAACGGCAACTCGAAAAGTACGACGTCGAGCCCCAACCGATAAAAGATACCCGGTAAAAAAGCGAGCGAATTAAGCCGTTGGTCCCCCATATTCCACCCGTGGATGCCCACGAGGGTAGCCGCAGCACCAGCGGTGTGCCGCCACCAGCGAGCATGAACCGAGCGATTCTCCGGGTGGCGATCAAACGTCTCCCTGACCCGACCGGTCAGAGGGACATAGCTCGACTGAAAGACGAGATCCTCTATCACGCCGTCCTTCAGTCCGTGCACCGGTGTTGCCGAGACTTCCGCTGCCCCGATGCGGCGCGGCCGCGTGAGCGCCTCAATTGAGGGAACACGAGTACCGACGAACGCCGCGTACGCCTCCCGAATCGCCTCAGGCTCAAAACGATTGAGCCCTGTGTGGGATGAAAATTGAAGGATCTGCCGACCGACGTAGGCCAAGGCACGATCGAGTTCGCGTCCACCGACGAGGGTCAGCCGCTCGAATTGGCTCAACCGGTTCTGGGGCGAGCCCAAGAAGCAAAAATCAGCTGGTTTATCGTCCGTCGGGTTCCCGGAACTCATCGCACCAATCTCGAAACACGGCGTGCACACGCTCAGTGACGGGGTCGATATCCTTTTTGACGCCTCCCCCAAGATATGATGCATCGCGAGCCCCTCGGGGAGCCTCTCTCGCAGCGCTCGCCGACAAGACCGGGCCCTCCGAGATTAGCTGGCGCAGCCCCGCGGGGGCGCTTTTGACCATGATCAGCAAAAAGGAGCGAGGCTCAGAAAACTAGAAACTAGCCGATGAACAGACAAAACTCACCCGAATCCGACAACGTCGTTGAATATCCGAGGAGATCGGAGCCGTTTTGTCCGGGCCGACATCCCGACAATCCCAATAAACGAACGAGCCTCAGAAGAGTGGTCTCGCGCGAGTCCGTAAGGCCTCCCGGCTGAACCAAAGCTGAGAACAGAACCTTCTCCCCTTCGCCAGTACCCTCAAGATGGCTTACGGTGACGGTAATACCGGCCCAAATTCCCCGCTCCACCCGTAAACTTGCGTAATACTCAACCATCCCGACGAGAGTCCGACGACCGATATCCCAGCTGGCGCTCTCTGAGGCTAGCGCCAAGAGCGTCTCATCGGTGGGAGCCCGGGCGAAGAGGGTATCGTGAGGAGCCGAGGTAACCCAACCCCACAGCTCCTCAAAGGCCTCTCCATGAGGCTCCCGCCCGGTAAAAGTTTCGACAATGAACTCTAGGTCGCCCCGCCCCATCCCCTGACAAACCATCGAGGAGATCGAGTCGATCCGGGCCCCTGTGGGAAGGGCGAACGCGGCCCCCTCGAAAGACGCCGCACCCTCCGGGGATTCCCCCCGCGGCCCCTTTTCCGGTGTGGGCAACGACTGATCTGGATTCATACGGCTAACCAAGGATTTAAGCTCGACTGCGTCGAGACAAACACGCCAAAGTTATACCAGAAAAAACAACGGTTTGAAAACCGGCGTTATCGACAAGGGCGACGACGAGCCTCCTCCGACCTCGATTACACGATACCACGCTCCGGACACTGCTCTTGCCGGGGGCCCGCGACAAGCCAGGTAAGATCGTCCTCGACCCCAACGACCCAACGGCGGGCATCACAGTTAAACAATTCCTCGAGTAGTTTCGGGCTAATATCGATGGCTTTCCCAACAACACAGCGGCGCGCACCCAGAAAGGCAGCCGTACGCTCCCCCAAGAGCCTCACCAGCTGCTCCTCCGAACAAGTTGAAATGAGCTCCCCAACGGTACACCCGGAGACGAGTAGCGCTTCGTCTCGAAGGGGTAACAACGCCTCCCGAAACCGGGCGCGAAAGGTCGTCGCGGTTTCATTGGCACCATCGCGGGAGCAAAGATCGATGAGGACCCCAACAGCAGCCTCGACGAAATGCTGCCGCCGCTCCTCGAGAAAATGGTCGATACTCTCGAGTTCAATCGAATCGCGGAGGGCCAAGATGCTCCGCTTGACCACCTCCAACGGCGCATCGCGGCTCACCCGCAACGTGAGCGCCCGCCCGTGCGGCATGGTGCGCAGAAAATCTCGCACCACCGGAATTATTTCGGCCCGCGCACCTTCGTCCATCCGCTCCAACGTCCGAATCAGGATACCCGCTTCATCCACCGCGGGATTTTCCGCGCTCTCTCGCGCGGCTTTAATCGCCCTCGCGAATCCCTCACACACAGCGATCTCCATACCGAACCGAACGAGGTGACTCACCTCCACTGCGGCACCGATCTCGTCGAAACTACGCCCCTCCTCGACCGCTAAGCGTACCAACGGGAAATGCTCGCCGGCTCGGTGGGGCAACATGTCGGTGTAGTGTGCCCCATCGGTCGCCATCTCAATAACCTCCGGGAACACGACACTGGTCGGGCCGTATCTGATGACATGAAAGCTCTCCGCCTCGCGGATGAGCGCTCGGTCGATACCGTCCAAACCGCGAAAAAGATCGCGCGCGCCGAGACGCTGAAGCTCACACTCATCGAGGATCAACCGCTCGATGAGCGGAGGAGTATTACATCCGGGATCACACCGCCCGGTAGCTGTGACCACCTCCTCAGGCGTTCCACCCCAGCGAAAAACCCCATCCGAAAGACCGAACATCGCGCTCTCTCGCGGGGTGATAATCACAACCTGAAGAGTGCTCGCGAGAAATCGCTCCGCAGCATCGGCGGGGTGATAACCGGTCTCGTCACACAGATCGAGGTAAGCCCGCGCCGTCCGAAGGTGAAGTTCACGGAGAAACCGTGCGTTCATAAAGCTTCCGTTCTCACGAAAAGCTCCGGAACGATCGGTTACTAACTCCTCGGCGATGGCAGCGACCGCGGCGGACATGATCGCCGCGGTGTGGTGCGCTAGCTTAACGGCGCTCACACCATCGGCGATAACACCGCAAAACGTACCGCTCGCCCGATCGATTCGATGCGCGTAACCGTCCTGACACGGGGCACCGGTCTCGTAATGATATGCCCCCCTCACCTTGAGCACGCCGCAATCGACCGCCAGTTCAACCGCAGTCTCGGGCTCGGCTGGGACAGCGGGAATTGCCCCCCGGGTGCGGGCCGCCGCAACCGCCCGCTCAGCGCCACGACTGGAGCGTTCACTGATAAACATTTCGGCGAGTCTACGATCAAAAGGATGGGCAGTTCTTGGAGGAAAGACCCCTGCGCTTTCATACTGCGCCACCTCCCCGATGAGGCGCCCTACCGCAATCGGGTCTAAATAGGAGCGCCCGGGGCCGAGAGGGAGCGATACTCCGGCGGCGTCTCTCCCACCAACGGTACCGGCCTTCGCGACACTATTCGGTTCCGGGGGGAAAGCTGGTGTCATATAAAACAATTATAGCAGCGTCCCGTCCCCTTAAAGAAGAGAGCAGCCTGCCTCGCTTCACCCTTTCATTCTAGGACCGAAAGTGGTACAAACCTCTGGTTTTTTCAGCTATTTACCGGCAAAAAGCTCGATCAAAATTCGATTAAAGACATCTTCACAAAAAGCATTATGCAAACCACCTCACCACTGTCAGCCGCGGAACGAGAAGAGCTCGCAACCCTACTTTTTCCCGACGCCGCTAACCTGCCGACCGTTGAATCGCTGGAGCAGCGCTATCCTCTGCGGAACCTTGCGCCCGAAGCGATGGTAACCCGGGTTGCTCCAAGCCCGACCGGATTTGCCCATATCGGCTTCGTCTACACGAGCCTTATCAATCGTCGCTTCGCGCACCAAACCGGCGGTAAATTCCTCCTACGTATCGAAGATACCGATACGAAGCGTGAGGTCTCCGGTGCTTTTGAAACGATCATCAACACCCTTGCAACCTTTGGTCTCGATCCCGATGAGGGCTTTGTGCGGGGAAAATCGGCTCAGTTTGAGGAGATCGGCGATTACGGCCCCTACCTCCAATCCAATCGACGGGACATCTATCGAGCGATGACGCTCCACCTGATCCGCACCGGCTTCGCCTATCCATGTTTCTCGACCGAAGAAGAACTCACCCGGGCAAACGAGTTACAGACCCTGCAAAAGGTGCGCCCGGGCTATTACGGTAAGTGGGCGGTTTGGCGCGATGCGCCTCTCGCAAAAATTAAATCGGCGCTCACGGAGGGCAAGCCGTTCGTCGTTCGCCTTCGTACCTTCGGCGACCCGACCCAACGGGTAACCTGGAGCGATGGAGTCAAGGGTGAGATGTCGATGCCGGAGAGCGACCTCGATATCGTGATCCTCAAGTCAGACGGGCAATCGCTCTACCATTTGGCGCACGCTATGGACGATCACTTTATGCGGATTACTCACGTCGTCCGGGGTGACGAATGGGTGTCCTCGGTACCGACGCACATCCAAATCTTCAAAGCCTTCGGCTGGCACCACCCCCACTATTCGCACCTCTCAACGATTCAGAAGCTCGAGATGGTAAAAGAACTCGACGAGGAAACGGGGCAAGAGGTGGAGCGCCAATCGAAGCGAAAGCTCTCAAAGCGCAAAGATCCTGAGGCGAATGCCGCTTACTATGCGGAGATGGGGTTCCCGCCCGGAGCTGTTATCGAATATCTACTCAATATCGCTAACTCCGACTTCGAGGATTGGCGCCGCGCGAATCCGGACGCGCCGGACACCGGATTTCAGATTAAGCTTGGCAAGCTCTCCCCAGCCGGTGCGTTAGCTGACACCGTCAAGCTTGCAAGCATCAGCAAAGAAGTGATCGGCCGTATGCCGATCGAGCATCTCCACACCGCGGCGGTGGGATGGGTCCGGCGATACGACGAACCGTTAGCGGCTCTCATGGAGCGGGACTCCGAATACACGCGCCGATGCTTAAACATCGAGCGCGGTGGGAAGAAGCCAAGCAAACGGATCGCCACGTGGAGAGACCTCCGTCCGCAGATCGGATGGCTCTTCGATGAGATATTCGGGGGCATATCAACCTTCGACTATCCCGAGACGATCTCTCCGGAGGATCGCAAAGCGATCGTCGCGGAGTTCCTTAAAACCTACAATCCGACGGACGACCGCGATACGTGGTTTGGCAAGTGCAAGGATGTCGCCAAAGCGCTAGGGTTCGCCGCTGAGATGAAGGAATACAAAGCCGCGCCGCAAAACTTTAAAGGGAGTATCGGTGACCTCACGATGGTACTACGGGTAGCTATCGCTGGTTCACGCCAAAGCCCCGACCTGCACGAGACGATGCAGGTCCTCGGATTAGAGCGTCTCAAGCAGCGGCTCATGAGGGTCTGACGGTCGAGTCCCCAAGCGCTCGATATCCGGACCATGTGAGGTGCCCGAATTTTTTGTGGAGGGGCAGCTAACCAGACGCTGGTGTGGCGATTTTTTTTAGGGGGGGAGGACGAAATGCGGTCTTTTTTGATCAATCTTTACGTTGGTATCCCTGGGGCGATCGTCGGTTACTAGATCGCAACCGAGCTTTTAGGCGCGAGTCCCTGGTCTTTTGGCCTCGGAGTCGTGGTTGGTGCGGGGGGTGCGATGCAGCTATTTAGCTGGTGCCGTGGGCGCCGCGATGAATCTCTTCGCTCCCTTTTCCTCTGGCTTCTCGGTGTCGTACTCGGGTCGGCGGCGGTCCTCCCCCTACTCGATGCCCAACGGGGAGTCGTGCTCCTCAACACAAGATCAACCGACGCTCTCGTTTACCCGGTACAATCCGAGAAACGCCCTGTAGCGGTGGTGGATTTAAGCTTTATCGGCTTCTCAGCGACTTTTGCGGAACGATACAATACCGACACGACACTTGTATTTAACTCCCCAACCGAATTCAACTACACCCAAATCGCCGCGCGAACACACGGCCAAACACTGCGCTGTTCCCTCACCGTGGGCCTTCCACGAAACCTCCTCGGGACGTTTCTTCCACCGGACACCATGCGCACCCGGATCGAGCTTCCCCTCTCCGCTGAGGCGAAGGCGAAGTTAAGGGAGGCGCGTTCGTCAGGTGTTGCGCATCCGGTTTTTGAACTGAATCCGAGCGATCTCGACCTTCAGCCGTCCTGGATAAGGCTCCACGACGAGGGTGCCCCAGGAGGGCAGGAACGAGCGGAGCTCCCCGCGCCGGTAGATTTCATCCGCACCCCGCCTCACAGCGACACAGTGTTTATTCAGTGGCACGACCACTGCTCAGTTTGGCTCGACGCCCTCAGGAGAGAGAGTCTCGGAGTTATGCTTCAGATCGCGGACCAAGAGCGAAAACCACTCCAAGTTCCCGCCGAGCTCCAACAGGGAATGGCCGCTGCCCTGTGCAAGCTGCCAGCCATAAACTGCCCAGTGCGTCCGACACGCGCCCCCTAATCGGCCCCCATCCAGAGGTCCGTCTCATAGCTATACAAAAGCCTTATACCGGCGGAATCGGCGCGGCAATCGAGGCCGCGCTCGTATTCCGCCCACGAGGATGAACACATTTCCAGACGAGAGACTAGTCCTTCGACCAATAAGTTTTTTCACTCCCGCAGAGTGAAAAACTAACTCAGGACTAGTGGTGAGCATAAATTCTATTACCTTGCAGGTGAAAGAATTTAATGGTCGAACCACTAGAAGGCACACTCAGCCCCACAGACACCGATAAGGCACGCTTTTTCACAACCGAAGGAGCCGATGCCGCTAAAACTAGAGCCTGGCTTCGTGGAGAAGCCGACCCCACACGAGCGTCGACATTCCCACTCATTCCTGCTCCGGCACCGGCGGCATTTCGCCGCTCCCGGTTTGGCCGCCTCCTCAGCCAGGGCGGATCTCCGCGAGGAGGGGCACAATCGCGAAAGACAGGCGAGCCGACACCGGGGCTTGTTCGCGTCATCGCTCTCTCGACACTCGATCTCACAACCGCGAGACTCCCCCTCGAGGCAGAGATCAGTTTCCCCAATCGACTCACCTTGTTCCGGTGTCGGAGCGCGCGCCTCCTCGCGACACCGTGATTTTAAGCACCGCTCGATACACCGAAAATGCTCTCGGTCGAACTCGGTGCGGCACTGCTCTCCGCACACCCCCCGGTCGCTCTCGCCGCAGACAGAAAGCCCGCCCGAGGGTGAGGCCACCGCTCCGCAATCGGTCCACTCGCACCTTGATCCGGGGTCTCCCCGTTCCTCGGCGGCGACAGCAGCACAAAACAATCCAAGAAGGAGCATGAGGGCTAAAAAGACTCTCAGCGGAGGGGGAGTAGTTAATCTCACAAGGAACTCAACTTCATATCGGTGACTCGAACCCAGTTTAGGCCGGGAGGAGAGGGCGCTCTGACGCAAGGACTACCCTTTTACGGTAACAACCCCGACCGCGAGGTGACAACCGCGCATCATACGAATCAACTCACTGAAGGGATAAAAAGGGTAAAATGACCCATCCCGGCGCCACCCCTCGATCCACTCTTCATATGCTCCCCGTCGAGGAGATCCCTCCCGTTTTAAGCGAGGTCATGGATGTTCGCATCGCCCTTAGTCGCCCGAACGCGGCGATCTTTAGAGGCCCCCTCCTTACCCCACCGAGCAGAGCCTACGAGCGCCTGAGGCGCGCATTTCCGGAACACTCAGTAATCCTCGATGAAGATCCAGAGGTTGGTGCCCGCCTCGCCATCATCCCCAATCTCTCCAACTCGGTGGCGAAGGCTCACCCGGTCGTCGCGGTGGTGCTCCTACTCCTTACCTTGGTGACGACCACCGTTGCCGGCTCGATTTACGCAGTCGATGCTGTCGATGGTGGAACTATCGCCTTTCTGCGCGGCCTACCGTATGCACTCGGCCTCATGGCGATCCTGGGAGTTCACGAAATGGGGCATTACGTCGCCGCACGACGGCACAAGATGAGCGTCTCGCTCCCCTATTTTATACCCGCGCCATCCGCGCTCGGAACGTTTGGAGCTTTCATAAGGCTCAAAAGCCCCGCACCCAACCGGACCGCCCTCTTCGATACCGCGGTATCCGGGCCGCTAGCCGGCCTCGTCGTCGCGATACCGGTTTTGGTGCTGGGGCTCCGTTCCTCCGAGATTACGACGACACCGCTCGTCCCCCTCGAGACTCCCCTCGACTTCGGCCAAGCGAACATCAATGCCTCCCTGCTTTTGGGGATCCTCGCCCGACTCGCGCTCCCAGCACCGCTTGCTGCCGATAGCGTTGTGCTCTTGAGCCCACTCGCCTTTGCCGGTTGGCTGGGGCTGTTTGTCACAGCGCTGAACCTGGTGCCGATAGGACAGCTCGACGGTGGACACATCATTCAAGCGATGTTCGGCCGACGTATCGGGGAGGCGATCGGATCCCTTGCAACCGGCCTGCTCCTTTTGATTGCGATATTCTTTGTGCCCGCACTCCTCCTCTGGGCATTGATCGTCCTGCTCATCGCTGGCCGTCCCGCACCGACGCTCAATGACCTCACCCCGATATCGGTAGGACGACGAATCACCGGCCTGGGGGCGATCCTTCTCTTCCTAAGCATCATTCTGCCCTACCCCACTGTGAGCCTCTCGGATCTCACCCCGTAAGATTTTCTACCGGCGCGAGGCTCTCCAAGCGGGATATGAGCGCGGCCAGGACAGGCGCCCCGAATTATGAGCCCGAGTCTGGTTGCTCTTTTTAGACCCCCCGCTCGTCTGTTGTCTTTTTGTACCTCCACCACTGGCTATCCGCCCCAAGGCTCGCTAGCATCTGGCGTGTATGCGCGCCATTCACACCCGCAAAGCGGCCCTTGAAATACTCGTTCGCTCAGAGACTCGGGGAGCGTTCTCGTCGGAGCTGCTCGCGCGGGCGGCCCGATCAAAAGCGATTCACCTTCCCCTCCTGCAACGGCTCGTCAAAGGAACGATCGAGTGGCGTGGCCGTATCGACGACGAACTCGCCGCTCGGATACCCCGCCCCCTCTCGCAGTACTCTCCCACCGCCCGCAATATCTTGCGCCTTGCCGCCTATCAGCTCCTCTTTCTTGAACGTGTCCCGTATGAACGGGTGGTTACCGAATCGGCAGCGCTCCTTTCAACCGAGAAAGTGTCCATTCGCGAGGAGGTACGCGGCGTCATTGAGGGACTACGCAACAAAAGTCCCGCAGCAAAGCCTCCCCGTACTCCGGAAACAGCCGCGGAGATCGCACGATACTACAGCCACCCCGAATGGCTTATCGAACGCTGGATCGCGACACTCGGGGTCGCCGAGACTCGGCGACTCTGCGGGGCAAACAACCGCGCCTGGCCGGTCTCGATTCGAGCGAACACACTGCGCATATCCCCTCACCAACTCGCCAAGACCCTGGCGCGCGAAGGAGTCACCACGGCTCCGTCGCGGTATGTGCCGGAGTGTCTGGTTATCAAATCACTTCCCCGCGGGATTCGGCTCGACCAACTGGAGGGGTTTCAACGGGGCATGTTTCAGGTTCAAGATGAGAGCGCCGCACTCGTCGGGCATCTCATGTCACCGCGCGCCAACGATTTCGTGATCGATCTGTGCGCTGCCCCCGGAGGGAAGGCGACCCACCTCGCCACTCTCATGCGCAACCGCGGCGAGGTCTTAGCGCTCGATCTTAATGCCACTCGACTCCGCTCGATAACCCAGAACTCCCGTCGCCTGGGGCTTTCGATCGTCAAGACACGCGCGGGAGACGCGGCGAAGCTACGCTCCAAACATCTCGCCGACCGGGTGTTGCTCGATGCGCCGTGCTCCGGATTCGGTGTGCTCGGGAGAAAAACGGATATCCGCTGGGCGAAGACCCCCGCTACTATCAAGGAGCTCGTGGTGCTGCAAACGAAACTTATCGATCACGCCGCGACCCTGGTTCGCCCGGGCGGAGTCCTCGTCTACAGCACGTGTACGGTGGAGCGCGAGGAGAACGAGGGGATTATCGAGGCCTTCCTTGATCGACATCCCGACTTCCAACTGCTCCCGCCGCCAGCTGAATTACCGAAGAGCCTCTTTCACGGGAACTACCTTCGAACATGGCCTCATCGCCACGGTATCGGTGGCGCATTCGCAGCAGCTCTAGCCCGGGTCACCCCCCCTCAGAGGGGCAATGCAGGCTAGAAAGGCCATAGATGCTCATGTAAACTGCGAGCACTCGAGTTAATGCCTCGAGCAGTGGTTAAATTTTTGTCTCTTGGAGGCGGCGGCAACGCCATCCCCGGCTGTCGACCGGTTATTCGACCAACACACGCGAGTCTGTGACGATGCTTTCCCCACCACCGATCGAATACTGGCGCAGCGCTACGGGAGCTGACCTTCTCAAACGGGCCCAAGAGCTCGCCGAGGCGACGAACTTCGACGGAGCGACATTGGCGCTGCGGATTAAAAGTGCGGCGAAATCGGTCGGGGTGACGGAGCTCAACGGCGTCATCGATCTCGTGCTCGCGCGCCATAAGGCCACCGCGCGGCTCGGAAAATGGTGCCAGGAGGCGTTCCTTACCTGCCGCAGCGTTGAGCAGGCCTCGCGGCCAGAGATCGCCGGCTACCGTGCCCAGGGTTTTGCCAGTTCGAGACATGTGCTCGAGATCGGCACCGGCGCGGGATTCGACACCGCCCATATCGCCCACGTCGCCCACCGGGTCACCACCCTCGAACCTGACGCGCGGCTCGCCGAAATGGCCCGATTTAATTTAGCGCTCCAAGGAATTGAGAACGTCGAGGTTCGGGTCAGTACCGCCGAGGACTTTCTTGTGTCGAACGATTTGAACCCGTTCGACGGGCTGTACGCCGATCCTTCGAGACGTGATAGCACGGGAGCCCGGATTCGGGCCGCCGAGGACTACCTGCCACCGGTCGGTCTCATCGTCGCGGCACCGATCAAGGGAGTCGTCGGCATTAAAGCATCCCCGGCGCTCGATATCGCCCTTCCGGAGGGATGGGGGCGTCAATTTATCGGCTTCGCCGGTGAGTGTCTCGAGCAGACCTTGTGGTCCGGCCGACCCGCCCCGCTTCCCGCGGTCTTTCTCGCCGACACCGCCACCCCGTGGTTTGACACAGGTGCATGCCCCGCCCTCCTTGCCGCCGACGAGCTGCCGAGCGGCTATCTTCTCGATCCACATCCCGCCCTCGTGCGCGCCCATGCGGTCGGCTCATTTTATGCTGAACACGGTCTCCGCGAGATCGATCCCCGCTCCCCCTACGGATTATCAAGTGAGCCTTGCATGACTCCGTTCGGCCAACCGTTTCGAATCATCGAGAGTTTTCCGTTTCGACTCCGCGACCTTAAATCGCGCCTCGAAGCGCTGCGGTGGACTAACCGCACCGAGATTAAGAAACGGGGGGTCGAGGAGGATCCCGATCAACTGAGGCTAAAGCTCAAGCTTCCGCGCCAGGCTCACCCCACCGATCCCTTCGGCGTGGTGATTTTAGCCCGTCGAGGTGAGAGTATCCTCGCGATCCTGGCTGAACGGCTACGAAGTGGGGAGGAATAATACCATGATCACCATCGATCGAGAGGGTCTCCGCTCGGGCGCGGAGCACTTGGGTATCCCTCTGTCAGAGGAGCAGGTCGGTCAATTTGAGCGGTATGCTGAGCTCCTCGCCCACTGGAACGAGCGCATCAATCTTACCCGCATCCCCGCAGATAAAATCGTACCGCTCCATTTTCTGGATAGCTTGCTACTCCACCACGCCTTTCCCCTTCACGAGGTTCGCTCGCTCATCGACGTCGGCACCGGTGCGGGCTTTCCTGGAATCCCTCTGGCTATCGCCTTCCCTAAGATCGCCTTCACCCTTATCGACTCGACCCGTAAAAAGGTCGATTTCATCAACTGCGTCGTGGCGACGCTTGGCTTAAAAAATGTGACACTGCTCCATACGCGAGCGGAAGATGGCGCTCGCGATCCGAGTCTGCGCGAGCGGTTCGACCTCGCGACTGCCCGCGCGGTAGCCTCGCTCGACATCCTG
>JBILDU010000081.1:0-14111 GCA_044352465.1 Bdellovibrionota bacterium
GGTTAACGATGATCGGTAAGATGGGCAGATTCAGTGGTCGGGCAAATTTCAGCACCGCAGCATCGCTGTAGACCGCCGTATCGTCCTCACGGTAGGCCTGTGGAACTATGATTGCCGAGGCGAAGATCTCTTGCTCCCCGATGGTGATCGAAGCCGCTTCGATATCGAGTGAATCCTGTTCCGACAAGAAACAGTGTCCGGCTGTCAGAACGTCTTGCGCCGTGACGACCGATCCCGAGCAGTTGTAGCTCTCTCCACTTCGGTCGTACAGATTCACCATAACTACCGGGGAACCCGTTGGCTCACACGGGGTCCCATTGATAATCTTTGTGTTGAGACCGATGGTGCTACATGCGTTGGTTGCGAGGCCGCTTGTGGCTGTTCCGCCGTCACCACCGCATCCACTCAGTGTGAGAAGGAAGGCGAGCGGCAGAGTCGCAAGTGCAAGAGTTCGGCAGGCGAGCATGTGATTCAACCTATAAAAGTTAGTCTCTTACCCCGGTAGGTTCAAAAACCGATGTGTCAGGCCGGGATTGAACACTCATCATAGTGGCAACACACCTTCGCTCGGAGCAAGGGGCCGCCCCTCGCTGCCCCCACACTCCGGAAAACTGTTCGACCTATTCGCCGATGTTTTCGCCATCTCTGGCGTTCTTGCCTCATCTTAGTAAGGTGAGTTTTAGTCCCGCTGCTCGGACGGTTTCGATCTGTTTACTGTTGTGGTTTCAGGCTGTTAGTTGATTGCTGTGATGGCGGCTGAGCACGAGTGATGTTTCATCTTTTATATGATATCGCTTGGAGAGCCTTAACCGCTCACCGATCCGCTATGCTAAAACGACGTTTCCAGAGCTCTCCGTTTTTTTTGATGCCGTTCGTTCTCCTGTCGCTGTGGGGGTGCGCAACAGACACGAGCCCTTACCTCGCCCCCGCTCCGCCGCTTCCTCTTCCTGCGTCGCCAGCCCCGCACAAGGAGATGGTACAACGCCGCCCCTGGGACCTGTGGAGCCCCGGTCGCGATCTCGTCGGAGCAAAGATTCTCGACCCGCGCATCGTTGCGGCGGATCGTTTGTATGTCGATGGCGATCTCGCCAAAGCCGCAGCTGAGTTTGCGTCGATCAAACCAATCGGATTACCGGAAAATGAGCGTGCCGCCTTAGCGATGCGAACTGCAGCAACTCAGCTATCGCTTGACCAGCCGACCAGAGCGCTGGCGACGTTAAGCAACTTTTTCCGGGCTGAGGGCCGCTCCGCTGATGCGGTTGGAGCAGATTTTGCGGTCCTGTTCGGGTACGCCTACGGTCGTGGAAAGGATCTTGAACAAAGTTTGGCGTGGTTCTCCCGCGCTGAGCGAACTGCTCCCGCGGGAATGCTGAGCGCTGGTGTTGCTCAAGGGGTACGTTATTTCTTGGAGGGTGTCCCCGCCGAGAAATTTGATGCCCTTGATACGGTCTGGAGTAGCGATGAGTTTATCCGGCGCCTTATCGGTGAAGAACGGTATCGGCGTACCCAGGGGGGCGTCGTTGCCAGCGGCTCAAGGAATGAGCGCTTGTGGGCAAGTGCCGCCCCTCCAATTGAGCCTGTTCCGCTACCGCTTGAAGGACAGACCACAACGACGGTCGGAGTTCTTCTCCCACTCACCGGACGATATACGGCGCTTGGGACCAGCACGAAGAACGGAATCGATTTAGCGCTGCAGGCTCAACCTGATAGGGATCTGATCAGTCCAGTTTTTAAAGATACCGGCGAGGACCCAACTCAAGCGCTCACCGTAGCGCAGGAGCTTTTTACCGTCGATCGTGCACCGATCGTTATTGGTCCACTCCTCTCCGAACAGGTCAATGCCGTGACCGGAGTCGTTCGACAGAACGCTGCGGCGATGGTGTCTTTCTCGAAGCGGAGCGATGTCGAGCTTGGTGACGGTATTTTTCGTTTGGGAACGACCGTGGAGAGTCAGGTGAGCTCTCTTGCCGAGGCGGCGGTGCTGAAGCTTGGTTTGAAGCGGATCGCCATCGTTGCGCCGAGTGATATCGCTGGCCAGGAGTATACGAACTCTTTTGCCCAGAAACTTCGCGAGTTAGGTGTCGAACCAGCGTATCAAACAAGCTACTCAAAAGATGATTTGAACGCCCTCGTAGCTATCGCTCAGGAGATCGAGGGCATCCCGCTCGACGGCATCTTCCTCCCCGACTCGCTGACGGTGGCTAGCCGGCTTTTCTCGAGTATCGCACCTGCGGTGCGTGGGCGGATTCGACCGCTCGGACTCGCGACTTGGGATAACCCGGGGCTTTTAGCTAACTCTCGTACGGTTCTGTCCGGTGCTGTTTTTGTGAGTCTCTTTTTCACCGCCAGTAGTCGGCCGGCGGTCACGACTTTCACGCAGAGTTATTTTGAGCAGTATCGTGTCAAACCCGATTTCCTCGCGGCGCAAGGTTTTGACGCCGCCACCCTCGTCGCATCTGCGGTAGCCCAGCAACGTATCTCCGGGGCACCCTTTGCCGTCGCCCTTGGTTCGATCGGTGCCTATGAGGGGCTGACCGGAACGATGACGATCGATGAGTCGGGTGAGATCCGTCGCTCTTTTGCGGTCGTTGAGTTGCGCGACGATACGATCGCCGAACTTGTAAATCCAGTTACCCCCGCTTTTGTGATGCGGGGAAATGACATCGTAGAGACCGGCACCGGTATCGCGGCAATCTCTCATGCGACCGCGCGGGAGGCGGCATCGCCAGCCGATCAGGTGAGCGGTCTTGTGAACCAATTCGAAGGAACAACCAAAGGATATTGATGACATCAAAGAAACGGGCGAAGAGCTCTCGAAAGAGCCGGCAAGGGAAACAGGCGAGTCGAGCTACCTCGGCGGGCCCCGCGCAGCATCTTGCTGAGCTCCCCACGCTCCTGCCGGTCTTACCAGCCAAGGATATGGTCGCGTTTCCCTCGGTGATGATGTCGCTCTACGTCGGACGTCCAGCGAGTGTCAGCGCAGTCGAACGGGCCATGGAGGCCGATAGACTTATCTTCATCGTCGCTCAACGGAATCAAGAGACTGAGGATCCGGGGAAAGCCGATCTCTACAGAGTCGGCGTCGTGGCGAACGTCGTGAGAACATTAAAACTCCCGGATGGACGATTTAAGGTCCTTCTCCAGGGGATCGTGCGTGCCGAGGCTGAGCGCTTTAACGGGACCGACCCTCTGACCGCTAAAATTCGTCCCCTCGAGGTGCCGGAGCGCTACGTCCTCAAAGCTGAGGATGAAGTCATCATGAACCGGATTCGTGAGAACCTCCAGGTGCTCGTCGAGCATGAACACCTACCCGAGGAGATGCTGCTCGTGACCGAGGAGCTGCACGATCCCGGCGTTCTCGCGGATGTGGTATTAGCCCACTACAAACTTGATCCGGCTTTTGCGCAGGGCGTTTTGGAAGAGCTCGATCCAGCCAAACGTTTGCGCGCCACCGACACGATTATCACCGACGATCTGAACCAATTCCTCTTGTCAGAGAAGATTCGCGACAAAGCGCGTGACGAGATGACGAAAGGGCAGCGGGAGTATTACCTGCGCGAGCAGATTCGGCAGATTCAGCGCGAATTGGGCGAAGGTGAGACCGCTTCGGAGGACATCTCGGCTCTCCGTCAGGCGCTCGATAAAGTACACCTACCGCCGCACGCTCTTGAGGAGGTCGCCCGTCAGATGAAGCGTCTGGAGCGTATGCCGATGGAATCGGGTGAGTACTCGATGCTGCGGACCTATCTGGAGTGGTTCTCTGACCTCCCGTGGGGTGAGCGCACCAAAGATCGGCTCGATCTCGACTTTGCCAAGGACGTTCTGGATGAAGATCACTTTGGGCTTGAGAAGGTCAAGGAACGGATCCTCGAATATCTCAGCGTGCGCAAGCTCAACAAAGACTCGCGCGGTCCGATCTTATGTTTCGTTGGCCCGCCTGGGGTTGGCAAGACCTCGCTCGGAAAATCGATCGCTCGCTCGCTGAACCGTAAATTTTTCCGCATGTCGCTCGGTGGTGTTCGTGATGAAGCCGAGATTCGGGGGCACCGACGTACCTATGTCGGCGCGCTTCCCGGCCGGGTTCTTCAGGGGATGAAGCAGGCGGGGAGTAAGAATGCGGTGTTTGTTCTCGACGAGCTCGACAAAGTTGGCGCTGATTTTCGGGGTGATCCTGCCGCCGCTCTTCTCGAAGTCCTCGATCCAGCCCAGAACAACGAGTTTCGTGATCACTATCTTGGAGTACCGTTCGACCTCTCCGAGGTCATGTTTATCGCCACCGCGAACACGATCGATACGATTCCTGATGCGCTCCTGGACCGTCTCGAGGTGATCTTCATCTCCGGTTACACGACCGAGGAAAAAGTGAAGATTGCGGAGCGTTACCTCTTTCCGCGGCAGATCAAGGAGAACGGCCTCACCAAGTTCAAGTTTACCGTATCGGCTGCAGCGATCGAGTATCTTATCGAACGCTATACTCGCGAAGCGGGGGTGCGGAGCCTGGAGCGGGAGGTCGGGACCCTTTGTCGTAAGATCGCCCGCGAGCACGCCGAAGGGGGGAAGCCGCCCAAGGTGGTAACCCCGGAGGTCGTCAATAAACTCCTCGGTCCGACGAAGTTTGATCCCGAAGCGGATGACTTTAAAGACACCGTTGGGCTCGCCCGTGGTCTTGCCTGGACGGTGCACGGTGGTGAGGTCATGCCGATCGAGGTCTCAACAGCCAAGGGGAACGGCCAGCTCGCGCTGACGGGGCAGCTCGGTAGCGTGATGCAGGAGTCGGCCCAGGCCGCGTTGTTCTACGCCCGCTCAAACGCGAACTCTCTCGGACTCGATCTCGATTTTCAGCAGAAATTCGATATCCACGTCCACGTTCCGAACGGGGCGACCCCGAAAGATGGGCCATCAGCGGGCGTGACGATCGCCACCGCGTTGGTTTCGGCGCTATCCGATCGCAAAGTGACGAAGAATATCGCGATGACCGGGGAGATCACCCTCCGCGGGAATGTCCTCCCGGTCGGTGGCTTAAAAGAGAAGGCGTTAGCGGCGCTGCGTCACGGAATCAACAAGGTGATTATTCCGTTTGAGAATATCAAAGACCTTGAGGAGATCCCGAAGGAGCAACGTGACAAGATCAAGTTTGTTCCGGTGAAGCATATTAGTGAGGTGCTGGCGATCGCCCTCATCGGGACACAGCGCAAACCGAAGGTGCGCGCCTCGCGACGGCGGCGAGGTAAGACCTTAAGCGCTGAGGCCTAAGTGGTGGGGCGCTGGGGGCTCCAGGTCGCCACGTTCCTTCTCGTTGCCGGAAGCTCCGTGTTCGCCGCTCCGCGTGAGCTGTGCGTTTACGTCTCGCGGAGCGGTAACGTGGAGCAGGTAAATTCAATCGAGCAGGTGCCGAGCGATTATCGGGCTACGGCGCGATGTTTTACCGAGGCGATAAACCCTGAGCGACCGCAGAGTCCGACGAGGCCTCGTCCAATCCGCATCACTGAAGGTGGCCGTGTCGTGGGGGGCGAGAATCTCGCCTCCCCCGATACGTTGACGCTCGAGGGGGCGAGCCGGCGGGTTGATATGCCCTCAACGCTGGGGCGAATTCAACTACGCTGGCCCCGCGAGGTTGAAGCCCTCTTTGGTCGAACGCCCGAGCGTGCGGTCGCTGAGGCTGCCCGTGCCGTGAGTCGAGCCTTGAAGGCAGGCGCCTTCCCACCTCCGGTGCAGCGCCTCAATCTCGATTGGCGAATCGTCTTTATGGATGAGGCGAGGCCGGACGGTCAGATCCCAGCGGCGCTCGTCAGCAACTGCCATCCCGGATGGATGGTGCCGCCCACCGACATCTACATCGTCGCTCAACGGGTCGCTGCGGGTTGTGGTGGGGGGGCGCCGGTCTCGCCGAGCACCGCCGATGCTGCACTGACGAAGGTTTTAATCCACGAGATCGGTCATGCTGTTGAGTACCAGCTTCTGGGGGGCGAGTTTGGCCGCAGTCGGATGCGGGCTGAGGGTTTCGCGACTTGGTTTACCGGGTATGCTGCCGATTACAGCGCCCTACTCGAGCGCGGAAGCGTTGCAGCGGAGTATGCCCGTCGTGCCCGAGCGACGTTTAAAGAGACCTCTTTGGATGGACCGTTTCGCGGATCCGCGGACGACTACGCTCGCGCGAGTATTATCTTTTCAGCTCTCGTGGAGCGGCGCGGTATCCGCGGTCTCTTGCACCTCTATGAGGGGATGACGGTCAATAAGCTCGATCTCTTTCCGGCGCTTGAGGCCCGCATCGGTTGGGACGAGGCTAAAGTACGCGCCGAGATGGAACGCCTTCTGCCGCAGTGACGCGGCCCGGAGGTGGAGAGCCACTCACTGAAGGGTTGGCGATTGTTTGGCGAGCATCGCTGCAAACTCGGCGAAGAGCCTTTCCCCAACCTTCCCATGATACCCGATGAGCTGAAAAGCTCTTATGACGTCGTGGTTCAGCTCCGGATTTCGGGCGGCGGCGTTAAACAATTCGTACACCAGCAAAGGCGACATCGGTACGCCGAGCGAAAGTCGCCCCATGTTCGACTGAATCGCTGCCATCTCGGTGATGAGGATGCGGAATAGGTTCGGCTCGTCTGCCGCCATCCGAATGAAGGAGCGGACCGCCCACGCCGAGGCGAGGTACTCCCCCATCTCCAGGGACGGTGGAACCACGCTGTTCGGGTCAGCGCCGAATGAGAGTTCGTGCAGCGATCGATCGCTCGCCTTGGCAACGAGGTTCGACAGCGCCAGTCCCAGTCCCCGATGGAGGCGCTCTTCGCGGATGAGGTGGTGGGGGGCGTTGGCCGCTTTTCCTGAGGGCTTTAACGCTGCCAGAAGCGCTGCACGAAACTCGATCTGCGCCGCGGTCGGGATAAATTGAAGATTCGAAAACTCCCGCGATATCTCGGTCAGGACCGCTTCTCCGCGGTGCTTCACCCCAGCGATCGGCAGGCACAAGATTCGGCTGCTCGATATGTCGTCGATAAAGTGATCGGTGGTGGCTCCATTTGCCAGATGGTTCGAGATTCGATTCACAAACGGGAGCGCCGCACCCGTGGCGGAATCCACTTCGCTTCGAAGGTTGTCCTGACGGTCGTAGTTGTCGCGGTAACTTCGGTTTGGCCCATCTCCTGAGCGTTCCGGCCCAGACGGGAGATAGTCAGGTTGAAAAATCATCGCCCCTCGACTGTTTCTGTGAGAGAGAATTTTCTCTCAAAGTTTAACGGTCACTGCGGTTTCCTGTCTCGATGTATTTGCCGGAGGCCGCAAAAGCTGCAATGGAGCGCGACTATACGCCCGAGGTTATACCTGGTCAACAAACTTGCCGCCGCCAGCGGCAGTTCGTGCACGCGAGCCCGCGTGTAGATCATCAGAAACGTTTAGTTTTTGGTCGAGTCAGTCGAGATTTCAGAGCGCGCCGCGCCCCCGAGTAAGGTTAGTTTTTGGTTAGGTTCATGCTTCTGAAGTTGCCGCGCTCTCCCCGTGCCCCTTTCAATAGGTTCTTCCACCTCATGCCGTTTTCAGACGTTTTTTTCACCAGGGCGGTTGTGCGGCACCAGCGCACACCTGCGCGGTCTGGGTTCCGACTGAAGCGCGTGCGTGCGTCGGCGAAGCGATGCTACGAGTCGTTAGTTCTTACTCGTGGCGGCTTTGATGAGCTGTCCGAGCGTCAGCGGTTTCTCTTCGGCCTGACTCACACACTGCCCTGAGGCGGACCTTTTCCCACAAACCTGGCAGTTGCCCGATTTATCCACAGGTGGATGCCAATAGATTGAGAGGCTTAAGATAATGCTCTCTTGAATTATCGCCTCAAGGTCCAGATGTTCCCCCTCAAAGTATGAGATCCCCACATCATCGATGTAATCTTCGTCCTCCTCCCCCGCGGGTCTGTTTTCGAGATCAAGGGGTTTTGCCTTAAAGATCAGATTCGCTTCGACCTCAAGGTCCCGTTCCACCCCTTCAATGCACAAAGAGCACGGTTGCCGGTAGCGTGAGGTCACTTTGCCTCTGGTCTCGGCACCTTGGGGGGTCTTGAACACCATCAGATCTACCTGGGGAGGGGAGATGAATTCGATGCCGTGATCCTCCCCCTCGCGCATCCGGGCGTTGAGATTTTCAAGGGAGAGGCTCTCCTTTACCGCAAGACCTTCGTGGGGGATGTCAGAGATACGTATTTTCATAGCTGCTTAAAAATTGAAATCCATCGACGTTACGGGCTAATGTGTTACGGTGTTGACCTGCAAAACGGGGTGATCTTCCCCAAAGTTCGCAACGTTTGGGTTAGTTTTACGAAACTAAAGGGTCTCGTCAAATCTGTTAAAAAAGACGGGGCCGGCACCGCTCGAGCCTTAAAAGAAGGCGCGGGGAACAGTAGCCGATCACATCATTAGAGGAGTGTATCATTATGGGAGTAAACAAAGTCATCTTGCTCGGTAACCTCGGTAAAGATCCGGAGTTGCGCTATACCCAATCGCAGACCCCGGTATGCTCTTTTAGCTTGGCTACGAGCGAGCGTCGCAAAGATGCGAGTGGCAATTGGGGCGACCACACCGAGTGGCACAATATCATCGCGTTCGGAAAGACCGCGGAAAACTCGGCCAACTTCTTAAAAAAGGGACGGCAGTGCTACATCGAGGGAAAGATCCAGACCCGCAAGTGGCAAGACAAGGAAGGTAAAGATCGCTGGACCACCGAGATTATCGCTAACACGATCCAGTTCGTCGGGGGGAAAGGTGAGGGCCGTGGTGCTGGGGGCGGAGCGGAGGAGAGCAGCTCTCCACCGCCGTTGCCGAGCTCGCTCCGGTCTGCTGATTCGATCGGGGGTGACTCAGTCACTTTCGACGAGGATGACATTCCTTTTTAAGGAGTGTCTTTGAAATGGGCCTTGTTTGGCTGCCCTCGACGAGAGTTCGAATGTAGCGGGCCCATTTCCTTTTCTCTCGACCATTAAGTGGGGCTCGGAATCTTGGAGCCCACTCTGTTATGGCCAGCTCGTCGTTCGTTCGGTTCGAGCCCACGAGCAAAGGTATGATCAAAGACCTTTCGCAGCCCCTGCGTGTGTTCTGTCTTCACCCGAGCCAGGTTCATTCTGGTCGAAAGCTCATCTCTGACCGACGTTCACCCACCTTTTGCGGCGGTCGAGTGTCCCTCACACGACCACTCGCTGGGTTAGTTATTTTTTTGCTGTATCTCCTCAGTAGTGGCCCTGTTTACGGTGCGCCCCAGGTTGAATTCATCGTCGATTTTTCGGCCTCGATGGGGGAGGGGACGAAAGATAGCGCCGGCACCGAGCTAGTCCGAGGTGCTTTACGCGAGGCGCTGAGGGTGCTGCCCGCAGATTTCGAGGCGGCTGTTAGGGTCTACGGGCATCGTGAGACCCGCGAGCAAAGAGGTGCGAGCTGCCGTGATACCGAGCTCCTTATTCCTTTTCAGCGGGGGCTTTCTCCCCAGAGTCTTGCACCACTCGACCAACTTTCTCCGCGTGGGCTCACCCCCCTCGCTCACGCTATCGCTGAATCGGCGAAAGACTTTACCGCGGTGCGGGAGGAACGCTCGATCATCCTCATCACTGACGGTGCTGATACGTGTGATGGTGACCCGGTCGCAGTTATTCGCGAGCTACAGCGCCGCGGATTTAAGACGGTCGTGCACACGATTGGGCTCAATCTTACCCCGGGGGCGCGTGAGCAGCTCGGCGGAATCGCCGCAGTTGGTGGGGGAGTCTTCGCTTCGGTGGGGGATATGCCCTCGATGCGTCGCGGGATTCTCAAAGCGTTGAAGTCTTCATTTACTTCTCTCCGGGGGATCGACACCTCTGGTCGAGGTGACCTTGATTCTCCGTTTGATGCGGCGAATCAAGATGCCGTTGCGACGGTTCTCCCGATAGGGCGCGAGTTCTCACCTAATCACGTTGGGAGCGCGGAGGATCCGGTCGACGTTTTCCGCTTTTCGGTGAAACCGGGGGAGAAGTATCTCGGTTTGGTCGAGGTGCTTACCGAAAGAGGGGCGGTGCGGGTCGCTGTGTTTGATTCCGCTGGAAGATACCGGGATGTGCGGAGTGTTGCAGCCGGGGTATTTGAGTTCGACCTCCTCGATATTACCGGCAGCACCGATATTTTCGTGCGGGTGGCGGCCGACGAGCCGGCCGATTACCGGATTAAACTTACCGCCCTCGTGGGACTTTCTGAGTAGTCTATCGACAGAGTCGAGCCCAGAGTTCTCTGCGAGTGGTTCGATTCTGGAGGGCCGGATTCTATCCGGCCGGAGCGCCACCGGTGATGCGAGCACGGATCTGGAGGGTCGTGTACACCATGTCTTGATCCTTCACACTTTCACGCTGCATGGTGAAAAAACTTATTGAAAGCGCACGAGGAACAGCGCCTTGCTGAGTTCCCCACGTAGCCACGCTTAAAAGCCCCATATTTCGCTCGCTCCAGCTCAATAGAGGCCCGAATTTTGCCCGTACCATCAATCCCGGAGAGACACGGAACGAGCCCCCGTGGGGCTTATTAAGAAGCCCGAAGCAACCACTCACGGAAGGGGCGGGAGCCTTCGCGTCGCTTCGCCGGCTGTGCTCTCAACGCCCCTCGAAACGGCGTAGACCGAGGAGGCCAAAGGCAGCGACAACGAGGGCATGGTTGATGGTGCCAGTGCGCACGAGGTCGAGCACCTCTGGGAGAGGTTTGACGATGACCTCGATATCCTCGCCGGGATCAAGCATCGGGTCACCCACGCGGGAGCAGTTGCGGGCAATATAGGTGTGAAGCCTCATCGACATCATCGCGGGATTCGGGTGTATGACTCCGAGCGGTTCGAGGGTGCTTGAGCTATAGCCGGTCTCCTCACGGAGTTCACGGAGCGCTGAGATCGCTGGGTCAGGCTCGTCCGGTTCGATGCATCCTCCGGGTATCTCCAGGGTGAATTCCTCGGCGCCGTGGCGATATTGCCGCACCAAGACCACTTCGTTTGCTGCGGTGAGGGGAATGATGTTGACCCAACTCAGCCCCTCCATAAGAAAAAAATCGAAGGGGCGCTGGGTGCGGGGATTGACCCGACGGGAGCGCTTCAAGGTGAAGATCTTGAACGCCTGATAGATATGCTCCTCTTCGATCGTCCAGCCTGATGGGGTCTCTTTTTTCATGGAATATCGAACTCCTTTGACGGTGTAGTGTCGGCGGGGTCGCCGTTCTCTTCAAGGGGTATCAAGGCGGTGTCGTGCCCTTTGGAACGCCCCCCGAGCTTACTCCCCGTGCGGCGTCGACCGATTCGGCCACTCCGATTTTCCTAAACTTGGGGTCGGGAGTTCGATCCTCTCCGGGCGCACCAGTTAAGCCTCTGAAACTATTCAGTATTTAGAGGTTTTGGACTCTCCGCCAATGTTTGAAATTCGCTTTTTGACACACTTTTGACACACTCTTGCCACACAGCAGTTTTTTTTCTGCTGGTGAATGTGCCCCAAATTGTCCGGTTTGACACAATTAGTGTGTCAAGCGCAGGGGACAGACATGGCAACGTATCGAAAGAGAGGCAACCGTCACCAAGCAGTCGTGCGTATTAACGGAATCGAAGAGTACCGGTCCTTTGATACCAAAGGAGAGGCTAAAGCCTGGGCCGAAGCCAGAGAAAGGCTTATCACAAATGCGACCGATGAGTTTATGCTTGCAGCCATAAACTACCGGGTGCGGGACACAATCGACTAACCGTTCGTGTGTCATTAACCGAGAAGGATTGCCGCTCGTGCATTTTTATTGCCACTGGTGCATTTGAGATACTTACTGTATGGACAGATCCCAGCCAGTCAAGATAGTCAACGAAAAGGCTGCTTTCCGGCATGGAGGTTCAAAAAACATGAAGACCCAAAACCGTTTCACAAGAGGTGTGTTCCTGAGCTGCATAACAGCGATACTCGTATTAGTCGGGGTGTCACGACAAGCATTAGCGGATACTGCGGATGCTAAGGGTACGCTTGATCAGACTCAAGGTGGTCAAAACCAATCTGGCGGCAACGAAGACCCCCTAGTTCCACTACCCAGCATATTTGATTTCACAAAAGGCTCTGGGTTTGGCGGTGCTATAGGTTTAAGCGTTGAGGCAGGAAACGCTTATGACGGTTCAGACGAATACGAAATAGAGGTTCAGCCCGCGGCGGCTCTACAATGGAGAACTGGAAAAAACCTTTTTTTCTGGGAAGGGTACGAGCTTGGGCTCAGGTCTCTTGTTGCAGACCAACTGCTCCTTCAAGGAGGTGCCAGATATGAAGCGGGATTGGAGCCGGATGATTCGGACGATGGTCGACTTGATGGCATTGAGAAACGCGATGCTCACATCGTTGGGTTCCTTGAGGCCCGATACTCTATCGACTCCGAGTGGCGCAACTGGCTAGCCGCAAGGGTCATGGGTGGAGAATCGGATTTCGGTTGGCTCGGCGTTCTCGCCGCTGGGCATCGCTTTGGCACGGCACGTGATGGTTCAGGTGCTGAGGCGTATGTCTTTTCTACTTTCGGCAACTCAAACTTTATTAACAAGGACTTCGGAGTTTCTGCATCCGATGCTCAAACCTCTGGATTACAAGAAACTGATCTACATGGAGGATACCGTTCTACCGGATTAGATGCTCTGTACCGCTTATATCTTCACAAAAACGTTCAGATGATCGCAAGTGTCGGTATCGAGTTTTACAGCGGAGATATAGGAGAGAGCCCGATTGCTAGGGATGACTATGAAACTGAAGCGGAATTGACCTTATTGTATACTTTTTAAATCTCGCGCTCAGGTCATACGTAACAATAGCCTTCAAGTCTGACAGTAGGTGTGCGACACTTCTAACACTGCTCATCTCAGGCAAAGCACAGCCCGGGTTGGATTCATCTCTGAGCAGCGGGTGAGACAGTAGACCCTGGCGCAGATAGAGTGAGAGGTGCCCCTTGTGTATAAAAAGCTTTCGTTGGGGAGATAGGATGGCCCCAGACTGCTGCAAGCCGTTCATGTTTCTCTGAGCTAACCAAAAGCGAACCCCACCGACGGTTAGTTGTGGGTTTCTCCTAACCAATTCTTGAACAGTAAAGTAACCTTCAAATATCGACATATACCCTCTTGAGAAATGCAATGTCTCACTAGAGGCAGTATGTCCGATCAGCTGGGCGCTATGACATTACCTTATGAACTACCTCGAAGTAGCATTTGATGAACTAGATGGACGAGGGGGAGGAACTTGGGGTAGCATACGCTAGTAGGACACATTTGTTCGGAACTTGGGGTCTGCCATTTTTGAAAAAAGCAGACCTCATGTTGTCCA
Source organism: Bdellovibrionota bacterium (assembly GCA_044352465.1). Classification (GTDB taxonomy): domain Bacteria; phylum Bdellovibrionota_C; class UBA2361; order UBA2361; family UBA2361; genus JBILDU01. Next base: position 13,304 of record JBILDU010000081.1, read on the forward strand.
AACTTGGGGTCATGGTGGGTCGGGGCGCAGAGCTTTGACACACTTTTGACACACTTGAAATGAAATGTGTTCGTAATAAGCAGCAACGACTCGCACGAAGTCATATTTTGAAGGTAGTGTTAAGTCGTTGATTTAAAAGTCAAATTGGACTTTTTGGCACTAGTTAGAGTTAGTCGAAAAGAGTTATCAAACGGGTTTTGTAACGATTCCTAAACTTGGGGTCGGGAGTTCGATCCTCTCCGGGCGCACCAGTTAAGTCTATGAAAATAGTTAGTAATCTGAGGTTTTGGACCGTCCTGAAAAGTTTCCAATCTATTCGTTGACACACTTTTGCCACAGAGCCGATTTTTTTCTGTTGGTAAATGTGTCTGGAATTGCCCGCTTTGACACAATTAGTGTGTCAAGAGGATAGGAAAGACATGGCAACCTATAGAAAGAGAGGCAGCCGATACCAGGCAGTCGTGCGTATTAATGGAATCGAGGAGTACCGATCCTTTGCGAGCAAGTGATGTTCCCCCCGTATCTTAGACACCTGTACGTCAATTTTGGTAAGGTGTTGGAATGAGTAAAAGATATCCGCAGGCCGTGAAGGACGAGGTTCTTGGGAAGATCCGGGGAGGTCGTAGAGTCGTTGAAGTTGCGCGGGAACACGGGATCAACGAGATGACGGTGCGGAACTGGCTTGAGCGCGACACGGCGGCTGGTGCATCCGAGATCCTTGAAACGAGCCGCCTTCGGCGCGAGAACGAGGCGCTGTTGAGGCTTGTTGGTCAACTGACGTACGAGTCGGAGCAGCAGAAAAAAAATC
>JBILDU010000082.1:0-13912 GCA_044352465.1 Bdellovibrionota bacterium
CTCGAATCGCAGTCCTGCAACCGCGCTCTCCGCGATCGGGGTGAAATCGTCGATCGTCAGATGATCGATGGTCGGGGTGGGTGGGGGCGGAACGTCGACTCGCGCGTGAGTCGCGGGGGTGGCCGCCTCGACTTCCTCCGCCTCGGGGAACAGCTCGCTTTGCGAGGGGGGTTTGCTCGAAAGGGGGGGCTGGGACGCTGAGTTTAGGCCAAGAGCGCTCGAATCGAGGCTAAAGAGGTTGTCGCAACGGGAACAGTGGAAGCGGGGGAAGTCGATGCCTTTGAGGCTCGGTGAGGCGACGAGAAACTTGGTCTGGCACCCCGGACATTGAACGATGATCTGCTTCGCCTCGGCGCTTCCCTCGAATTGGACCCGTTGAGTTGCCTCTGCCATACGCCTTTTAATCCTCCGCAGCTTTTTGCCAGGCTGTGATTTTACCGGCTTGTAACGTGCTCCTCGTCTCGTTTCGATTCACGGTTGAGCCGTGTCGATGCGCAGCTCAGCTTGCTGACGATCAACTTGAGGGCTTGTGACAAAACGACTTTTTCGGGGAGTGCGCCTTCCTAAAATCACACTTTGCCGAGCACTTTTAAGGTAAATCAACCTGTTCGATGGTGCTAGCCCTTACGTTGCACTCCCGTGCAAGGTAAGGAGCTCATCCCCTGTGTTCAATCGTTCACCCCAAAGCGGGTCCATCGGGGGGCGCACGCGCCCTTTCTTTGAACGCCTTGATAAGGGAGGGGGGGCATAGAATACTTAGGAGGTGAGAGCCCCGCGCTCGGGTAACTACAGCTTCCAGCCACGATTTGACGAGTAGGCACTTGTGACAGCGCAGCCCCAGAGGCCGTTTTTGAGAGGTCTTGGAGAGCGGGGTGTTTTTGCGGGGAAGGGCTTGTTACGCCCAGGGGGATTAAGGTGACGAAACGTTCGCATGGAAAGATGAGACCGCGGGGTCCAGCTACCGGTCGCCCGGAGCGTGGGGCAGGGCCGCGAGTTGCCTCTCACGAGAGATTAGTTGTGGGGCGGAATGCCCTGCGTGAGTTGGTGCGTTTCGCGCCCGACCGATTGGTGCGGGTCTTGGTCGCTGACGGGCGAAGCGGGGAGAAGGGCGAGCTTCTCGCCGCGGTCGAGGACGCTGGGGTGGCGGTCGAGGTGCGCTCATTCGAGGAGCTCACACGGCTGGCTGAAACCGACTCGCACCAAGGTTTTGTCGCGGTCGTTACCGAACGAAAGCGCCCCGACCTCGCGAGTTTCTTGGCGGATTCGGAGGCACGTCCCGAGGGGGTGGTGTTGGTCCTCGATGAGATCAATGACCCCCAAAATTTGGGGGCGATACTCCGGGCCGCGGAGTGTTTCGGGGCTCAAGGGGTGATTATGTCTCGAAACCGTGGCACTGGGATCACTCCGGTTGTCACCAAGGCGAGCGCGGGGGCCTCTGAACTCGTTACCGTCGTCACGGTCTCGAATGTGGCCGATGCTGTTCGGAAGCTTAAAGAGGCCCAATTCTGGATCGTCGCCGCCGATTCGGTTGAGGGGGGTGGTGAGCTCGGAACGTTCGAGTTTCCCGAGCGCAGTGTTATCATCATGGGTTCGGAGGGCCGGGGGGTACAGCGTCTTCTCCGCGACCTTTCCGATTTCAGAGTACGTATTCCGATGGTTGGCCGCATCGATTCCCTCAACGTCGCCCAAGCGACCGCGGTGTTCTTGCACGCTTTTCGGACTTCGCGTCAGAGCTGCCGTCAGGGCGCGTAACGCGATGACCCGGAGTCTCCGCTGCTCCCGCTTGCCCACCTCGCTGAAAAGTTTTGGGTGAAGTCCTGGCCTGACCAGGCCAAGCGTCTCGGGCAAGTTCGTCGCCAACACCCCTGATTTCCAAGTGCATCCATGCACTTGCTCCCCATCGCGTGGCACCTTTGCGCCGCGTGAGAAGGGGGCTTCGCAGTTTCCAGTGGGGGAGATTGATCTGCTGGACAGGGGGGCTAACTTAAAGTAACTTAAATCTTTCGATGGATAAGGTGCTCGTCCTTGCAGCCAAGTAAGGTGAGTCGCCGCGAGAGGGAGGTCGTTTGGTCGATACCGTAACTTCCAGTAAAGAATCAGGTTCCGATGAGTTCGGGCATTTCTTTGAGGTCAAACTCGAGATGTTCGACGGGCCGATAGACCTGTTGCTCCACCTCGTAAAAATGAACGAGCTGCCGATTGAGAAGCTCGCCTTGGCTGAGGTAACGGCGCAGTACCTCCAGTGCATCGAACGAGCCCGCCAGTTCGATCTCGAGGTCGCGGGTGAGTATCTGGTTATCGCGGCGACACTCCTTTCGATCAAGTCATCGGTTCTCCTGAACGAGCCGGTTGAGTTGGTGGAAGATGAGGAGGGTAATCTCGTCGATCCCCACGCCGAACTGCTCCGACGTCTCCGCGAAGCCGAGGTTTATCGCCAGGGAGCTGCGGGGCTCAGTTGTCGTGAAGTTCTGGGGGTAGACGTTTTTGCTGCCGTGCCGTCGCTCGCGCAGTTCGAGCCTCCGCCGGTGACCTTTAAGGATCACGATCCGATTTTACTCGGCAAAGCCTTCGCTAAGCTTCTCCAGCAAGCTGGAAGCTCGGTCCAAGAGATGACGATTCGGTTTGAGGCCATCTCGATCGTGGATCGAATGATGACCGTTCTCGATACCCTGAAGCGGTGTGGAGGACGGATCGTTTTCTATAAGCTCGTGCCCGATCTCACTTCTCGCTCGGCTATTATCGGTAGCTTTGTGGCTTTGTTGGAGCTGTGCAAGCGCCAGGCGATTCGGGTCCAACAAGATGAAAGCTTCAAGGAGATAGTTATCGTGCTCGCCTCGGCGGATGTCGATGCGTCGGGGATGAGCTCTGAGTTTGATCAGCCGGCGGGCGCGTCGGCGAATGGGTAGTGATTGGTATGACCGAGGAACAGGTGACGAGCGAGGCTACGGGGGAAGTCGTGTCGGGTGAGGTGGAAGCCGCAAAGACGTCTGAACCTGCGGAGGCGGAGAGCAGTGAGGCTGCGGGGCGTGAGGAGGGTACCCTCGATAGTCGTGAGCTCGATCTTTCGGCGCTCCTAGAGGCGCTCCTGTTCGCCAGTGGAGAGCCTTTGAGCGCGGAGAAGTTGTGCGAGGTGGCGCGGTGCGATGAGGCCGCGTTCGCTGCAGCCATCGCCGCCATCGAGGAGCGGTTGAAGGCTGAGACCGCGGGCTTTTTGCTCGTACAGGTTGCCGGGAAGTATCAGCTCCGTACCAAGCCCCAATTCGCCGATTTCATCCGCGAGCTGCGGGCGAGTCGTCCACGCCGCCTCAGTCAGCCAGCGTTGGAGACCTTGGCGATCGTGGCGTACCGGCAACCGATTGTGAAGAGCGATATCGAAAAGATCCGTGGGGTCGATGTTTCTCCGACGTTAAAGACCTTAGTTGATCGCAATATTATCAAGATCGTCGGGCGGCAGCCCTCGGTAGGGCAGCCAGCGCTGTATGGAACAACAGAGGAGTTCCTCAAGCTGTTCGGACTCAATTCTTTGAGCGAGCTTCCAACCCTTCGGGATATTAAAGAGCTCGAGCGCGAGCCGGGTGAGGGGGATGATGAGAGCTCCGATGCAGCGCCAGAGGGTGAGGAGGAGGGGGCGACCCCCGCCGAGGCTTCAGCTCCTCATGCGGATGCTGCGGTGGGCGAGCCCGTTACTCAGTAGCGGTGAGCCGCAAGAGCGGAGAAATCGCATTTTCACCCGGGTGGCCCTTTGCTGCGGGCTCCTAGCTTGTTAAGCGCCTTTCCGCTAAACTCCACCCCATGGCATTAATCCGACTCCAGAAATTTCTCTCCGAATGTGGTGTAGCCTCACGGCGTAAGGCCGAAGAGCTGATCGTGGCCAAGAAGGTTAAGGTCAACGGTCGCATCGTGGCTGAGCTAGGGACCAAGATAGACCCAGCCACGGACCGAGTGCAGGTTAAAGAGCGCTACGTGGCGATGGTGGAGCGGGGGGTGATCCTCCTCAATAAGCCGCGCGGAGTCGTCTCTACCTTAAGTGACCCGGAGGGGCGGCCAACGATCGCCGATTTTCTTACCAAGCATTTCCGCTCCTATTTTCCGGTGGGGCGGCTCGATTGGGAGTCTACCGGTTTGATGGTTTTGACGAACGACGGCGAGATGGCTGAGCGGCTGCTCCATCCGCGCTATGGGTTCGAGCGGACCTATCACGTGAAGGTGAGTGGTCGGGTCGAGGAGAAGACGCTCCGGAGGATCGAGCGGGGAATCAATCTTGAAGACGGGCCGGTGCAGGCGAAGGGGACTATCCTTGAGACCCTCGATGATGCGACGTGGCTCGAGGTCACCGTAACGGTCGGGAAGAATCGGGTCGTGCGGCGGATGATGGATGCGGTGCACCATCCCGTTCAAAAGCTCCAACGAGTGAGTCACGGTCCGTTTAAGCTCGGTAAACTTAAGCCCGGAGAGATGCGGCGATTGAGCGAGAAAGAGTATCTTTTGCTGCGTGAGCGAGTTCTCGGGGAAGATGCTGCGCCGAGCGGCGAGTCGGCTGAGCCACGCCGGGAGAGAAAAGGCTGGGCGGTCCCCTCAAAAGGTGCCCCACGGGATGTGCGCCGTTCCACCGGTCAGCGAAGAGCCCCCGGAAAGAGAAGAGGCCGTACCCGCCTCCATTAGCCCAGACTTTTTCAGCTGAGAGGATTATGCGGGTCCCCCCAACCCTCCGAATCTTGGCGCAGCCAAGTTCAGATAGGAAAAACGGATAGGAATATTTGGTGCTTGAATAAGCGAAGTAGCTTTGGGGGTTGTTAGGGTACCCCTAACCCGTCATCTGAATCTTGGCGCAGCCAAGTTCAGATAGGAAGAGCTCTAAGGGTTGTTAGGGAAACCCTAACCCGTCATCCGAATCTTGGCGCAGCCAAGTTCGGATAGGAATGGATCGAATGGATCGATAGGAATGGATCTCAGGGTTGTTAGGGAATCTCCCTAACCCGTCATCTGAATCTTGGCGCAGCCAAGTTCGGATAGGAATGGATCGAATCTCAGGGTTGTTAGGGAAACCCTAACCCGTCATCTGAATCTTGGCGCAGCCAAGTTCAGATAGGAAAAAAAAGTGGTTGCGGGGGCGGGATTTGAACCCACGACCTCCGGGTTATGAGCCCGACGAGCTACCAGACTGCTCTACCCCGCGACATTGAAGAGACCAAGTATATAGCCTTGGGCCCTGCCGGAAGTCAAGGGAAGGGGAGAAAAATGAGGGATTATCGACCCGTTAGGGGGTGGTAAGGAGTGCTGCGGTCGCACGCCTTTTTAGGTTATGGTAGCGAACGAAACGGGGCCGAAGCGGATGCCCGGCACAGATTGCGGAGTAAAATATGACCGTCGCCTTATCAACTATTCAAAAGACCCTTCGCCTTGAGGCGCTCAATAGTGGGGCGTACGGACGGAATTTTATCGGTGCTAACTCCGGGGCAACCTTTGAATCGCGCTCGCCGATAAACGGGGAGCTTTTGGGGCGTATCGCCGTCGCAACCGCAGATGATTACGAGCGGGTGATGCGGGGGGCGCTTGAAACTTTTGCGGAGTGGCGCGCGGTTCCCGCCCCAGAGCGGGGACAGGTCGTGCGGAAGATCGGGAACGCCCTTCGTGAGTACAAAGTTGAGCTCGGTGCGTTAGTAACCGCTGAAGTTGGCAAGATCACCGCTGAGGGCCAAGGGGAGATCCAAGAGGCGATCGATATCGCGGATTTTGCCGTGGGCCTCTCTCGCCAGCTCTACGGTAAAACGATGCATTCGGAGCGGCCGCTCCACCGGATGTACGAGCAGTGGCATCCGCTGGGCGTGGTGGGATGTATTACCGCATTCAACTTCCCCGCGGCGGTATGGGCGTGGAACGCGATGATCGCTGCGGTGTGTGGTGATGTCGTTGTCTGGAAGCCTTCGGAGCTCGCTCCGCTCACGGCCCTTGCGATGCACAAGATCTGCGACCAAATCGCAACCGAGGCGGGGTTCCCGGGGCTCTTTAGCTTGGTGATGAGTGCGGGCCCTGAGATGGGTGAGCGGTTGGCCGCAGACCGCCGTGTTCCCCTTGTTTCAGCGACTGGGTCGTGCCGGATGGGGCGAGCCGTTGGTGAGGTCGTGGCGCGGCGACTGGGCCGCACGATCTTGGAGCTCGGAGGAAACAATGCAGTGATCGTCTTGGCGGACGCTGATCTCGATATGGCTGTCCGGTCGACGGTTTTCGGTGCGGTGGGGACGGCGGGGCAGCGGTGCACGACGACCCGCCGTATCCTCGTCGAGGCAGCGGTGGCTGAGGCTTTCACCGCAAGACTGGCAGCCGCTTATCGACAGGTAAAGATCGGCGATCCGCGTGAGGCGGGGATTCTCATGGGGCCGCTTATCAATAGCCGTGCAGTGGAGGCGTACGGTGCTGCGATCGATGCAGCCAAGGCACAGGGCGGGGAGATCGTGTGCGGCGGTGCGATGCTGCCGGGTATGCCGTCACCGCTCTACGTCGAGCCAACTATCGTTAAGGCACGTGCCGACATGCCGATCGTGTGTGAGGAGACGTTTGCCCCAATCGTGTACGTCATCCCGATCAAAGATGTTGCTGAGGCGATCGCCTTGAACAATAGCGTTCCTCAAGGGTTGAGCTCCGCAATTTTCACCCGTGATATTCGCCGAGCCGAGAGCTTCCTCTCCGCAGTCGGGAGCGATTGCGGTATCGCGAACGTCAATATCGGCACTTCGGGGGCTGAGATTGGGGGGGCGTTCGGGGGCGAAAAGGACACCGGCGGAGGGCGCGAGTCGGGCTCGGACTCGTGGAAGCAATATATGCGCCGGCAGACCAATACGATTAACTTCGGCGCCACCTTGCCACTTGCTCAGGGAATTAAATTCGATGTGGGATAAGGGGGCGCTGGGGATCTCCTGAGGGGGGGGCGCCTTCGTGTGACTTCCTGCCCCCCCCCCTTCGTCCCACGCTCCAAACGTGGTCGGCGCTTGTCCGCGCCGCTATGAGCGGGGTTTAACGTTTTTTACCGCTCCCCGGCAGTGGAAAGGGCTAAACTTGTTGACCGATTCCCTTGAACCGCTCTGCCTGACGGGGTAACCTAGGGACTTCAGCCTGTGCCCTGGTGCTGGAATTGGTAGACAGGCATGATTCAGGGTCATGTGTCCGCAAGGGTGTGGAGGTTCAAGTCCTCTCCAGGGCAGTTTTTTATTGAGTTCCTTTAAGTAAGGTTTAAAGGGCCCTTCATCCCGCGAAAACCTTATAAGGGAATGAGCAGTTATACGCTCTTGTTCGGCGAGCCCCTCCTACGGTACCGTCCGAACATGCGGATCCGTAGGGGGGCAAGCGAAGAGAATACCAAAGAGATTCTTTGCCTCCCATTAAAAAGAGCTTTTTTTTGAAGATAGCGCGTATGTCGAAGTTTCTTTTTCCGGTCGCTGTGGTTGTCCTTCTTGCCCTCTCCGCCTGTAAGCGGAATACCTTTGAGTATGCCCGCACTGAAACACCGAAGGGTGCCCCCCAGTACACCTTCAATCCTGATCTGAACCAACCCGGGGTCTCGAAGCCCGTAGATGCAAGTAAGCCAAAATAAGCTTTCCTTACAGCGCCTTAGGCGTGGTTGAGGCGCTTGCTCTCGGCACTTCTGAGGGCTTCTCAGATTGCTTTAAAGATTGAAATCTCCTAGAAATAGGGCTGCTTGTGGCTGGCATTTCCCGAAGGCATGGGGAAGTCGCCGCACCCTCGATAGTACCTCTAACCGGGGTGGTATCGGGGCGGTCGCCCTGGGGAGCTCCGCTCCATCCCAGCGCGAGTTAACCTTTGTTAAGAATAAGTTGAACTTATGGATATTAAGCTTATCGCTGAGGCTGAGCGGCGTGGTCACGAACAGGTCACGGTCTTTAACTATCCGCAGGTAGGGCTCAAGGCGATCATCGCGATTCACAATACCGTGCTTGGACCAGCTTTGGGCGGATGCCGGATGCGGGTCTACCAGGATGAGGGCCAGGCGCTTGATGATGCGCTCCGACTCTCTGAGGGGATGACTTACAAGAGCTCGATGGCGGGGCTCGATCTTGGTGGTGGTAAGTCGGTTATTATCTGCGACCCTTCCATCACGGAGGGTCGGCGCGAGCTGCTCCAACAGTTCGCTCAATGCCTGAACCACCTTGGGGGTCGGTACATTACCGCCGAGGACATGGGAACGAGCGTGGAGGACGTCATGGTGATGCGTGAAACCACGAAGTTTGCCGCTGGTTTTTCAACCGACCAGGGTGGTTCGGGCGATCCGTCGCCTTGGACCGCGCGGGGTGTGTTCAACGGAATCGTTGCCGCGTGTGAGCGTCGCTACGGCTCCCCCGATCTCAAAGGAAAGCACGTGACGGTGCAGGGAGTCGGTCACGTCGGCATCTACTTGGTGAAGATGTTGAAAGAGGCGGGGGCGCGAGTGACCGTAGCCGATACCGTTGAATCGCGTGTGCGCAATGCCCGTGAGAAGTACGGTGTCGAGGTGGTCAATTCCGATGCGATCTACGATGTCGATTGCGATATCTATGCGCCGTGTGCGGTTGGTCAAACGGTGAACCCGAATACGATTGATCGCCTGAAGTGCGCGATTATCTGCGGTGCGGCGAATAATATCCTCCTGGACTCGGGTATGTATGCGCCGATTCAGCAGAAGAATATGATGTATTGCCCTGATTTCGTCGTGAACGCGGGTGGTATCATCTCGGTTGGTGCGGAGTACATTCCTGGTGGATGGAATGAATCGTGGGTGATGAATAAGATCAACAATATCGCTACCACGACCCATCGGGTGCTCGATGAGTCTCAAAAGCGCAACAAGTTCCCTGAGGTTGTTGCGGTTGAGCTCGCGAAGGAGCGTATCAAGGCAGCCGCGGAGAGGAAGAACGCTTAAGAAGCCGCGATACTTTGGCTGCGTGGGCTCGTCTTCTGTCCAAGAAATCGGTTGATCGATAGATCGGTCGGTGGACAGAGGGCGAGCCTTTTCATGTCTGCCTCGCCTTCGGCCGCCGTTCGACGAGCTGACCTCAACCGAGATCGTTGAAGTCACGGCCGAAGCTTGCTCCTCGGCCCACGGGCTCCAAGCGTCACACACGACGATGGCGGGGCTTTTCTCCGCGCCGCGCTCTTCACAGCTCGGGGGCCGCCGCGTTTTGTTTTTGCGGGGCTCTTCGCCGCAAAAAGGGTTATACTGCCGGTATGTCGACCCCGTTGCCCCAAAATCCTTTTGCTCATCTGCAAGCGGTCGATTTCGAGCTTAAATCCCCGTTTGCGCCCCGGGGTGATCAGCCCCAAGCGATCGACAAAATCGTTGAGAATCTGAACGACGGGGTGCTCTATCAAACGCTCCTCGGTGTTACCGGTTCGGGGAAGACCTTCACCGTCGCCAACGTCATCAAACAGGTGCAGCGGCCGACCCTGGTGATCGCCCCGAACAAGACCCTTGCTGCGCAGCTCTATGCGGAGTTCAAAGAATTCTTTCCTGAGAACCGGGTGCGCTATTTCGTGAGTTACTACGATTACTATCAGCCCGAGGCATATATCCCCGCCACGAACACGTATATCGAGAAAGACAGCGCTATTAACGAGGAGATCGACAAGCTTCGCCACAGCGCAACCCGAGCTCTGCTCGAGTCGCGTGACACGATCGTCGTGGCGAGTGTCAGCTGCATCTACGGTCTGGGAGCACCGCAGGACTATTTCAACATGATGCTCTTTCTTGAGAGCGGGCAGACGGTACCGCGCGAGGAGATTATAAAAAAACTCGTCGCGATGCAGTACACCCGCTCCGACTTCGAGTTCGAGCGGGGAAATTTTCGGGTACGGGGAGAAACTATCGATGTCTTTCCCTCTGACCAAGATGCGGAAGCTATTCGGATACAACTCTTCGGGGACGATGTTGAAGGGCTCGCCGTCATCGATTCGATATCGGGCAAAACTTTGCGTAAGATTGAGCGTTGCGCGGTGTATCCGGTCAGTCACTTTGTGACCGATCGGGAAGCGGTCAAGCGAGCGATAAAGAGTATCCGGGAGGAGCTGCACGGCTGGTTGCCCGAGCTTTTAAACCAGGGGAAGGCGCTGGAGGCTCAGCGGTTGGAGCAGCGCACTCTGTACGATCTCGAGCTTTTGGAGGAGGTCGGCTTCTGCCCGGGGATCGAGAACTATTCCCGTCATCTCGGTGGGCGGACGGCGGGAACCCCTCCCGCAACCCTTATGGATTATTTCCCGTCCGATCTGCTCCTTGTTATCGACGAAAGTCATGTGACTGTTTCGCAGATCGGGGGTATGTATCGGGGCGATCGCGCGCGCAAGCAGACCCTCGTTGACTACGGCTTTCGGTTACCCTCAGCGCTGGACAATCGGCCGTTAAATCTGGACGAGTTTTGGGCTCGCACCGGTCAGGCGATCTTTGTGTCGGCTACCCCCGGAGAGTTCGAACTGGAGCGGAGTAAGCCGCACATTGTGGAGCAGGTAAACCGTCCCACGGGTCTCCTCGACCCCCCGGTGACCGTTAAGCCGGCGCTCAATCAGGTTGACGATCTCTTGGAGGAGATCCGTGGAACTGTTGGCAAGGGCGAGCGGGTGCTCGTGACGACTCTCACCAAGAAGATGTCGGAGAATTTAGCCGAGTATCTTCGCGAGATCGGAATTAAATGTCGGTATCTTCATTCTGATATTAACGCGATCGAGCGGGTTGAAATACTACGGGGACTACGCAAAGGTGACTTCGACGTGCTTATCGGTATCAACCTCCTCCGGGAGGGGCTCGATCTGGTTGAGGTGAGCCTCGTTGCGATCCTTGATGCCGATAAAGAGGGGTTCCTACGCTCAACCCGCTCCCTCATCCAGACGATGGGTCGAGCCGCTCGAAATGTGAACGGACGGGTCATCCTCTATGCTGATAGGATGACTGAGTCGATGCGGGCGGCGATTACGGAGACGGAGCGACGTCGAACGATCCAAGCGGAGTTCAATCAACGTCACGGCATCGTCCCGCAGTCGGCGCAGAGTGGAATCCGTGGGGCGTTGGTGGATGTTGAAGCGAATCTTGCCGAGGCACTCACGATCGGTGAACAGCTCATCGAGATCCCCAAAGAAAAGAGCGCGCAAGATAAGCTCGTTACCCAGTTACGGAAGGAGATGTTCGATGCTGCGGCGAAGCGTGAATTCGAGAAGGCGGCGGTGTTGCGCGATGCGCTCAATTCGCTTCAAGAGCGGCTTTTAAAGATGTAGCACGCCCGCGGGTAAGTGTGCCGGAGGAGAGCCGAAAGCGAGTGTCTCTTTTCCCGGAGTGATGTCAGAGTGAGAGAATTTTTCGCTCGAAATATAAGATGACTACCGAATCCACCGAGGAGGCCGCAGCGCGGCTCGCGCTGCTCCGGGCCCACGTCGGGAATTTTCCCAAGTTGCCGGGGGTCTACCTGATGCGCGACGAGCGAGGGGGGGTGATCTATGTCGGTAAAGCGAAGGATCTGCGGGCCCGGGTGAGGAGCTACTTTGCCGGGAGCGATGAGCGGCTTCAAATCGAATTTCTTCTTAAAAAGATCCGCTCGATCGATACCATCGTGACCGAGAACGAACAGCAGGCGTTTGTTCTCGAGCGTGACCTGATTACGCAGCACAAGCCACGCTACAACATCCGGCTCAAAGACGACAAAGCGTATCTGTGTCTCCGCATCGATGAGAACGCCCCGTGGCCGCGCCTCGAACTTGTCCGTAAGGTTACCAATGATGGGGCCCGTTATTTCGGACCGTATAGTTTCAGTTACGAGCTGCGCAGTCTCCTCGATATCATTAAACGGGTGGTGCCCCTGCGAACATGCACCGACACGGTCTTCTTTAATCGTGCGCGTCCGTGTCTTGAGTATCAGATTAAGCGGTGCGCCGGTCCGTGTACGTTGCCGGTCGATAAAGAGCAGTATCGGCGTTGGGTAAAGCAAGCTATCGCGGTCTTGGAGGGGAAAACCGACCCGGTGGTAAAAGAGCTCACAGCGGCGATGGAGGGCGCCGCGGACGATCTGCGCTTCGAGGATGCTGCGGCGATCCGTGACAGGCTTCAGGTCCTCGAGCATTTTAAGAAGGGCGCTGCTCTGATCGCCTCGAAGGGGGAGGAGCGGGATGTCTTTGCGATCTATCGCGAAGAGGGGCTCGCCGTCGTGGCGGTTCTCAAAGTTCGCAACGGTCGGGTGGCTGACAACGTGAATTTCTCTTTTCACGAGGTTCAGGTGACCGATGATGAGCTTCTTGAATCGGTGTTGGAGCAGTATTACGGGGGTAGCCGGGAGGTTCCGCCGGAGATCGTTGTCCCATTTGAGCCGGAGAATTTATCGATCTTGAAAGAGGATCTACGGACTCGTCGTCAGAGCGGGTGTGAATTCGTGGTGCCTCAGCGGGGTGTGAAGGCGCGTCTTTTGAATCTTGCACTTGTTAATGCCAAGCAGCATTTTGCGACCACTTTCGACGCTGAGACTCGTGCCATGGAGCTTTCCCGTGGGCTTGCTCGAATCTTGGGGCTCAAGCAGATGCCCCGACGGATCGAGTGTGTCGATATATCGAATTTTCAAGGGTCGGATATCGTCGGTGCGGTCGTGGCCTTCTTTGATGGACAGCCAGATAAGCAGCGTTATCGAAAATACAAGATTCAAGGACGGGAGACGCCCGATGACTTTGCTTCGATTGAGGAGGTTGTGGGACGACGGCTCGAGCGCGGCATGGCCGAAGGTGACCTGCCCGATCTTTTGATTATCGACGGTGGACTCGGCCAACTCGGACGTGCCTTGGCGGCGCGGGATGCCTTAAAGCTGAATCTCGAGATCGTGGCTCTGGCCAAGATGCGCACGGAGAGGGATTTCGCGGCGCGGGAGGTCGCAACGAGTCAGGAGCGGATATTTGTCGAGGGGAGTTCGGAACCGATCGTTCTGGAGAGCTCTGCGGAGGTGACCCATTTCGTCCAGCGCATTCGCGATGAGGCGCATCGCTTCGTTATTACGTTTCACCGGACACGCCGGGCGAAGCGGGTTTTTCGTTCCGCACTCGATGACATCAGTGGGGTTGGTCCGGAGCGCCGGGGGAGGTTGCTGCGCCACTATGGCAGCATCGAGCGTATTCGCAACGCACCGGTTGATGAGGTGGCGATGGTCGGGCGGATGCCTCGCCCATTGGCGGAGAAGATTATCCAAAAACTTAATCGTGCCGAAGGGGAATGATGCTGGCGCGGGGCACCGCGCCAGCATCTACCATCGCGTCTCTGAGCAGCACGGCTGGCCTATTAATTGTCCCCCTCGCCCGGGACGTCGCAGCCTTTGCCGAGCTCTGAGGGCAGACTCGGGAAAATATCGGCGGTATCTCGACCGGTGCATAGTTCGATATTGATTTTGTTCGAGAGTACCTCGGCGCTCTTGATACGCACCTGATAGAGGAAATTTGTATCGGGTCCTAAATCGAATCCCCACGAGGCCAGTCCCCGGTTATTTGTCGTCCTTACTCTGCCGAAACGCTCGAACTTCCCCCCGTCCGCGGGGGCGCGGTAAAGGTAAAGCGGCACATCGGCGACCCGTTTGCCGGTTTTGCCGACAGCATAGGCTCGAAGCCGACATCCCTCTTCCAGCGCAACGATCTCAGCATCGTCCAGATTGCCGTCGTTGAGATCGCTTGGGTTCGGATTGGCGCTGAGATCCCCTTGCGGTGACATCGCTGCGCATGCGGTGTTGGTGATACGCAGCGTAATCCGCCGTACCCCACTATCCTCTACTGGAGCGGCGAACGCTGCCGGAGCTAGGTTGATTCCGACTATCGTTGCGAGCAGCGCGGCGCAAGCGGCGCGGAGCCGCGAATTGGTCTTAGGCAAAGTCATGAGCTCTCCTTCGGTCAAAAGATTTTAATTGCCCGTATCGAT
>JBILDU010000155.1:0-4064 GCA_044352465.1 Bdellovibrionota bacterium
CTTCACGCTCCGCAATGAACGCCGTAAAGTCGAGCGTGTCAGTGGCGATATCGCGATCTTTCTCGACGGTCTCTCCCTGCCTTCCAGGAGCGATCGTCGCGTGAGTCATTCGGGCGCGGTTCTCCTCCACTTTGATGCTCACGACCATATCGAGGCGTAGCTTCTGAAGGTCGCCAAAGATATCCGCGGGAATCGCCGGCGGATGCTCGGGGTTGGAAAGGTCGCTGAAGATTAGCCGCAACCGACGAAGCCGCCCCCGGCCGAGACGGTATCGCCCAATATCGGGCAGATACAAGATATCCTTCGTACCAAGAAAGACCTCGAGCACCCGACCCTCACGGGAGACAAGCACACCGATGCGGCGGCGGAGCTCACGCGCTCGCTCGTAGAGCTCGCGGGCAAAGGCGAGCGTCACGATCCTATCGGGCTCGAGTGCACGGTGAGCCAGTCGCTCCACGTTACGTATCTCCGATGGAGCGAGGCCGTGTGTATTTCCGCGGACTGAAACTGTCATCTTTAATATAACGGTTCGGCGCGGCGAACGATCGTTCTACCGACCTACCACTTCCTTTGAGTAGGTTTGCATGGCTCGATATACTTCTACCGTTTTATGCCCCCCAAGTGGGTGACATTCGCCACGGCAGGAGAATAGTACGTTGAACGAAATCAAAATAAAAGCGTTGAGCCCCGATAACTCCGCCGCAATTCGGGGGATTGTACGCCTCTTCAACCACGTTTACGGCGATTCTTTCCCCCTCCCGGGGGTCTACGATCCGGAGTTCTGGCGCGCCCAGATGGGCAGGCGGTTTATCAGCCTTGTTGCCGAGGATCGGCGCGATATCGTCGCCCATCTCGCCATTCACACCGACCACGGGTCTCCGAGCGACACGGTGATTTCTCTACCGGTGATCGATCCCGCCTACCGTCAGTCGAGCCAGGACATTACCCGTGCCGCGGCGGAAACGGTGCGGAGACTGGCCCGAACTCAGCATTGGCGCTCATGCACCGGATTCGTTTACGAGGGTGTACGCGCCATGGAGACCATACCCACCACCCTGCTCAACTCCAAAGAGGTGGCTCTTTTGCCGGGATATCTACCGAGTGAGCCGATAAGGGCGCGGGGGGAGCGACTGCCCCACCGACGACTATTTCATGCGCGTGGATCGCGCCGCCACGCCTTGGTGACTCAACGGATCTACAGCGGCGACACCGCCTCCTCCGATCTTCCGCTCTTTGTTCCGACGCACCACCGCGAGATCTGCCGCATACTCTATGCGCCGCTAGGGCTGAAGCGATGTTTCGCCGCTGACGGCACCCAGAGAGAAGTTGCCCTCAATCAGCCGATTGAGCTCTCTTACCACCGGGGACTTGGCGCGTATCACCTTTTCATCACCCCAAGCCTCATCAACGGACCCCTCAATCTCGAGCCCCGCACCTGGGACGGACATAAAGCGCTTTTTGTGTATGTGAATCTCCACGACCCAGCCTGCCCGAGTGCATGTGGTGAGTTAGAGAACCAGGGCTATCGGTTCTGCGGGATCGCACCTTGTCTCCCGACCAAGAGCACCGTTGCCGGGAAAGCGGGTAGCCCAACCAGGGACAGTATCGTCTTTTTCAAAGAGACGGAGGCGTATCGGGATAGAGCCGCGTTCGCATCGCCCCGCGCGCAGATGCTCTCCCGCTACATCGAAACGTACGATATCGGACAGGCGCTCGATCTTTTGGTTCCGACCGCGCGCCTTCTCTCCCCAGATCGGAACGAACCGACAGTGCCCCGAACCTATGAGGCGCGATTATGATTTGCCAACTGTGTTGCATGATGAAAACGGAGCCAGCGCGCTCGCTCGGCGCATTTGCGGTTTCGTTCGCGCTACTTACCGGGTGTGCTATCGGCGGTCTGACAGCCATTGCGGCGGCTCTCGCCGCCGCAATGTAAAGCCTTATCTTTTTCCAAGGACATCGCCGGGTTTCCCAGTTTGTTGAGCTCTGTTGCTTGTGCCAGCTACCGACGTCACTCCACCACACGCACGTGGCTTGGCGCCCCACGCCACATCGGCCACGGAGCGGAAAATGGCGGGTACCCCCCGGGAGAGCTTCCAAGGGCCGCGAATCCGGTCCAACTATAGAGCCGCCCCCGCCCCCCCTGCCCCCCGCCGATCACGATATCGGGGAGACCATCCAGGTTCATATCAGCTATCGCCGGCGTTGCTCGAAGTGGATCGCGGGTGAGAAGTACGGGCTCTGGCCCAAAACATTCCCGCGTCGTGCAGTGTAGCGCCCGACCATCAACCCCGTTATGAATAGCGATTCCGCGGCTGTTTGCCACCACAACCTCAAGCGAACCATTGCCATCAAGGTCCACCGTCACCGGGGAATTCACATCGGAGAAGATCTCGTTCTTGCCGAAAACTCTCGGAACGACGCTCCATAAAACGGTGCTCCCTTCGAGATCGTACGCGATAAGTCGGCTCTCACCCGGCCCTCCCAGCAAACGGCTCCCTTGAACGAGCGCAACGATATCGTTACGGCCATCTCCCGAGAGGTCGCCCACCGCCACCGAGGACGGGAGACACGCTGGCGTCGCGAGCTTCTTTAGAATCGCTCCATCGGTAAGACGAAGGACCGCGATCGTCCGCCCTCTTTTGGCGGAGCTCCGTTGCGGGAAAAAGCATCCCGAGCCGATCACGACCTCGGGACCCGGATTCGAACTGAGGACATCGGCGATAACCGGCGAGGAGAAGACGACCTGAGGGAGATAACGCTGCCAAAGATACGCGGAGCTATCGCGAAAGCGGATTCGCCGCACCGCCCGTTTCTCCGATTTAAGTGCGTAGACAAATCCACCATCTTTGGTGGCAGGCTTCAGACGGGGATTCGCCGATATGTCGGTGCCGATTAAAACCTCAAGTCGGCCATCCCCGTTGACGTCAGCGAAGGTGGGCGATGAAAACACCGTATCTGCCGCGTTGTAATACCAACGCACGGAGCCGTTGTGTTCGAGGAGATAGACATTACGGTCGAAAGCACCGAACGCTATCTCGAGTCGCCCATCCCCATCGGTGTCGGCGAGCGCTGGCGAAGAATATACTCCGTGAAGTCGCTCCTGGAACTTCATCTGGCGGGCAAATTTTTTGGTGCTAAAGGTGAAGGCACGAGTGCCGTCGCTTCCACGAAACGCCACGACACCGCCGTCGCAGCCTCCGCTGCGAAAGCTACCGTATGCTGCAACAACATACGGCACCCCATCGCCGAACAAAGCCCCCACTGCGGGGGACGCGTAAAGCCGCTCGGTGCTCGAGGCGGTTGCACAGCCGAGCGCCGGGGTCGTCCGCTCCCACAGCAGAGAGCCATCCGCGCGGTAGACGTAAATCCGCCCATCCGCCCCACCCACCGTGACCTCGAGACCGTTCGAGAGATCGCCATCGATATCGGCGATAGTTGGTGAGCTGTACCGCACCACCTTTCCTGAGAGGACGAGCCCTTGTGCCGGCCATCCCGGTAGATTCGGTGCTGGGAAATCGCCGAAACCGGGCGCTGCGAGCAACAGCACCAGAGCTCCCAGCGTGGCGCAAAAATTGCGCACCCGATTCACCTCCCCCCTCATAAAACCCCTCTCTCTTGATATGGTAATTCGGGAGCTCCCGAAGCAACGACCGTCTGACGGTCACAGACAAAGCAGCAAGAGGTGTGCCGGACCTACCGCTCGGTACGGCGCCTACATCCCCTGCACCACCTCGCACGCATCCACGAGGTTACGCGCGACGAGCGGATTCGAGCCGAAATGATGAAATGCGAACGACGCCACAATCTGCGCTCCGGGTGAATATCCCTCCATCGCCGGAGTCAGACCGAGCCGCCCCGAACGCAAAACCCGTAAGATACGATCATCGGGAACGAACGAAAACGAGCCGTTCGCGACCCCCTTCATGATGAGCCCACTCCGTCCGAGGATCGACTCCTCAGCGGTAATTGACTCGATGTATCCAAAAGATTCGGAGCTGCGCCTGGCGACACCTGGTAACGTACCCACCCCACGTACCGCTTCCGTGCCTCCGATCGAGAAC
>JBILDU010000083.1:0-13604 GCA_044352465.1 Bdellovibrionota bacterium
GTTAGCGGTCGGCGATGCAGCGTTTGTCGCGAAATGTAAAGACAAAATCGCGGAACTCCGTCGCGCGGGGAAGACGTTAATTCTCGTGAGTCACGATCTCGACGCCGTGGAGCGGTGGTGTGATGAGGTCGTGTGGCTTCATAGCGGGGAGGTAAAGGATCGCGGTGAGCCGCGGCGGGTGATCGATCGATACCGCGCTTTTCTTGAACGGGGTGAAGAAGCCGAGTTGGAGGCCCAGCGGAGTGATACTCCGGTGGGAGAGCGGGCAGACGGGAGCGCAAGTAACGCGACGGACCCGTTTGCGGCGGGGCGGTGGGGGAGTCGAGAGATCGAGGTAACGGCGACGCGGTTACTCAATCAGCACGGGGAAAGCCACCTCCTTTTTCACACCGCCGACCCGATTCGTATCGAGATCGCCTATGCGGTACGCGAGGCGGTCGGTGAAGTAGTTTTCGGTATCGGAATTCACCGGCTCGATGGGCTCGCTGTTTTCGGAACGAATACCGCGATCGAGCGGATCGCTCTTCCCGCCCTCGGGGCGAGCGGGGTTGTGACGATCGATTTTGAGCGGCTTGGACTTCTTGAAGGGACGTATCGTCTCGATGTTGCGGTGCATCGCGTCGATGGATATCCGTACGACTACCATCAAGGCGCGCTGCGGTTCTCGGTGCGTTCGGCGGTCAATCATGTCGGGGTTTTTGAACCAGCCCATCGGTGGAACATAACGCCGGAGCTGGGCGAGAGTGGCTTACGGAGAGGCGCATGATCGATCAGGTGAAGGAATTGTGGCGTTTTCGGGCGCTCATCGGGGCGTTGGTCGTGCGCCATCTTTCGATCCGGTATCGGGGCTCGGTGCTCGGCTTCTTGTGGTCGTTTCTCAATCCGCTCTGCCTCATGCTCGTGTACTTCGTCGTTTTTAAGTTTTACATCCGTTACGATTCGGTTCCGAACTACACGATCTTTCTCTTCTGTGGGCTGCTCCCCTGGTTGTGGTTTACAAGCGCGGTGAGTGAGGGCACGAGTTCGATCGTGAGCAGCGGTCATCTCATCACCAAATCGATGTTTCCGCCGCACGTCTTGCCGACGGTGGCGGTGCTCACGACTCTGGTCAATTTTCTCCTCTCACTCCCGCTGCTCTTTATCTTCATGGCATTTGCGGGGATGGATTTCCATGCGGCGCTGCTGGGGCTCCCCTTGGTTGTCGGGCTCCAGTTTCTCTTCCTCCTCGGCCTGGCGCTCGGTCTCGGCTCTTTAAACGTTCAGTATCGTGACGTGCAGCATCTGGTGACGAATCTTTTGACGTTTCTTTTTTTTCTCTGCCCGATCTTGTATCCGGTCGCGGCGGTGCCGGAGCAATTTCGCTTCACCCTTGATATTAACCCGCTCGCTCTTTTTACGGTCTTTTATCATAGTCTTATTCTCGATGGGGTATGGCCAGCAGCGCGGGCGTGGATCTACCTTACGGGGTGGGTTGTGGTCGTGTTGCTCGCAGGGCACGCGGTCTTCAACCGTCACCGTGAGGGATTCGCTGAGAGTTTATGAGCGGACCGATTCATCAGTTCGTCCACACCTTGAGTTACGGCGATGCCATCTCAGGTGAGGTGTTAGCACTGCAGCGGTGTTTCCGTGCGGCCGGTCGAGAGAGCGAGATATTCGCGTTGAACGTCCATCCGCGGTATGTGGGGAAGGCGCGAAATATCGATGAGTTCTCCGCCGATTTCGCTGGTGAGGTGGTCTTACATTATTCCCTCGGCTCCAAGTTGAACGGAATTTATGCGGGGTTGCCGCGAGCCACTCGAAGCCTCATTTACCATAACCTGACACCAGCAAAATGGTTTGAGGGGGTGAATCCACGTATCGTTGCTGATATTCGCGCAGGGCTCGATGAGCTGCCCCGGTTGTGTGAGGTAACCGATCGGCTCCTCGCGGACTCCGCATTTAATGCCGCGGAGCTCCGTGCACTCGGTTTCGCCGCTGACGTGCTTGAGCTACCGATCGATCGTACCAAGTGGTCGATTCCAGCTAATCCGCAGATCGCGACGCTCATCGCGGGTGAGCCGGGATTCCATCTTCTCCATGTCGGACGGATCGCTCCAAATAAATGTATCGAAGATATCATTCGAACGTTTTGGTTCCTCCACCGCTTCGTTGAGCCGCAAAGTCGACTGTGGCTTGTGGGGATCGATATCGACACTGAGCTGTACTCATATACTTTAAAGCGACTCGTGCACGATCTGGAGTTAGGGGAAGCGGTGACTTTTGCGGGGTGCCTCACTGACGATGAGGTGCGCGCCCTCTACGAGGGTTCGACGGCGTACCTGTGCATGAGTGAGCATGAGGGGTTTTGTCTCCCCCTGATTGAGGCGATGCATTTCGGGCTCCCCGTGGTGGCGTTCGGTTCGTCGGCGGTGCCCGATACTATGGGTAGTGGGGGGATCGTCGTAGCGGAGAAACGTTTTGCTGAGATAGCGGAGATCCTCGGAGAGATATATCGAGACAACACCCTGCGACAACGGCTGCGCGATGCCGGTCGGGCCCGGGTAGCGGGGCTTTCGATCGAGCGGTTCGAGGCGCAGGTGGGGGCGCTCTTTGGAGCGCCGGTGCGGTCGCGCGCAGCGGTTGGAGGATAGCGCCGATGGCGTTTGTCGTGGGTTTTGATACGAGCGCGCTGGATCCTTCCTTTAAAGAGCACGCCGCGCGAGGAATCGGCCGTTATGTGCGGGAGCTCACGAACTTCTTTGATCGATTTCAGGGAGAGGAAGCGCGTGGTCTGAAAGTCGAGTATTTCGACCACACCCTTTTTAAAGCTCCACCGCTGATCGACAAATTTATCGAATGTGCCCCGCTTGGGCGGCAGACTCTCCGCCAACAGGTCGTCTATCCGCTCTATGTGGGGGGAAGACGCACCGACCGCTTCGAGGCGCTCCACTTTCCCGCCCACATGGATGCGCCCTCGTGGTCGGGGAAGCGCTATGTTTTGACCGTCCTCGATCTGATTCCGCTTATTTGTCGAGACCTCTACGCCGCTTCCCAGCCGGGATGGCGTTTCCGATTGGCGCGCGCATTGGAGCTGAGAGCTATTCGGGGTGCTGCGGTCATCGTCGCGATCAGTGAGAACACCGCCCGTGATGTCGAGCGCATCTTGGGCATTCCGCCGGAGCGAATCGTGGTGACGCCTCTGGGAGTCGACGGGCGTTTTTTCAAGGGTGCGCAGAGTCTTGAGTGCGAGGTGGCGCTGCGCCAACGGTATCGCCTCCCGGCGGAGAGACCGGTGATTCTGTACGTTGGGGGGATCGATCAACGGAAAAATTATCGGGGACTCCTCAAGATATTTGCGGAGGTGCTCCGCGAGCGGGGAGCGCGGGGCGAGCCGCTACCGGTGCTTGCTCTCGTTGGCCGAATCTCTGGTGATAAGGAGTATCCGGGGCTTCGCAAGGTGATGAGCGATAGCGGTGTGGCCGATGCGGTCATCGAAACGGGCTATGTTCCGGACGAGGATCTGCCAGGGCTCTATCGTCTCAGCGCAGCTTTTCTCTTTCCGAGCCTCTACGAGGGGTTTGGGATGCCGCCATTAGAGGCGATGGCGGCGGGGCTTCCTGTAGTGAGCTCGAACACTTCGGCGATGCCCGAGGTTGTGGGGGATAGTGGGGTGCTCTTTGACCCCCACGATATCGGTGGGGGAGCGCGCGGAGTGCTCGAGATATTGTCAAATCCGGCCCTCGCCGAGCGATTGCGCCGATCTGGCCCAGAGCGGGCGCGGACTTTCACCTGGGAGCGGACAGGTCTGAAAACGTTGGAGGCGTACCGGCGCCTCGCCGGAGATGCTGCTCGCGATCGTTCGCCGCCAGCGGCTCGCTTATAACCAGCTGTATTTAATATATTTTATTATCCTGTTCGATGGTACTTCCCCGTTGAACATGGTATAGAAATCGCCATGTCGTCTGGCCGTCGTTCCCGTTTCTCAGAGTCAAACTTTCTTCTGCTGGCCGTTGCCTGTGCGGCGGCGTTGCGGCTCGACTTTTTATTCGCGGCGAACTTCGTCCTTGATGGAGACGAGGCGATCGTTGGGCTCATGGCGAAGCATATCGTCGAAGGAGGCCAGGTCCCGATCTTCTACTACGGCCAACATTACATGGGGTCACTTGAGGCGATCCTCGTCAGCGGCCTCTTCTCGCTCATGGGCGTCTCCACCGTTGCTCTTAAAGCGGTGCCGTTTCTGTTTTCGCTGGCGCTGGTGCCGTTGGTCTATCGCCTCGGTCGAGAGATCACCGGTGAATTCGGTGCTCGGGTTGCGACGATTCTTATCGCCATCCCCCCTTCCCCGCTCGTGATCTGGAGCTCGATGGCGCGGGGTGGATTCATTGAACTAGTCGTCATCGGGGTCGGAGCCATGCTCCTGCTTTGTCGGTGGTTAAAAGCTCCCCGAGCTCCGGTGTGGGGGACGGTGTGTATTGGGGGGGCGCTAGGTCTTGGGTGGTGGGTCAATTTTCAGATTATCTACTTTGTGGGTCCGATCGGCCTTTTCATGCTGTGTCACCTGCTGCGGAGCGGAG
Organism: Bdellovibrionota bacterium; assembly: GCA_044352465.1. Taxonomy (GTDB): domain Bacteria; phylum Bdellovibrionota_C; class UBA2361; order UBA2361; family UBA2361; genus JBILDU01. The sequence continues at coordinate 4,554 of JBILDU010000083.1, forward strand.
CTGGCGCGATGCGGCGGATCGCCGTCCACCTCGGTGTGGGGATCGTTGCCTTTATCGTGGGGAGTCTTCCGTTTTGGATCTACAATCTGGAGCACAGCTTCGTCTCTTTTGAGATGTTTGAGTCGGCGAAAGAGGGCCGTTTTACCAAGCACCTGAGCGGGTTTTTTACGGTTGCGCTTCCGACGATCCTTGGAGCGAAGCGTTTCTGGAATCCAGCCGATCTCTTCCCCGGCAGCACGCTTCTGGTGGGGCTCCTCTATGGGCTCACCCTCCTCGCTCTTGTCTTGATGCGCCGGCGTCAGATCGTGGCGTTCATGCGGTTGAGGGTCGATAGTCGCGCACCGGTCGAGCTTCTGCTCGTTTTCATCGTGACGGTCGGAGTCGTTTTTTGTGCGAGTTCTTTCGGTTTTCTCTTTCAGGCGCCGCGGTATCTTTTGCCGATCTACCCCGGAATATTTTTGTTGGTTGGGGTCGTCCTCAACCGGTGGAAAAGATGGAACCGCTCGCTGGCGGTGGCGCTCGCGGCCTTCATCGTGGGACTCAACCTCACCTCGAGTTATATAGGGGGCCGCGCGATTCCGGGCGAGCCGTTCGTTTTCAATGGTGAGCGGGTATCCCGTGACCATACAGAGCTCATCCAGTGGCTCGAGGGGAACGATATCAGGTGGGTTCGCACGAATTATTGGATCGGCTATCGACTTGCTCTCGAGACCGCCGAGCGGGTGCGCTTTCGGGTCTTCCAGGAGCCGGAGCAGGAGCGGATTGAGCAGTATATCGAGGCGAGCGCTGCTTTCGATGAGGAGACGATGCCGCTGGTGCTGGTTCCAGCGCAGGCGAAGCTTGTGGCGCGGGCGCTGGAGTTTCAAGGGATCTTGTTCGAACGGGTAGCGCTCTCGGGGTATGAGGTCTTTTATCGCTTAAAAGTTACCCGACCCGACCTGAAGCCGTTGGGAAATGAGCGAATCGGGAAGCTCACCGCCTCGTCGAGGGGTGAGACCGCTGCCGCGGTGCTCGATGGGGATCTGCAAACCCGGTGGGGGAGTGGTACGCCCCAAAGACCGGGGATGAGCTTCGTCGTTGAATTTGTAGGGCCCGTTGACCTCCGTGGGCTCCGGTATCATCTCGGAGCTTTTAAATCGGACTATCCGCGTCTCCTTGATGTTGAGTTACAGCTCGCGAACGGGGAGACTCGGCGTATCGTCGAGAAGGATGACTCCGTGGCGCTGCGTTACTATTCGGGGCCGATAACGCTTACGTTTCCGCGGGCGAGGGTCCGGGGGGTTAAGTTCACTCAGCTCGGGCGAGATCGGGTGTTTGACTGGAGCATCGCGGAGCTTCAATTTTTCGAGTAACGGGGAGTGCGGTGTACCGAGCTTTGCATTTTGTACTTCGGTTTATCTTACGGCAATTTTTCGCCGAAGTAAGGCTCACTGGCGCGACACCCGTTGAGGATGGTCCGGTGATTATCCTCGGCAACCATCCCAACATGGCGCTCGATTCGCTCGTCATCGCTTCGGTGTACGAGCGGGAATTGTGGTTTCTTGGTAAGGCGACACTCTTTCGAAACCCTATTGTGGCGGGGCTTCTGGCGAAGCTCCATGTCATTCCGGTTGAGCGCCGTCAGGATTCGCCGACCGATGCGGTGCAGAACGATGAGACGTTTCGTCGGGCTGCGGCGGTGCTCGAATCACGGGGGGCTCTCGCCCTATTTCCGGAAGGGGTGAGTAGAGCTGAGCGTAAAATCTCGCCGTTAAAGACCGGAGCAGCGCGCATCGCTTTTCAGGCCGAGTCGCCGCGTCATTTCTCCGGTGGGCTCGTGATTCAGCCGGTTGGGATAACGTACAGCGATCTTCACGCTTTTCGTAGTGCGGTGACGGTGACCTTTGGAGAGTCGATTAAAGTTGCCGATTTCGCCGCCGCTTTTGCGAGCGATGCGGTCGGTACGGTGCGGGCGCTCACCGCCCGATGTCAGGCCGAGCTTGAAGCTGTGACGGTTCAGATCAGTCTGGTGGAGCATCAGGCGTTTATCGAGAAGATCGCCCGCCTCTATCGGTCAAAAGGGTCAGCGCTTGATGAGCGGGCCCGTCTCGCGGTCATCGCGCAAAACGTTGAGTCCTTGGCACCTCGCTATCCCGAACGGTGTGCGGAACTTAAGCGGCGTATCGACGATTATCTTGATGTTGCGGGGATATTCGCCATCGAGGGGGATGCTCCACTTGAAGAGCCGGAAGATGCCCTCCCGAATCTTGTGCTGACGCCGATCGTCGCGTTCGGCGTTCTCACCCACCTGATCCCTTACCGTGTGATCGCGGTGTTGGCTGAGCGGGCGAGCGAGCCGGTGAGTCTCGCTTCGCTGAAACTTGGGCTCGGGATCGTACTCTTTCCCTTGTGGTATCTCTTTTTGATGGCGCTGACCGTCTCGATAAGTGGCAGTTGGTGGTGGGGCGCGTGGGTCGGTTGTATGACCGTTCTTGCAGGCTATGCAGCGAACCACTCTCTTCACCGAGTACGTCTTTTTCTCCTCGCCAAGTTGTGGCCGGGCAAGCGTAAGCCGGTCGAGGTAGTGCGGATACTTCGCGATGACCTGATAGCGGAGCTTGAACGGGTGAGGATCGCATGATGCGAATCCTGCTACACCGCTGGACCCAACGAGTTGTTGCCGCGGCTTTAGTCGTCGCACTCCTTCTTTCGGTGGACGGCACCGAGCTTATCGGAGCGCTCAGCCAGTTAAGTGTGCCGTTGGGCATATATCTCCTCTACATCTCCGGGGTACTCATTTACCTCAGTGCCCTTAAATGGAAGCTCTTTCTCGAGAGCTTTGGGTGTGTGGTGTCGTTAGCCCGGCTGAATGCGCTCTATTACGTTGGATATTTTGTGAATCTTATCCTGCCGTCGCATTTGGGGGGTGACGCAGTGCGGAGTTGGTATCTCGGGAAGTCTGTGGGGCAACACGAGGCGTTTGCAGCCACGCTTCTCGAACGACTCCTCGGTCTTGTGGCGATGCTGGGGCTGGCCCTCATCTCAATCTGGTTCGTGCCGAGCGCGTCGGTCGCGGTACGGGGGGCGATCGTTTGTATGGCAGTGGGGCTTGGCCTCGCCGTTGGGTGCCTCCTTTCGCCGTGGTGCTTGGCCGTCGTTGCGCGACTCCCCCGTATCGGCCGTTTCGTGGTTCATCTGCAGAAGGTCCAAGGGGTGCTCCGTGGAGCGGCAGCGAATCGTGCGGTGCTCCTGAAGGCGCTTGTGCTTTCGCTCCTCTTTCACTCGATCACCGTGGTGAATACGGTTGCAGCCGCCGCTGCGGTCGGTTGGTTTGGGGTGCCGTACGCGGATCTCTTTGTGGTGTTACCCATCATTCTCCTCATCGGCTCCTTACCCATCACTCCGAGCGGGTTGGGGCTGCAAGAGGGGGCATTTCTCTATTTTCTTACCGGCCTTGGGGCAACACCGGCGCAAGCGCTCGGTGTTGGGGTGATATTGAGGATTAAATCGTATGTGCTTGCCGCGATCGGTGGACTCGTCTGGTGGTCGGTGCGGCAGGAGCAGCGAGTGTCGGCAAAAGGTGAGGGGGGAGCTCCCTAACGAAGTTCAGTCTCCAAAGAGGTGTTGCACGAATCGCTCTTCGGCCTAGAGAAAGCGACCGAGATATGGTGCTTCGACGGCTGCTGTCAGGGGACTATTTGCGTGTTCGAAACGGCTCTACTACCCGTGGTCCGAAGCCGCCGCTGCGACCGCTTTGAGATGCTTGAGCCTCGGCACCTTCTATCTCTCCAGCTGGCGTGTCGCTTGCCGGAGCTACACGGACTTTTTCATGGAGCTGAATGTGGGGAATCTGGCAGAGTGAACGGGCCACGCTATCACGCTTCTCGGCCTGTTTCGCCCGCCACAGAAGCGCTTCATCGATCTCCTCCGAGCACCCCCGGCAGGTGAAGCTATCCCAGTTGAGCGCGGCGGCGAGGTTTAAGCAGGTATCGTAGTGGTCGCACCCGTAGCGGCGGCGTGGAGCTGAGATTGGGGCGTCGACGTTGCCGCAACCTTCGCTTTCGATAATCTGAAAAGGGCCCGGTTTGCCTATCATGGTCGCCGTTCTTTGACCGCTGTCACCGTACCCCCCAAACTTACATACTTCAGGGGCTAGATCAAACCCTGCCCGATCGATTTTGCCTGGTGAGGCAGCTCTCCTGCCTTTGACAATGCTATCGTGCTGGAATCAATATGGGGTAGCGCGGAGTTAAGCTAGCCGATGACTTCTCAAACGATCGAATTTGACTTGGTGAGTGAGGGTGGAGTAGGTCGACCGTTCGTGCTTATCTTTGAGGACGAGCGCGATGGTGCGTTTGCGCGAGCGAGCGCTGAATCGATCGCGGCGAAGAGTCGGTGTCTGGTCTTTCGCTCCCCGCGGGTGAGCGATGAAAATTGGGGCGCACTTACCGAGGCGCTGCGCGCCACGCTTCAATCCCGGGGGGTCCGCCAGGGCTCCTTTGTCGGTTTCGGTGCCGCGGGTGCGCTGGTGCAGAATCTCTGTTTGCTGGAGCCGCGGACGGTGCGTGCGGCAGTCCTTTTTCGGGCGTCATCGCGGGCCCATCCCCGTCTCATCGACCGGCTGGTAGATCGGCTCGAAGGTGCGTTGCCGCTCGGGCTACCGCTGCGGCGCGTGGTGCGGGGTTTCGATAGCCGTCCGTTCCTGCAACGAATCCGCTGCCCGGTGCTCGTGGTGAGCACCGCAGACGACTCGCTTGAAGAGCGGCGCGATGCCGCAACGATGGCCCGCCGTATGCCGACCGCATGGCAGATGACGTTGCAGGGCCGGAGTAAGTTGAGCGTCGACGGTGGGAGCGATGAGAGAACGGCTGAATTCGCCCAACTTGTGGTCGAGTTTAGCGAGGTTCCAGCGCGAGCTCCGCAGAAAGGTGCGGCAGCTTAGAGCGATTTGCCCAGATATTTTTCACCATTCGGCCCGTGGTTACACCGGGCCGGCTCTGAGGTAACTAACGTATTGAGTGGGGCGCTCGCGGCGTGGAGGTCGCTTTATACCGCCTTCACGAGAGAGGCGTAACTGTCGTTACGTTCGAATTCGAGCTGTGCTTTGTTTTTAAGGATGAGGCGCGTTTCGTTGTACCCCCGTTCGATGAGCGCTGCGCTGTAGTCGCCATCGAGTGCCACGTAGCTCATCGCTTCAAAAGCGACCTCCTCTCCGAGCTTATTCTTAAGGAGTGAGAAGAGGGGCCAGATCGGTCCAACTGCAGCGATAAATTTCTTGCGCGAGCTCGCGACGCACTGCCGCAGGAGTGGCCCGAGTGGTTCTTGGCACCGGAGGACAAGGGTGTCAGGCGGTCGAAGACAGAACGTCTCGAGACCGGCCGGCACCTCCCAGGTGGGGCGGGTATCGTGTGATTCGTTGTAGCGATCGAGCCAGTAGTTACGCCCCGAGATGTCGATGACGATTACCCGGCGTGCTCCGAGCCGAACCGCTGGGTCAACGGGGATGTTTTGCGAGATCCCACCATCCACGAGTCGCACCTTGCCGACGTCGGTGTCGATCTCGACCGGCGGAAGAACCGAGGGCAGCGCCGCGGAGGCGAATCCATGCTTCGCCGTGATGGCTTTGACGTTACATATATCGAAAGAGGCGCCCGCCATAAGCTCCGGTTCAACCGACTTGTGGGAGCTCAGAAACAGGAGCGGTTTCCGCTCGAGCCCCTCCTGTGTTGTCATCACCGCAACAGCGCTCAGGGTAGGGACCCTGTTCTCGGGGGTCAGTCCACCGTGGTCGTTGATGACCTGATCCACTCGTTGCATGAGGGGGCTCGGATCAAAGACCGCGTTGGAGGTTGCGTTGGGGCCCGGTGCCGCGTACTGGAGCGCCGCCATTCGAATCGCTCTAAAGAAAGCGCGCGAGGGGGAGCCGGAAAAGGTGTTACGAAAGTTCCGCTCGCGCCACATCTCAGTCAGTTGGTCGATCGATTGGGTAAGCCCGCTCCGGAGAGCCGCAGAAAAGACCAATCCGTTAACGGCACCGATGCTACTGCCCACCACCACTGAGATCGGGTGGGAGCTTTTCTGAATAAGGGGTTCGAGAGCGCGTAGCGCGCCAACTTGATAGGCGGCACGGGAGCCACCACCCGAGAGCACTAGACCGATCTCTCCGACATCGGCCGATAGCGACTTTGCAAATGAAATCGAAGGCTTATCTCCCTCTTGGGGGCGGCGACGCATACAACCAGTGGTATAATCTACTGATAATATTATTATTATCGTCCCTTCGGCGTAAAAGTTAAAGCCCTGTTCTTTTTGATTAGCCCCAGGGACCGAATTAGAGTGGTCGCTATGGTTAGTAACGGGCCAGTGAACAAACCGTCGGGAAACGAGGGGGGGCGCCCTTTCTTCAACCTTTCGGCCGATGACGTCCGGGAGATACAGGGTCTTGCTGATCGAGCGTGCCGTGCAGCGGCTGAGGGGGACTTGGTGCAGAGTGAGACCTCTGCTGTCGCGGTTCTTCGTGCCGTGCGCCTTTATCCGCTCACCGATTATCCGCACTATCTTGCCCCGAGCGAAGGGATTACTCAGTTTGTTCCGGAGTCGATCCATCCGTTCATCGGTCGGGTGCTTGCGATTGAGGCGGTGCGGGTTCTCGGTCGAGGAGACCGCGCGGGGGCCTATAGTTTGGCGAGTGCGGGGGCTGAACTCGCCCCAGCTTCTTTGGATGTGCTGACGACGCTCCGTAGTGTTGTTCGCGCGAACATCTCTCACGGAATCGCCGATCCGGCGGTCGCGTTTATTCAACTTGATCGTCTCGCCGGTGCGGGAGTTCGGTATCTCGAGGCGGCTTATGAGATTAAGGAGGGGCATGCGCCGCTCAATCTTATCGCGACCCGCGAGCGCCATCGTCTTCGCGCGCAACGTGAGATCGAGGGGGTGGTGCGTGATCATATCGCTGCAGCTGAGTCGGTGAGTTGGCATGCTGAGGTGGCCCATTCGCTGTATCTGCGCGGGGCGCAGATCGGACTCGCGGGGCTCCCCCTCGTAGGGCTTCCGGATGTCATGGCGGGTCTCACTGATCTCTATCGCCACAACGATCCGGTGGGACACGAGCTTGAGCCTGCGGTTGCTCACGGCACTGCGGCGCTGCTTGAGTCGATCGGGTGGGCGTATCGGGGGGCGGAGCGCCCTCCGTTTGCTTTCGTGGTGTTCGCTCTCGCGGCGCGACTCGATCCGACAAGATCCGCGCTTCACGATGGTTTAATTGCGGCGCGCGAGACGTTACTTCATGCGCTCCGTCCCGATGCGGGGGCGGATGCCGAAGTGGCACGGGGTCTCGCCGCATGGAATGCCTATCGCACCCGCGAGATATCCCTAGGCTGGAACTTCGGGGTACGGGGAAACGAGCTTTTTGCAGAGATGTTCTACCGGGTCAGAGATCTCGAGGTCTTTACCCTCGAACTTGCTCGGGCAGCGGCGCATGACTACGCGATAATCGACCAAGGTGGGGAGATCGCGGCGAGGCTGTATGTGAGCGCCGTGCCTGAGATCCTCGCCGCTTTGCAGAACCCTGACGTCCCATCTCCCGTGGTCTTAGCGGAGGCGCTGCGAGCGCGCACGTTGCTTCGTTACATTGAATCGCTGAATACGATACCGCGTGAGGTCTCGAAGCCGGCGCACCATCAGGCGGCGGATCTCCAAGAGATGATTGCCCGAATCGAACCGAGTCTCCCGGCTGATGCCATTCCCCGAGGAGAGGCTTTTTTCCGAGTTATTCGGACCCAACATAGCGCGTAGGTGTGGCGGCGAGTGGGAGGAGGAGATAATTTCCCTCGACTTTCGTATGTGGGATGGAGAAACCGGCGGTGGGCGCGCTAAGATGATGCTCGAGGAGCCTCTGACCAAGCAGTTGTCAGAGCCCGGGAGGCGAAAAAACATCCGGCGTGGCTCTCAACGAGTATAAGTTTCGAGTAAGATCAGGAAAGCCTTATGACTATCCCTTCGGATCGCCGCCTTGTAGTAACCGTTGATGGTCTCGCTGGTTCGGGGAAGACGAGCCTCTCGCGTGCGCTCGCGCGGGAACTCGGATGCGCCCACCTTAATTCAGGGCTCCTCTATCGTGGGGTGGGGTGGTTGTGTCTGCAAGCCGGGATCGATCTTGATGATGAGGGGGCGATAAAGCGAGTCCTCGATGCGCATACGGTCATGTTGCAGGGTGAGGGGGAGTTGCTCATCGATGGGGTTGATCGTGCGGCTGAACTCACCGTGCCAGCGGTCTCGGAGGCGACCTCAAAAACCTCCCGGTTTCCCCTGGTGCGGGGGTACCTTCTTGAGGCGCAGCGGTGCGCTTTTCCGGGGCAGGGGCTTGTCGCCGAGGGACGCGATATGGGAACGGTGGTGTTTCCGGACGCGCCCCATAAGTTCTTTGTTTCCGCGTCGGTCGAGGTACGGGTGCAGCGGCGGCTCACCCAACTTGAAGAGAGTCGGGGACAGCTCTTTGATGAAGACGCGATCCGTCGAGAGATCATCGAACGGGATGAGCGTGATACAAATCGCACCGTTTCGCCGACCCGTCAGGCGACTGATGCGGTCGGAATCGATAATTCAAAGGGTTCGATCGGATTGACCGTTGCCGTCATGGCACGTCGAGTCCGTGAGCGGCACTTATCGCCGTAGCCGATCTGAGAAAAGATTTTCATAGTCAGTGCCATCAGACGTGGTGTAACTCCCCCGAGCGACGTTGAGCTGCCGCTGGACAGCGCGGGCGAGGCTCGAAATTTAAGAGAAATTCCTATAGTTGGGACCTTTCCACCGGCCGTCTTTGTCGAGGAAATTGGCCCTGATTCATTAATATCCTCGCTTGAGAAGCCGAACTCTAAATAAGCGAAATGAGTTGTCGGGATGGGGCGGTTGTGAAGACCGGTCTTAAACGATTTTAAAAAAGCGATATGGAGGTTGTGGGCCTATGTCTATCGGAGGTATCGGCGGTGGGAGTATAGATGAAAAAAAGAGAACAGTTTTGGCTCGCGCTCGATCAGCTAGCGGCTCGGTTGGTAGCGGTGGGGGGCACGGGGG